>CAXRAF010000027.1:0-8955 GCA_964228485.1 Alteromonadales bacterium | reverse complement strand
GGATTTTTATCTCTGTAATCAGCCTGATGCTGCTCTCCACCATCCTTGACTAAATTAACCGGAATATATTCGTAATCAATATCTTTGAGGTTGAGCGCAATTCGCACTCGGTAGGCAGCTGTTGATCGCCAGTAGCTATATAATTTCACACATCAATCCTAATCCAACTTTTTTTCTATTATAGAGTAACTTATAGTTACCTTCATCATCTTTGCAGCCTCATACAAATGCTTGCAGATGCAACTAGTTATTTGTATACTCACGTTTAAGTATTATGTGGAGTAGTTTAATGGCTGTTGAGCAGGCAAGGAAGATATATTTAGTCCCTGAAAATGAGGCATTTGATTGGCATCAGATTTCCTATCTATTATCTGTATCCAGGGCAATTGACGAAATTGAAGAGCAGCAACTGGTCCCGGCAAAAAAGGTGTTTAATCAATTCTCGGCAAGAGGACATGATTTTGCACAGATCCTAGTTGGAAGTTTATTGACCCATCAGCACGATGCCGTGACAGGATATTATCGTTCGCGTCCGCTCGTGTTATCGCTTGGTCTGAATCTTGAAGATGCCGTTGCTGCACCAATGGCTAAATCAGGCAGTTATTCTGATGGTCGTGATATCGGTGTGGTATGTAACTTTCCCAATGTTGCCCCTCGAGGTGCCATGTTATTTCCTATGTCTGGTGGTGTCGGCGCACAGTACACCCCTTCTGTGGGATGGGCTCAAGCCATTGATTATCGACGCAATACTTTGCATGAAGATGAATACAAGGGGGCCATTTCGGTAGCAATGGGCGGTGACTCCTCGATGTCAACCAATGGCTTCTGGTCTGCTCTCAATATTGCAACGACTTTAAACTTGCCGCAATTATTCGTCATTGAAGACAATGGATATGGCATTTCGGTACCGCAGGAAATCCAGACACCCGGTGGTGATCAGGTAGCAAATCTGAGAAGCTACAAAAATCTCCACATTGTTGACGTTGATGGCACCGATCCTGAAATCACGCCAGCAGCTGTATTGGAAGCGGTGAATTATGTTCGCCGCGGCAAAGGAACCTGTTTACTGCGGGTAAAAGTACCTCGTCTATGCGGACATACCTTTCAAGATACTCAGACATACAAGTCGGCTGAATTGATTGAAACAGAGCTATTGAATGATCCACTACCCAAGTTAAATAAGTTTCTGATAGAGCAGGATCTGCTCAGTTCCGAAGAATTACATGAAATTGCCGCCAGAGCACAATCAGAGGTGCAATTAGCTGTACAGAGGGCCGAAGCCAGACCAGAACCCGATGCCCGGCATGTAAAGAAATACACCTTCGCAGAACGCACGGCCGATGGCCTATTTGAATTACAACTCAGAGGTGGTTTACATGCCGATCAGCATGTCTTTCCAGCCACCTCAGATACCGCAAAGCCCGAGGGTGTTCGTTTAAATATGCTCACAGCGATTCGCAAGACGCTTGATTATGAACTAAGTACCAATCCGAAGATGCTAGTTTTTGGTGAAGATGTTGGCCCGAAAGGCGGTGTGCACGCAGCGACACTTGGTCTGAATGAAAAGTATGGTGATGAGCGTGTTTTTGATACCTCACTATCAGAAGAAGGGATCATCGGGCGCTCGGTTGGTATGGCGCTCAACGGCCTACTTCCCGTACCCGAAATACAGTTTAGAAAATATGCTGAACCTGCCGCCGAACAAATTGTTGATACCGGTATTATGCGTTGGCGCACCAATAATCAATTCGCAGCTCCCATGGTAGTGCGTATTCCTGGTGGATTTGCCGGTCGTGGTGATCCCTGGCACTCAATGAGTGATGAGGTTGAATGGGCTCATAAAACTGGTTGGCAAATCGCTATGCCATCCAATGCAGAGGATGCCGTAGGACTGCTTCGCTTTGCTCTACGGGATAATAACCCGACGATTTTCTTTGAGCACCGTGCCCTGCTGGATGGCATAAGTGCAAGACGCCCCTATCCCGGTGATGAATACTGCATACCATTTGGGCAGGCAAATACCATCACCAAGGGCGATAAAATTACCGTGGTGACATGGGGTGCCATGGTTGAACGATGTTTGTCTGCCAGCGAAGACATCCCAGGCGTCGAGGTCATTGATTTACGCACCATACAGCCCTGGGATAAAGAAACTATCCTATCATCGGTTAAACGTACTGGACGGTGTGTTATCGTCCACGAGGATAATATGACGGCTGGCTTTGGCGCTGAGATCGCTGCGGTACTGGCCAAGGAAGCCTTCTTCTATCTTGATGCACCGCTAGAGCGACTGGCCATGCCGGATATTCCTGTGCCGCACAATCTCGGACTACTAGAGGCAGTGATACCATCGGTCAGTCTGATCAAGCAGACGATTTCAGATACACTGGCGTTTTAACGGACGCTTTTCGCCAAATTGTTGAGGGAACCTAATATGACCACTGAATTAACCATCTCAGCAGATGAACTTGAGGGAACTGCAGCCAGTGTTTCTGTGTGGCTCGTCAATGAGGGCGACATCGTCTCTGCCGGACAACCTGTGCTCGAGTTGGAAACCGACAAAGTCAGTATGGAAGTGTGTGCGCATCAGTCAGGGGTGTTATCTGACATACAAGTCAAGGTCGGTGAGGACGTCGAAGCAGATATGGCTCTGGCACACATTCGCCCTGCCGACACCGCAACTGTGTCTGAAGACAGCGTGGAGTCGACTGAGAAAGATATTGAGGAGCCATCAACGGAGACAGTCGAGGATAAGGCGAAACACCGCCTGAGCCCTGCTGTAAGACGTTTATTACAGGAAAACCAGCTAACGGCTGATGAAGTCACCGGAAGTGGTCGCAATGGACGAGTGACGCGGGAAGACGTTGAGCAGTATCTGGCACAACAACAAACAACCCATGAGCAGAATACAGCCATTAAGACAGACAATTCCGCGCCAACTGATACGCCAACGGTGAGTACCACTTCGAGAAAGGTACCGCATACTCGAATACGTAAATCAATTGCCGATCACATGGTCAGTAGCCTGTTGCATACCTCGCCCCATGTGACGAGTGTATTTGAAATGGACATGAGCAATATTATCGCCCATCGCAAATGGCACAAAAATGCCTGTGCTCGTGTGGGTGGAAAGTTAACCTTCACCGCCTACTTTGCCTATGCCGCTGCCCTTGCCTGTCAAGAAGTGCCACAGGTGAATGCCCGATATCATGAGGATTGCCTTGAGTTATTTAAACAGGTTCACATGGGCATCGGCACCGCATTGGGCGACGATGGGCTAGTGGTACCTGTCATTCGCGATGTTAACTCAAAAGATTTGTATGAGATTGCCATCGCTTTAACTGAGCAAACCGACAAGGCACGCAATGGCAACCTAACACCAGACGATCTCAAAGGCTCGACTTTGACGATCTCTAATCATGGTGTTTCTGGCAGTCTCTTCGCTACCCCCATTATTATCAATCAGCCAGAAGTCGCTATTTTGGGCGTAGGTAAACTGCAAAAGCGCGCTGTTGTGGTTGAGCAAAACGGCGAAGATGTCATGGTAATTAAACCTATGTGCTATGTCAGTCTAACCATAGATCATCGTGCTCTTGATGCGCATCAGACCAATCTGTTTTTGAGTCATTTTGTCGATACTATTGAAAACTGGGAAGGATAATTTAATGGGTATTTCAGAAACAATGAACATTGAGAGTTATGTTTGTGGTGAATGGCTGAAGGGTAATGCCGATAGTCAGACACTTCGCAGTGCACTCGATAATGAGGTCATAGCTGAGTTAACACCATTGACGACCGGCTTCTCGGACATTCTCGCCTATGGACGCGACAAGGCCCATGTTGAATTGGCAAAGCTGACAATTCATGAGCGTGCAGAGCGAATTAAAGCACTGGCATTGTATCTCATGGAACGCAAGGATGTTTACTATCAAATTTCCTACCTGACCGGCGCCACGAAAGCAGATTCCTGGGTGGATATTGAGGGTGGTATCGGCACCATGTTCAACTTTTCAGGCATTGCTCGCAGAGAGCTTAATGATGCACCGCATATAGTAGAGGGAGCATCGATACCTCTGTCGGCTAAAGGCTCGTTCATCGGTCAGCACATACTCACTGCCAAACGAGGTATCAGTCTGCACATTAATGCCTATAACTTTCCGGTTTGGGGTATGTTGGAAAAAATAACACCCAGCTTAATTGCTGGTGTTCCGGTTATTGTAAAGCCAGCAACGGTGACGAGTTATCTAACAGAACGCGTCGTGCGCGATATCATCGCCTCAAACATCTTTCCCGATGGCTGTGTGCAACTTATTTGTGGCGGTATTGGTGACACCTTTGACCATCTCACAGAACAAGATACGGTCACCTTCACAGGTTCAGCCGCAACCGGACGTATGCTACGCTCGCATCCAAATATTATCGAGCGATCGATTCCTTTTACTATGGAGGCAGACTCACTCAATTGCTGCGTCTTGGGTACTGATGTCACACCTGAGAGTCCTGAGTTCGATTTATTCATCAAAGAAGTCAGTCGCGAAATGACCTCTAAAGCGGGCCAGAAATGTACCGCTATCCGACGCATTATCGTCCCTGAGACCATGACTTCAGCAGTCTCTGAAGCCCTGCTTGCTCGCTTGTCCAAAACGGCGATTGGCGATCCTAGAAATAAAGCCACCCGCATGGGTGCTCTAGTGGCACAACATCAGCGAGATGATGTGATGAGTGCGGTGGCAAAACTTTGTGCCGTGAGTGAACAACTCAGCGGCGATATCAATCAGCATCCATTGGTCGATATTGCCCCCGATCAAGGCGCTTTCATGGCTCCTACTCTACTACATTGTGCTAAGCCTACCGAGACAGAGGTGCCACATGAAGTTGAGGCGTTTGGTCCGGTTTCAACCATGATGCCCTACTCCGACATCGAACAAGCCATCGAACTGGCTAATATGGGCAAAGGAAGTTTAGCCGGCTCCCTGTTTAGTAATGATAACGCCCTCGCTAAAGAGTTTATTTTAAATACCGCATCACATCATGGTCGTATGTTGGTGATTAATCGTGATTCGGCTGCCGAATCCACCGGACATGGCTCACCATTGGCAGGTTTAATCCATGGAGGTCCGGGACGCGCTGGTGGTGGTGAAGAACTGGGTGGCTCCCGTGCTATTAAGCACTACATGCAACGAACTGCATTACAAGGCTCACCCACCACATTGAGTCACATCACTGAAGAATATTTACCCGGTGCCGCTAAGACTGAGGATGTCATTCATCCTTTTCGTAAATACTTTGAAGAATTACAGATCGGTGACAACCTCACCACGCATCGGCGCACGGTTACAGAAGCAGATATTGTTAATTTTGGTTGTTTGTCCGGTGATCATTTCTATGCTCATTTCGATGAGATTGCGGCCAAAGACTCGTTCTTCGAGAAACGTGTTGCCCATGGCTATTTCTTAATATCTGCTGCGGCGGGTATGTTTGTGGATCCTAAGCAAGGTCCGGTTATCGCCAATTACGGCATCGATAATTTGCGTTTCGTCGAGCCCGTGGGGATTGGAGATACTATTCAGGTAAGCGTTACGGTTAAGCGTAAAATAAAGAAAGCTAAAAAGCCGGATGATAAGTATCATACTGGAGTCGTGGTTTGGGCAGTGGAAATCACCAATCAGCACGACGAATTGGTAGCGCTATATGACATTTTGACACTGGTTGAACGTCAGGCGAGCGAATGCTCCTGAACTCGAGCGAGTGTGTACTCAGTCTGATTTATCAGGCTTATATTGAAAATTGACAGATGCTCTTTGATTAGTGTCAAGAGCATCGGATAAATCCTCACGTTGGACTAGTTCACAACTGTTGAGGTAGCGACTGGCTAATTGGACATAGTGATCGGTACCTTCACTCTTCCAATTGATTTCATGTTCACTGAGTGTTCGTTTGACAGTGGCTGGCGAGCCAACGATAAGTGCGCCAGGCTCACAGGTAAAGTTGCTGGGGACAAAACTGTTGGCTGCAACAATCGTATTTTTGGCAATCTGTGCCTGGTCCATGATGACTGAGTTCATGCCAATCAGGACATTGTCCTCGAGGACGCAGCCATGTAACACAGCGGCGTGACCAATGTGACCATAGGCTGAAACAATGCAGTCCTGATCGGGAAAACTGTGTAGCACACAATTGTCCTGAACATTAGAGTGATGATGGACGTGAATGTGACCGAAGTCACCGCGAAGAACGGCACCAGGTGCAATATAACAGTGCGCTTCGATAGTAACGTCGCCGATAATTTCGGCACTGGGATGCACATAAGCCGAATCGGCAATGGATGGGGTCATACCCTCTAGACGGTAAATTGGCATTCGTGAAGTCTCTAACTGGTGTTAGATGCAGTATAAATGAGGAAAATTTATGTTTGAAGCAAATGATTTTAAAACTATTCAGGTGACGATGACTGAGGCTGTTGCTGAGATTTGTCTCAACCGACCTGAAAAACTCAATAGTTTTAATACCGAAATGCATCAAGAGTTACGAACGGTACTGGATAGTCTGTTAGATGAGGGCTCAACTCGAGCTGTGATACTAACGGGTGCTGGTCGAGGATTCTGTGCCGGCCAGGACCTGTCCGATCGTGCTGTTAGTTCAGAGCAGGATAAGGCTCCCAATCTGAGTGCTTCAGTCGAAACCAATTACAATCCTCTGATACGCCGACTGACCACCTATCCAATGCCAATCATATGTGCTGTTAATGGGGTTGCTGCTGGTGCTGGGGCAAGTATCACCATGGCGTGTGACTTTGTTATGGCAGCACGCTCAGCATCATTTATTTTGTCATTCGCCAAGATTGGTTTGGTGCCTGATTCGGGAAGTTCCTGGCATCTGGCACGGGCCATTGGTTTGCCGCGAGCAAAAGCTTTAGCCATGTTGGGCAATAAGTTATCTGCTGAGCAGGCTGAGCAATGGGGGTTAATTTATCAGGTACATGATGATGAAAACCTGATGAGTGAGGCACGCCAATTGGCGGTACACCTGGCCGCCCAGCCAACCACGGCCTTGGCAAACATCAAGCGACTTTTGAACACAAGTTTTGATCGTAGTTTAATGGCACAATTAGAGCTAGAGCGAGATGCAATGCATTTACTTGGTCAAAGTGATGACTATCAAGAAGGGGTTGATGCCTTTATGGAAAAGCGTTCGCCCAAATTCACCGGAAAGTAAAAGTAACAATATAAGGTTTAACGAACTATGACAGATGCCTACATCGTAGATGCCATAAGAACACCGATAGGACGCTACGGCGGCTCTTTAGCGGCGATACGTGCTGATGATCTGGGCGCCTTACCGCTCAAAGCTTTAATGCAAAGAAATGCGCAACTGGATTGGTCTTCTGTTGATGATGTGTATTATGGCTGTGCTAATCAGGCAGGCGAGGATAATCGCAACGTTGCCCGCATGTCAGCGCTATTGGCGGGTCTCCCACAAGAAGTGCCGGCTGTCACATTGAATCGTTTATGTGGCTCCGGATTGGAGGCTGTCGGTGTTGCAGCCAGAGCGATTAAGTGTGGTGAACAATCGCTATGTATCGCCGGTGGTGTCGAGCATATGTCGCGGGCACCATTGGTGATGGGTAAAGCTAATTCAGCCTACGGCCGTGATCAAACCCTGTATGACACCACGATGGGTTGGCGCTTCGTTAACAAAGCACTCAAAGCCCAGTATGGTGTGGAAACTATGCCCGAGACTGCTGAAAACGTTGCTAGTGAATACAATATCAGTCGCGAGGATCAGGATTTATTCGCCTTTAACAGTCAACAGAAGGCGGCTAAAGCACAACAAGGTGGCTTGTTTGCCGATGAATTGATCTCGGTTACTGTCCCCGTTAGTCGAAAAGAGAGCAAAGAATTTAGTGCCGATGAGCATCCGCGTCCTGATACCAGTCTTGAGGCAATGGCTAACTTGAGAGCACCATTCAGAGAGAACGGCACTGTCACAGCAGGCAATGCCTCTGGGATTAATGATGGTGCATGCGCCCTACTGATTGCATCTGGAGACGCTGTTGATGCACAAAACTTGGCGCCACTTGCCAGAGTCGTTGGATTTGCCACGGCCGGACTAGCACCGCGTATTATGGGAATGGGACCAGTACCTGCAACGCACAAGGTTTTAAAGCTGACCGGGTTAAGTTTAGATGACATGGATATTATTGAACTGAATGAAGCATTTGCAGCGCAAAGTTTAGGCGTAACTCGCGCCTTAGGTCTGCAAGATGATGATCCCCGAATAAATCCGCTCGGTGGTGCGATAGCATTGGGTCATCCGCTGGGCATGAGCGGTGCTCGACTGGTCACAACGGCTGCATATCAATTACAACGAACCAATAAACGCTATGCCCTATGCACCATGTGTATTGGTGTTGGTCAAGGTATAGCCATGATTATCGAACGTACCTGATTAATATTTGTTATGGCAGCAATAGATTTAAAAAACGTATGATGAGTATTCACTTTGAGGACCAATTATGACAACCGAAGCTGAACATTTAGCAGAATTTGAAGCAAAGATAGCAGCAGAACAAAAGATCGAGCCCGGTGACTGGATGCCAGAGGCGTATCGTAAAAACTTAATCCGTCAGATGGCGCAACATGCTCACTCTGAGGTTATCGGTATGCAACCAGAGGGTAACTGGATCTCCCGTGCACCGACGCTGCGTCGCAAGCTGATCCTGCTAGCTAAAGTTCAGGATGAGTGTGGGCATGGATTATATCTTTATTCCGCCACAGAGACTCTCGGTGTTGAGCGCTCTCAACTCATTGAAGATCTACAGAATGGCACGGCCAAATATGCTTCCATCTTTAACTATCCTACCCTGAGTTGGGCTGATATTGGTGCAGTGGGTTGGTTAGTTGATGGGGCTGCGATCGTCAATCAGATTTCACTGCAGCGAACCTCTTATGGGCC
>CAXRAF010000026.1:0-5860 GCA_964228485.1 Alteromonadales bacterium | reverse complement strand
CCTTTTCAATCCCTGAGTTACTGGATGGTGAAACCAAGACGTTAACTACTGCCGAAGGCAAAGAAGTCACGGTAAAGGCCTTTGATGGCGGTAAAATGGTGTTTGTCGGTGGAGAAGAGATCAAGTTGCCGGCCCTACATGCCGCATCAGGACTGGGCAAGGAAGGTCTGTCATCTATAATTACCCGTGTTCATGAAATCAGTGATTTCTCAAAAAATAGCATAACCATCAATGGCAACGACCTACCAGAGGACGCCGTTAAAGCGATGGTTGATGCCGTACAGGGTGTCTTGACCTCCTATGGCCTTGAGCGTGAAGTCATGTATCGTACAGCACCGAAGTTTCAGTTTATTGAGGCAAATGGGGACGCCATTGAGTTGCAGGGCAAACACATTCAGGTGCATCCCTCAGCGCATCAATTTGAGATCGAGATAGAATCTACCGGAGCGTTAAAGACGGGTAATAATGTTGTTATTCTGAAGAAAAATAAAGAAACAAAAGAAAAGCAAGATCAGTAGCTATCAGTCGCTTCTATCACCCCAGGTAGAAGTAATCTGACACAATGGCCTGAGGTTTGCTCAGGCCATTCGATTTCACCGCGATATGAGGTCACAATATCCTGCACTACCGCTAATCCAATACCCTGCCCTTCGGTATTGTTCTCATCAAGTCGTTTACCACGCTCGAAAATAGATTCACGTAATGTAGCTGGTATACCCGGTCCATTGTCGATGACATCAATGGCAACCATGTTGGCTTCATCACTCATTGATGCATTCACACGAACTAAAGATTCGCCATATTTACAGGCGTTATCACAGAGATTACCAATGACCTCCAAGGCATCATTGGCATCGACAAATAAGATACATCCCTCAGTGATGTCAGATTCGAAGCGAATCTTCTTATCGAGATAGACCTTTGCCAATGCTTGAAATAGTCGCTCGACTTCCGCTTTCAGTGCGGTACGTTGCTTAACCGGAGTCGAGCCACTGATTACCGCACGTTGCAACTGATAACTAATTAGTCGATTCATGCGCTCACTTTGCTCATTCATTGGCTCGATTAAGGCCTTGTTAGAAATTTCCGGTATGAGGCTCTGCAGCACGCTCAGTGGCGTTTTTAAACTATGGGCGAGGTCTTGCAGGGTGTTGCGGTAACGTTTGCGCTGACGCCGCTCATGCACGATTAAGCCGTTGATGTTGTCTGCTATTTGCTGTAACTCTTTAGGATAATCAGAGTCAAGATGATCGGCCTCTCCTGATTCAACTGCGACAATCGCTTCTGATAATCTTTGAAATGGTCTCAAAGCCCAGAACATCGCCGCTAGATTGACCAATAACAGTAGTGCTCCTAACCCTCCGAGCCATAAGATCAGGGTTTGTCGAAACGCCTCGATTTCATAGTAGTATGGCACGAGTGATTCTGAGACTTGAAAGGTATAGACATTTTCGACATCGCCCGGACCTTCCCAGATAATACCAACCTCGGCGACCTGCAGCGGTGTATCATCGCTCAGAATAATGCGTTTGAATTGAAACTGGCCCAGTTGCTCCTCAGTCATCAGTCCCGCAGAATCATCTGAACGCTCGGGCAGTTCAATGCTGGCGACTGATAGTGAGCGCCATAGTGTCTCGCCATTTTCTGCGAATAACTGGGCATAACGGCCGCTGGCAAGCTGATTGAATCGTTCATCAGGCAATGCCTCTGGTAACCATAGTACGCCTAATTCCAGCTCGTCAGCTAAGCCCATAAGGCTGTAGGTTTGAATCTTGAGTTGTTCTTCTAACCGACTATCAAGACTGGCGGTGTAGGCACGTTCAATAATGAGTCCCGCTAGAGGCAGGAATAGCACAACGACGATTGAGGCGACTAACATCAGCCGCCCAGTGAGTGATTTCGGTATCAATCGGTCCATGAACTATTAATACGATAGCCCCGACCGCGGAGCGTCTCGATAGGTTTTATGGTATTACCAGGGTCAAGCTTTTTCCTGAGACGACCGACCAGTACCTCTATCACATTACTATCGCGATCATAATCCTGCTCGTAGATATGCTCTGTCAGTTCGGTCTTGGATATCACCTTGTCAGGGTTGTAGATCAGATACTCCATGATCTTATACTCATAAGCCGTTACATCAATGGTCTGATCATCAATGCTAATCAGTTGTCTGTTGGTATCCAGACTGACAGGACCGAGTGAAAATACTGGATTCGCCTGCCCTGCTGAACGTCGCAGTAAGGCATTTACTCTGGCGAGTAATTCGGGCATGTGAAAGGGTTTGGTCAGATAGTCATCTGCACCCGAGCTAAGGCCGGTGACCTTATCTTGCCAATGATCACGGGCAGTGAGGATAATAATAGGTGTCTTGTTATCATCCGCCCGAAGTTGTTCGATAATCTGAGAGCCAGACATCTTGGGCAAGCCCAAATCGATAACCATCAAGTCATAAGGAAATTCTTCTGCATAGTATAGCCCCTCAGAGCCATCATGGGCTTGATCGACGGTAAAGCCATTGCTTTGCAGTTCACTTGCGATTTGAGCCGCCAATTGTTGCTCGTCTTCGATTACCAATATACGCATAGTCTTTATCTCTAATTGATGCGAATAACTGAACCGGTTCTGCCATCAACGAAAACAGTCCTGACCCGTTTTTCAGAGACCAGTAGTTTCACACGATAAACGGCTGGTCCTCTGCTCGGGATGAGACTCGCCGACAAGACTTTACCATTGACTTGTCGTTTGGCGGCGTTGATAGCCTGACTTTTGCTGATTATGCGAGGTTTCGACTCTTTCTCCCTGGCTGATGCTAATGGTGCTGCAGACAGCGGTTGGTAGGAAGTAGCCATATAGGAAATCGCTAACATTATGATAATCAGTAAACGCATAATCTCATCATTTTCGTTGATTTAGCCGAGGCCAAATCGATTATTGGTCATCTACCGGATTAGCAATTGGATTCAGTAACACACGAATTTTCAATGTATCACCAGGCTCATATGGCAGACGTGCTTCAAAAGTGCGATCATGGTAACGGTAAACGACGTTATAGCCAACAATCTGCTCTTCCTGCCATGTTACCGGAATCATCTGACAATGATTTTCTACACGTTCTTTTGCATAAGTAGGACCATTATTTTTAGCGATGCTGTTACCAATGATTGCACCGGCAACTGTTGCACCTGTGCGATGCTTACTACGGTGTCCCAATGCATGACCAATTGCAGCACCTACCACTGTCCCGAGTAAGGAATTGTCATTCTTGCTGCGCGTCTGATAGCGGATCACTTTCGGTTTGCATTCGCGTTCGTAATCGGTGCGTTCGACCAGTTTAATTACAGGTGTTGATTCAAGTACTGTGGCGTAGTCATAGTGAAAGGACTGCTCCGCCGTAGCTGATACAGTGAAGGTTGCGACGCACGCAGATAATAGCCATTTGTTCATTTGAATTGCTCCTAATCATATGAGAACAACCCTATATTAAGCTGAACAAACTGAACTAAAACTGAACGTTTCTGGACTAGGCAACCATTTGCTGAGCGATAGCATTTAACTCAGCTTCATCAGCAACGATGAGATCAAGTGCTTTGAAGGCATCATCTTCTTCAATACCGATAGTCTGAAGAACAGACTGGGGTAAAATGAGCTGTGAGGCATCGCCAATATCAATTCGCTTGAGTAAGCGATTGGCCACGAGCACCAGATTTGAATAGAGCGCCTCATTACCATTAAATTCCTCATGATGGTGCCAACGCACTGCAGAGATGAGTTCTTCCGGCATATTCCATGATTGCATCAGCCACTCTCCTACTTCCAGATGCGTGGTCCCAAGCAGATATCGTTCAATATCTGCCAGTGGGATATGCGGATTCATCTCGACATAGCGGTTGATGAGGTAAAATTGTGGTGGGAATAGATGCCCTAAAATTAATTGACCAAAGTTATGCAACAGACCGGATAAGTATACTAATCCACGTGATGGTCTGGTTTTACCGCGAATGAAACTACAGAGCTTTTCACACAGTGTGGCGCAGTAAACCGATTGACGCCAGTATGACTTAATTCCCAATGGCCCATCATTCGTCACATTAAACACCTTGCCCACCGAGATACCCAGTGCCAAATTGAGCACCAGATCAAAGCCCAAGACACGACTGATCGCCGTATGAATGGAATCTATCTTGCCCTGATAACCATAGTACGGAGAACTCGCCCAACTCACCACTTGAGCTGCAAGACTTGGATCCTGCTCAACTACCGCGGCTAAATCAGCGGCACCGGCATTGTGATCAACCCTCAGACGCATCACCTCTTGTGCTATGCTCGGCATTGCCGGAAGGTCTAGTGTTTCCTCAACGCGTTGGTGGATGCGCTTAGGGGTAAAGCTGAGTAGCCTGTTCTCCTCATCGTTATCGTTGTGCCCTACGCTGTATAATTGCTCAGGTGGACAGGAGAAGTGGCTGAACTTGGCTTTACTATTTAGTTTGGCAAAATCGCTTCCAGTTACTTTGACAAACGACCAGTTCAGGCCGGAATCAAAATAAACATAAGATTCATTTACTAACGCCTCATCTATGATCAAGTCAAACTCAAGCATCGAGGCGATCGGTGTGCGTCGATTGGCGTCACCATTTGTGACACCGCGATGGTAGTTATGTTGTAGTGTAATCTCTTCACCAAGCACATTGGTTAGTTCACTAAAATCCAGTAAGTCAGATGCCCTAATGGCCAGCATCATCAGGCGGCCATGTGATTTTATGACTAATGTTCGGACCAGTTGTTGGGGTGGAATTTGACTATCAGCGGCAGCGGCCAAGAAAGACTCATGAGAATCTGAGGTAATAATCTCATGAGCAATATTTGAGTCGGTCAGTATTATGTTTGTTATTTCTGGTATCGACATATTCATACTTCATTGCTATTGCCTAGACTATTCTAGAGGAAATAGTGCCAGAATAACAAGATTGAATTACGATTAGGAAGCTTGCGCGACTTCTTTCACAGTTTCCCACGCGGATGGGCGGTTGTGTTTGCTGTAGACTCGAATGTAAGAGGCCCTGACCAGATCGCCCAGGCACTCAGCAACGCGCTCAGCGCTGAGATTAATTGCGCATTCTAGACCAAAGGTTGTCATAATTTGATCTTGTTCGGCGATAAGTTGATAGATTTCTGCGTGGTCGGTGCCAAATTGATTCGAAATGGCGTCGGGTGTGTGACTAATATTTTCCTGCATGATGTCTCTGACCTCAAATTATCCTATTAGTTCCCTGGATTAAATAAAAAACTGGTTATCAATGTGTGTCAACCAGACTGATTTTTTATTGCGCGGATTATGAGCCGATCATTGCTAAAAATCAATCTTGAATTATCGGAAAAAATATGCGCTAACAAATAACACAGATTCCGGGGGTGTAAACGAGTCTAGTTCAAAATTACCAAAAGCCAAGAATAAAAAAGACCCACGCGATTTGGTGGGCCTTTGGTATATGGCGCGCCCGGAACGATTCGAACGTCCGACCGCCTGGTTCGTAGCCAGGTACTCTATCCAGCTGAGCTACGGGCGCGTGATTCGCTTGAATTGCGAAGCGGTGCGCATTCTGGTGCAAAGTGAATTAGATGTCAAGCTTTTTGCAGGAAGATCTCAGCTATCATACAGCGCGCACTACCCCCGCCAACATATTCGATCGTATCGATGGCTGATGAGACGATAGCGCCGTGTGATTCGAGTTGTTTCAGCTGCGCCTTAGTAAAGCCCTTTCGTGCCGATTCCGACATGATTATGACCGGGTCACCTCGTGTTGAAGCCAATTGAATGATGTTGCCACAAAAGGATTCGACCATCTGCTCTTCGGTGATG
>CAXRAF010000025.1:0-4889 GCA_964228485.1 Alteromonadales bacterium | reverse complement strand
GCCGACCTTATTTTCCACCAGAGGTTTAAAGGGCTCTTTCTGTTTGCTTAGATTGTTGTAAATACTTAACATGATTTCTTACTTTACCGTGGATTATCTTTGAGCATTGCTTCGATCTGCTCTATCATAGCGACCCAAATTCTTTTCGGATGGGTATTGTAACGGTATTGCAACTATCGGAGTAGATTAATGCGATTGAAATTGGCAATTATTTTCATCTCTTTACTGAGTTTTTTCGTCACGGCACCGCTATCGGCGGCCAGACCTCAGGTTGAGATCAAAACCAACATGGGTGACATCGTTATCGAGTTAGCCTCTTACCGAGCACCCGGTACGGTGAAAAACTTCCTGCGCTATGTCAAAGACCGGTTTTATGACAACACGGTGTTTCACAGAATTGAAACAGACTTTGTCATTCAGGGCGGTGGATTTGATTTGAATTACACCTATAAAGAGAGTCGTGCGGGGATCCGTAATGAGAGCGATAATGGCTTGATGAATCAGCGCGGTACTATCGCCATGGCGCGCACCGATGATGTGCACTCAGCAAACAGTCAGTTTTACATTAATTTAAGTAATAATGGTTCACTTGATGCCAAGTATGGTCGGCTCGGTTATACCGTGTTTGGCAAGGTGCTCAGCGGCATGGAAGTAGTCGATGCCATTGGCAAAGTAGCCACTGCTGAAGTTGCTGGCGTGGGGGCGACCGTACCGGTTAATCCGGTCGTCATTCAAACCATTCGACTATATGATCCAAAGCAAAGTAAACAACAAACTAATCAAGCGCAGAAAGCTGCGAAAAATGAGGAAAAGTAATGATCTTAATGAAAACCAATCACGGTGACATCACAATTGAACTAGATGCTGAAAAAGCGCCCATCACAGCGGCTAACTTTTTAGAGTACGTAAATTCTGGTCATTTCAACAACACGATTTTCCACCGTGTCATCAAAGGTTTCATGATCCAAGGCGGTGGTTTTGAGCCGGGGATGGGACAGAAAGACACTAATGCTCCAATTCAGAACGAAGCAAACAACGGTCTGGCGAACGAGAAATATACGCTGGCCATGGCAAGAACCAATGAGCCACATTCTGCCTCATGTCAGTTCTTCATTAATACCAAAGATAATAGCTTCCTGAACTTCACTTCCGAGTCACCTCAGGGCTGGGGTTATTGTGTCTTTGGTAAAGTCACAGCTGGTCAGGATATCGTTGATGCCATTGAGAATGTTCAAACAGGAAGCCATGGTTTCCATCAGGATGTACCGGTTGAAGATGTGGTCATCCTATCTGCGGAAGTAGTCGACTAAGTGCGACAACTATTCATCTCAGATTTGCATCTGGGAGAACATAATCCAGCGCTTTTGGAGTTGTTCCGTGCCTTCATGGAACACTTCATTTTGCCTGATGATGAGCTGTTCATTTTAGGCGATTTATTCGAAGTCTGGATAGGTGATGATGATCACAGCCCGACCGCTGAGGCAGTGGTTAGTCTGCTAGCAAAACATTCCGGTAGGAAGTTTCTGATGCATGGTAATCGTGACTTTCTTATGGGAGATGATTTTTGTCGCGCCTGCGATGCTGAGCTGCTGCAAGAGCCCTACTCTCTGACCATAAATAACGCCAGCTGGATACTGATGCACGGGGATAGCCTGTGCACGGATGATGTGGCCTATCAGCAATTTAAAGCCATGGTGCGTGATCCTGACTGGCAAGCTGAATTTCTCAATAAGTCACTTGAAGAGCGACGCTCGATAGCACAATCGATGCGTGAGCAATCGAAACAGAATGCACAAATGAAAGCTTCAGAGATCATGGATGTCTCGGCTGAGACTGTTGTGAGCACCTTTTTATCTACACGTGCAGATGTGATTCTTCATGGTCATACCCATCGTCAAAACCATCACTCACTGACAGTTGATGAGGAGAACAAGGCGCGGATTGTGTTAGGTGACTGGGGGGATACCTGCTCAGTACTGGTGGTAGATAACACATCTACAGCCATGCAAAATCTCACACTCAGTGAGCTCATTGCACTGCCGGCTAGTTAGTTGGGAGTTTTAACTTCGCCCGCATCTGCTCCCACACCGGATCATAGGGATCGGCCTGCTGTAACTTATTCAGTGGCAATAAATCAGAGGTAATCAGTCCCTCGATAAGACTCACCTGCTCTGCTAAGACATTATCGAGTGCATTGAAATCAGATTTGTCTAACAGAATCGATGCCAGCAGATTCTTGGTTCTCGCCTCACGGATCTCCATTCGGATCAATTGGTCGGAGTAATCCTTGGCCGTGTACCACTCAATGACTAATCCGACATTATCATAGTTGATGCTATCATCTCGTTTAGCCCGATCACGACTCGCCGCCTCGAGCAGCAGTAAAATAGCCGACTCACGAATGTGATATCTCAGTTGTTCGGCCGCCTCATAATACAGTGAGTGCGCGGCATCATCAGGTAGGTCCTGGGTGATAAAAATAATACGATTGTTGACCATGGAGGTGCTGCGCACCATGGGTGAAATAACATTCACAAACATAAATGTGATGACTGCCATGGCAACAAAAGCCGCTACGAAGAACATACGACTCGATGTTTTTTCTTTAATGCCATAACCCTGACTTTCTACATATACCACGGCAAAAGCATCGAAATCAGCCTTTTTAAGCTCACTTTGCAGCGCCTGAATTAGTCGTTTAGCAGAATAGTCCGGAAGAAATTCGTCGTCCCAGATATGGTCTTTAATCTGCTTCAATGTAATCGTTGTATCGCGCGACTCATCGAGCAATTTGAGTAGCCTGAAGCTCTCATCAGTGAGCACTATCTTATGGCCTTTACACTCAAAGCTGTGATTGAAATCATTAAAGGTAATCTTCATCATACGGCAGGCACAACACCCGTTAATCCTAGTGCTCTATCAATCTGAGTTTTAGTATTCAGATCTTTTTACGACTAAAACGCCGTCCAAGATGAGGGGACTATTCGAGTGGCAGTTCCAGATGAAAGGTGGTGCCGATATCAACATTCGAGGTAATCGCCATTTTACCCCTGTGATGTTGAGTGATAATGAAGTAGGGAAATGACAGGCGTTGACTGGCTTCATATTGTTTATCTTCATCCATCGCTTCATCGCTGAAGAATGGTTCAAAAATAACCTGTTGCTCATCCAAACCAATCCCTAAACCATTGTGGGAAATCTTGATCCACAAGGCGTCATAACTGGTGAGAACCTGTATGGTTATCTTGGGACTATGCTGTGTCCGCTCGACTTGCCTAATAGCATGGAAAGAGTATCGCAGTAACGCCACAAATACTTGTTGCAGCTCAGACTGAGAGCCTGGAATATCAGACAGGTTCTCTTCATAAAGACGCTCAATCTCGATATCGGCGAAGGCTGGTTCATGTTCATCGGCAAAGATATCACTGCTGAGCTCAATTGAGTGATCGATAACATCAAGTATATTGAGTGACGTCACGCCATCCGGACCGGAACCAGAAAAATCGAGTAGATTACTGACAATCGCTAATGCCCTTTGAGACTGTTGTTTTAATGCCGCGATGGCCTGTTTAGTCGCCTCAGGGTCACCTGAGCAATCGAGTCCGTCTACTGCATCGGCAATCGACTTAAGTGGAGCGTTAATGTCATAGGCCATGACAGACGACAACTCGCCCATCGCGGAGAGTTTATCCTTTTCAATCAACTTATTCTCAGACTGCACAACCTGAGTAACATCCTCAATAAGTATGACTAGGCCCGTCTCGATAAAGTTCTCAAGCGGATAAATGGTAATCTCAAAGTGGCTTTGTCCACGCTGACTGCTGCGGACATGAACTGGCTCATTCTTTTCAATCGCCTCATGCACACGCTCACGTTGGAGTGGCAGGGTTGGATAGGCTTCCCATAGATCCTTACCCATCGCCTGTGTTGTTTGAATACCGGTCAGAGTTACCGCGGCATGATTCCATTGAGTGACGCGATCTTCCTTATCAAGACCCACCAGCATGATAGGCATCGATTGCAGAATAGACTTGATATAGCTTTCCGACGCTTGTAGCTGCTTGGTTGTGTTCAAGTGCTCAGCGATTTCGCCCTCTAACAAGGCATTGGTCTCGGTGAGCTTGTGATTTGATTCGTCCAGCGTAGCTGTTCGCTCTTTGACACGCTCTTCAAGCAGATCATTCATCTGTTTCAAGGCTTTATTGGTGCGGCCTACCTCGCGTCGACTAAAAAATAAAACAATAGCGGTGATGGATAGCAGAATGATTAATACACCACTGGAGAAATTTGCCACGTACTGCCATTTGGTATCGCCATTTTCATCTTTGAAATAGCTGATTAAACTGGCCGCAACTGGGCTAGTGTGGAGCAAAAGTGTCAGGCTAATTAAGCCAAGCCATAGGTGTCTTATCATAAAAATTGTGTAACCAGTGCTGCAGATGATGCATTAATAGTGCTATTAAAACATACTTCAGCTAATTGTATATATTGATTTCATATGGTTTTGAGTGAAATTTGTAACACAAGTTCAGCAAAATAGTTTTTTACTATCATAAACCGTGATATTTGACTGTCTCTATTCCCGCTGATAGCCTGATCACAAAACCACAACGATGGGGATCTGCCATGCGTAAACTTACCTCACAATTCCTGCTTATGAGTGCCCTATTCTCAAGCGCTAGGTTAGCTGCCGAGCAAATCGCGCTAGTGGGTGGTCGTCTGATCGATGGTTACGGGCATCGCCCGATCGCCAATAGTGTGATTCTGGTTGAAGACGATATGATCAAGCAGGTAGGAACTGTCGAAACACTTGCCGTACCTGAAGGTTATCGCATTATCTCCACTGAGGGTATGGATGTATTACCGGGACTGTGGGAGAGTCATGCGCA
>CAXRAF010000024.1:0-4349 GCA_964228485.1 Alteromonadales bacterium | reverse complement strand
AGCAGATTAACCAGCACATCTAGGATCATGCGATTTGGTTGGGCTTCCTCGATAGCTGAGCGACTCTGACCTCGGGCAATTAACTCGGCTGTCACTCGGGCAGTGGCGGCTTCCGCTCGTGCGCGAAATCGATCATAGGTGTATTCATCCTCGCTCACAAAAGTCCATTTGCCGTTTAAATCTATTCGTTGTGGAATGTCCTCTACGACAGCCAGACGCGAGCCACAGGCTGAGACAAATAAAACAATCATAAGACCGCTTAATAGTCGCAGGGGAATGAGGTGATTGAGATTACGCTTCATTATCAAGACAAATGTTCACTATTTTGCTGATTTAAACTGATCCGTTTGATTAGGATCAAGCCGTTGCTCACCTGATAAATTGATAATAAGAATCTCGGCGAAGACGCCTTTGCATCAATGTAGCAGATGAATGAATATTCAGGTCTTACAAGAGTCTTATACTGAACAAGACTATTCGAAATATCAAGAACGGATCAGAGAACAGCTCAATGTTTTATCGGATCTAATCCGAATGCCTGGCTTCGGTGGTGATAATTACCGTTTTGGTGGCGATATCAGTGTTTATCTGGTCGACAGTGATTTAGATGTCTCATGCGATAACCTGTCGATTCTCAGTCAGTGTGGCGATCCTCGTATTCATCTGGGGGCAAACAAGTATCAACTGCGCTATCAACTGAGTTCGATAGCGACTTCTGGAGCGGCATTTGATGCTGTGGCAGAGGAGCTGGGCGAACTTCACCAATTAACTGATGATGCCTGCAGAGGGCGCCATCTCAATGTGCTACCAATTGGCATATTACCCACTTTACGACGCGCCGATATCACATCGAATAACATGACCGATACCTCCCTACAAAAGGCTCTCAGAGGTGGGTTACAGAGACTTCGCGGTGAGTCATATCGATTGCAAATTGGCGATGCTGTCCCGCTGGAGTTTACTTGTAATGATATTACTCTGGAGGGTGCCAACAGCGCATTTAACTTCCATTTAAAAACCCCCTTGAAGTGTTTTGTAAATACCTGGAATGTATTGCAACTGATCACACCCATCGTATTGGGATGTTCGTCAAATTCGCCATGTCTATTTTGTCAGCGTCTATGGGATGAAACGCGCGTCGCATTGTTCATGCAGGCCCACAAGCAGCAAACATCACCCAAGCAACTTTGGCAAAAGCCAGCGCGAGTGAATTACGGTCAAGGTTGGTTACGCAATGGGCCATGGGAATTATTCTGTGAAAATGTGGCGCTTTTTGACCCCATATTACCCATTGTTTACCCCAAAGATGCCTATGATTCGATCACTGCGGGTGAACTGCCTACTCTGGATGAGCTTCAGTTACATCAGAGTACGGTATGGACATGGAATCGGGCATTATTCGATACCGCCATGAACGGCAGTTTTGATATTGAAAGTCGTTGTTTGCCCTCTGGCCCTTCAATCAAAGATATGATGGCTAACATTGCCTTCATGGCAGGGCTGACAATTGGCTTAAGTAACAAGGTATCCGCGCTAATTGCGGCATTCCCGTTCTCTTATGCCCGAGATAACTTCTATCGCGCGGCTCAGTATGGCTTGCATGCCGAGCTGCTCTGGCCAGATACACACAGTGCGCATCCGAGGCAATACAAGCTATCTGAGCTTGCCAGCGAATTATTACCAATGGCTGAGCAAGGATTAAATATTTTAGGCCTGGAGGCTAACCAAAGTAGGCAATATCTTGATATCATTCAGCGTAGAATTGATAAACAAATTACCGGTGCCATTTGGCAGTCTGACACCATGAACTACTATTTAAAAAGCTATGATCATAAGCAGGCACAAAAACGCATGCTGCAGGATTACATGTCGAACAGTTATGAAAATAAACCGGTATCTGATTGGGCAACTCCCTGATGATAAAAACCGCTATTCCGTGTATCTCAGATCTCACAGTATTTGCAAAGTATCACAACACAATTGATTTTATTTCTGCGCTGGGGGAGCCAACCTGGCTGGTATATTCCGGTGCAGATAACACGCGCGCCCGAGTGATTGTGACATTACTACATGGCAATGAACCATCTGGCACAGAAGCCGCTTTGGCATTAATCCGCGAGCAATTTCAGCCAGCTGTCACGACCTATGTCCTCATTGCATCCATTGAAACAGCCACGACTGAGCCTGCTTTCAGTTATCGTATGTTAAAAGGTAATCACGATTTAAATCGATGCTTTGCGGAAAAACTGGGTCAGCAAAACACGCCCGCACATCAGCTCGCTGAAAAGATTGTGGGCGATATTGAACTGATAAAACCTGAGTTGATCATCGATGTGCACAACACCTCTGGAGAGGGCCCTGGTTTCTGTGTTTCGCCATCAGCGAGTCGATATCGAGAGCAATTAGAGCCTCTAGCGAACTTATTTACAGATACACTCATCCTGACAGATATTCACATCGGTGCACTCATGGAGCATGACTTTGGCGCACCGATTATCACGGTTGAGTGCGGTGGCAATCATTCCGATGAGTCGCATCAGCTGGCATATGAGGGATTTAAGCGGTTCATGACACTGCCTGACTGTCAGAGCATGCCAAAGGTGACTAGATTCACCACCTATCGACATCCGCTGCGGCTAGAGATTAAAGAGAATTACTATTTGAACTATGCCTCAGAGTACCAATTAGGCTCTGATCTGACGCTGCGTCACGATATCGAAAAGCTCAATTTTGGCACCACATTGCCAGAGCAAAATTTAGGCTGGTTAGGACCGGAGGGATTGAAAGGACTTCAGTCACTGGATATCGATGGTATCGATCATGTGCATGACTACTTCTACGTTAAGGATAATCAGCTTCATGCACGCAATAGATTACACCTATTTATGGTGACAAAAAATTTAGAGATAGCTGTTTCTGATTGTCTGTTTTATTTCTGCGAAGTTTAGCGAATCTATAATTTCGATTACTCTATCGATTCATCAATACCGCCGAACTGCTCAATGAGTGAGTTAACCAACTCAGAGAATGTACCGGCCATTAGCGCTAAGTCAGCGTCAAAGCGAGCGGCAAAATCATCGACATCAATCCCATTGTCATGCTCTCTCATCAGATCACTACACCGAATCCTAGATAAGCAGAGATCATCGGCCAAATTAAACTGGATTTGTTTTTGCCAGGAGAGGGCGAGTTTAGTGACTTGCATACCTCCCGCTAGGTAATTGGTATAATCTGGGCTCGACATATCAATACCCTTACTGCGAAGCACGACCTTATCGTCTCCCTTGTCCTTAAGGACACAATCTTCGCCTGTCTCGTAGTCACCAGGCGTAGACTGCTTTAACAGCCAGTGTGTCATAACAGCGGATGGTTGTTGCTGACAAATTAGAGGAATAATCGGCAAACTTCCCAGTGACTGACGTAATAGCTGGGTAAATTCTTCGGCCATTTTGGCGGTTGCAGATTCAATCACTAGCCACTGGTTATCGAGGTCCAGATAGCCATAAATAAGTCGTTTCTTGGTGAATGCTCTGGGTAGTAGTCTTTGAACAGCATCTTCTCTTAGCCGTCGTTTCTCGCTCGGGAATACCCGACGTGCCTGCTCTGTTTCAATGACATCCACTTCTTCTTCAACGGTCTCACGAAGCACAGATGCTGGGAGTAAACGCTCTTCTTTGCAGGCACACAGCATTAACTGTCTACCTGTTTGATGTGCTAGCTGTGTACCATGCTTACCCATCGGCTCAATCCAGCCGTAACTCGATAATTGATAAGAGTCGCAGGCCACAAAGGCATGCTCTAATAATTGTTCGTGTAACGTCTCAGCACTATGTTGCAGAGGTTTGGTAAGGCGGAAGATGCGTATATTTTTGAAAAACATGATAGACCATATTGAAATTACAGGCGCCGAATTATCTCTGAATAAGGGTCTAATTGCTACTCCATTTTGCTGCTAAATAAGGGCACATTTTGCAGTCTCACACAGTATAAAGAGAAACACATTTAGTAGGCACAAACACAGACAGAAATCAGATGAATCTGAGCTAAGACGAGAATCTCATAAATTTGGATGTTATATTCTTATTAATAAATATAAAGTCAGGTCAAAGTTACTGATTTGGGCTTGAATATTAGATAATTGAACTATACTTATGTAGTGGTAGAAAAAAGGGTGTCCTGTGTCCAACGTATTTATCATTGATGACGAACTGCAAATCGCGCAAATGCTCGCTGAAGTTGTCGAGATGGCGGGTTTTGTCCCAACGATATATACCGATGCACGGAAATTTCTCGAAGAGCAGTCCTACGATAATGACTCAGTCATACTACTTGATCTGAACATGCCAGTC
>CAXRAF010000023.1:0-38100 GCA_964228485.1 Alteromonadales bacterium | reverse complement strand
AATACGTAAATGACTGACACTCCACTAATCCAAGTTGAGAACATGACATATCACCGTGGAGAGCGGGCGATATTTAATGGTCTTAATTTAACGATAATGGCCGGCAAAACAACCGCCATTATGGGGCCCAGTGGCACCGGTAAAACCACTCTGCTAAAACTCATTGGCGCTCAGCTAAAACCTGACGGTGGGCGAATATTATTTCATGGTGAAGATATTCATAAGATGTCACAAAAAGAACTCTATAATGCGCGTCAGAAAATGGGCATGCTGTTTCAGAGTGGCGCCTTATTCAGCGACTTAAGCGTATTTGACAATGTCGCTTTTCCACTACGTGAGCATACCAACTTGCCCCGCTCGATAATACGCACGATCGTGCTGATGAAGCTTAATGCTGTTGGTTTACGTGGTGCCAAAGATTTGATGCCCTCTGAACTTTCTGGCGGTATGGCACGGCGTGTTGCACTCGCGAGAGCGGTTGCATTGGACCCTGAAATGGTCATGTATGATGAACCCTTTACCGGACAAGACCCGATTTCTATGGGTGTCCTGATGAAGCTGATCAATACACTCAATACATCACTGAAATTAACCTCAGTGGTGGTGTCCCATGATGTTGCCGAAGTCACATCAATTGCTGACTATTGTTATGTCCTTGCACAGGGTAAAGTGATGGCTGAAGGAACGCCCGGGGAACTCAATCAAAATAGCTCCGAAACAGTCAGTCAATTTATGCAAGGTAGCCCCGATGGTCCTGTGCCGTTTCATTTTCCTGCTGAGGATTATATGGCTGACCTGCAGGAGTCAATGAAGCGATGATCAAGTTGGCGCAAAGTTTAGGCTCGAGAACGCTGGATACGGTAGCAACCGCTGGTCGAGCAGGTCAATTGCTTATGCAATCCATCCTGCGCTTGCCTCGATTTAAAGATGTTTATCTGACCTATGTGCAACTTTATTCCATTGGCGTTCAGTCTTTGTTAATAATTGCTGTGTCAGGATTGTTCATAGGTATGGTTTTAGGTCTTCAGGGCTATACCACGTTGGTTAAATTTGGCGCTGAATCAGCCCTCGGCCCACTCGTTGCTTTGAGTATTGTGCGTGAGCTAGGTCCGGTGGTTGCGGCATTGTTATTCGCTGGACGAGCAGGATCAGCACTAACAGCTGAAATTGGTCTTATGAAGGCCACTGAGCAATTAGCAAGCATGGAAATGATGGCCGTTAATCCGGTGCACAGGATAATTGCACCAAGATTTTTTGCTGGCATCATTGCAATGCCGCTATTAGCAGCCATATTCAGCGCAATTGCCATTATCGGTGGCAGTCTGGTCGGAGTTAACTGGCTAGGTGTTGATTCGGGTGGCTTTTGGTCTGCCATGCAAGGAGCTGTTGATTGGGAAAATGACGTAATCAATGGCATTATTAAAAGCGGCGTATTTGGATTTTTTGTAACCTGGATCGCAGTATTCAGGGGATATGATTGTGTACCAACCTCTGAGGGTATCAGTCGTTCAACGACTCAAACAGTTGTTCACTCCTCACTGGCAATTTTGGCACTCGATTTTCTGTTAACTACATTAATGTTTGGAGACATTGTCTGATGGGTCAGAGACAAACAGAAATAATCATCGGATTTTTTATCCTGATTGGTTTTGCGGCGATCGCGATATTAGCGGTGCAAGTAAGCAATATATCAGAGTCTGCAGAGCGCGAAACATACTCTGTGACAGCGCATTTCGATAATATTGGTGGATTACGAGTCAAATCACCCGTCAAAATGGGCGGCGTTCTGATTGGTCGCATCTCGGATATTCATCTGGATAAAAAGACACTATCACCCGTGGTCACTATGGCTATCTTTAGTGAGTACGATGAACTGCCGACGGAGACCTCGGCCTCTATCCTCACAGCGGGTCTTTTGGGTGAACAATTTATGTCATTATCACCCGGGGGAGATGATCTCTTCCTGATGGATGGTGACCGAATATATGATACGCAATCGGCTCTGGTAATCGAAGAGTTGATTGGTAAGTTCTTATTTAATGAAAGTAATGATCTGTAGAGGTTTATTTGATCATGATTAAACGTATTCAGCAACTTGTAACTATATCGATATTACTGCTCTCATCAGCGGTATTGGCGGAATCAAATCCGCAGCTAATAGTACAAAAAGCCACAGAGCAAATGATGACCGAACTACGCGACAGACGAGTCGCGATTAGTGAAGATAAAACCATCGTCAACGAAATCGTTGAGCGCGTTTTGCTGCCAGAAATTGCCTCGAATACCATTGCACGCAAAGTGATGGGAAAGTACGCACGGACAGCAACCGATGAGCAAAAGGAGCGCTTTGCGGCGGCGTTCAAGGGCTACATGATCCGTTTTTACTCAAATGCCTTTGCCGAGTACACCGATGAAACCGTGGAATATCTGGAAGCACCCGATTTTGCCAATGAACGTCGGGTTACGATTCGCACTAAACTGAACCTTGCTGCTGGAGAGCCGGTACCTATTAATTATGTTATGCAACGTAGTCGTGATAGTTGGAAAATTATTGATGTTGTCATTGAGGGCATTAGCCTGGTGATCAGCAATCGCACGCAGTTTGGTAATAGTATTTCTCGTGACGGGTTAGATACGGTCATTGCTAAGTTAGAGTACAAGCAGACTGAGCAGGTCAGCAACGAGTGACCATTATCACCACAGATCATGAGCAGTTTGCTATCTCTGTCAATGGTAATTTGAACAAAGAGAGTGTCGAGCGCGAGCTGACCGATCTGGTTTCACTGCATGCAGGACAATCCTATACTCTCGATCTGGCTGGGCTTGAGCTATTCGATAGCGCTGGGCTGGCCTATCTGGTTAATTTAATTGCACAGCATAAAAATACCGATGGTGAAATTGAGTTGGTCAATTGTTCAAAGCAGGTACGACAGCTGATAGACTTATCCGAATTAGATGGTATTCTCTCAATTCGATCTAATTAACCACTTACAGACACAAACACAGGCAAAGAATGGCTGATGCTGTGTGCTTTTTAATATTAAAAATTAATTGAGGATGTCATGACACCCGAAGATATTGTCACCATACTTGAACAAAATATCGAAAATGCAGAAATACCAGAGTGCACTGGCGATGGTAGTCATTTCCAAGTGACTGTAGTCTCAGATAGTTTCGAAGGCCTGCGTCCGGTTAAACGTCAACAGATGATCTACCAACACCTCAATGAACAGATCACATCCGGCGAATTACATGCAATCGGAATAAAGACCTACACTCAGGATGAGTGGCAGACTGCTAAGAAATTTTTGGTTGGTTAACTAACGGTTTAGCGTGTTCAGTGTGCGATTAGAACTCTCTGGTCGCTCAGCTACCAACATTTGAAGCGACAGTTTTTGCTCCTGACGAATGATATCTAAATTAATAGTCTTGCCGGGCTCAATCGAGGCAATTAATTGATGCATATCAATCGCAGTGGCCACTGTTTTGCCATCAAGAGCCGTGACAATATCATCAACTCTTAGTCCGGCCTGATCAGCAGGTCCGCCAAGCGTGATGCCATTGACAAGATAACTGGAATCACCATACTTCTCGCGATCTTCACGGTTTAGTGGACTACCACTGAAGCCCAACCAGCCTCGAATAACACGGCCATTTTCGACAATCTGTTCGACCACATCCATGGTTAGTTTTGTTGATATCGCAAAACTCATGGTTGTGTTTTCGATTCTGGAAGAAACGATACCGATCAAATCGCCTTTGGTATTGATTAAGGCACCACCAGAATTACCCGGGAATGTACTTACATCGGCGTAGATATAGTCTTCATACTCTGCCACTCGAAACTGACTTCCCATCGAACTGACAATACCCATGGTAGAAACCTGACCAACACCGAAAGGATAACCGATCGCAAAAACAACATCGCCGACACTACTGCTAATGGCTGAATTAATGATTGGAAATGATAAATTATCCAGGTTAATTTTTAATACTGCCAAGTCTGTCGCCTCATCATAACCAATCACCTGAGGTATTGCGGTGCGCCCATCACGTAACTCGACGGTGAGTTCCTCTGCACCCGCGACAACGTGATAATTAGTCACGATATAGCCAATATCGCTGATAATTACACCTGAACCACCGCTGACACGAAGATTTCCCCGAGTGGGAGAAAAGGTATTTCTATCAATATTGAAACGACGAATATTCACGATCGAATCCGACACCTGCTCAATAATGTCGGCATAGGATTCTAACTTGAGCTCTGTCGCTGTCTCTTCTGGTTGTGGTTCTGTGATGGGTTTGAGTAATTCAGGAAAAAATAGGAATAAAAAGATAGCCGCAATCATGCCCATCATGACTGATCGAATAACAAAACCGACTATACGGATTCCTGACATTTAATGCATTTTCCCAAAAATATTTTCTAGCACTAAAGCTATTATAGTGTGTTTAGGTTTAGTTTACCTTATCAATATGACAGGTTGGACAATTCTCAGACTTGGTGATCATAAAGCTCTGCCAATCATCTTGTTTACCGTCCATTAGCAACAACTGGCCGTCTGCAATAGATTTCACGTCTAAAAGGTGTTTTAAAGCGACATGTGCCTGATAAAGGCCGATGATCATGACCTGAGTGTTCAATATGCCCACATCACGACAAGCCACGTCACTGATAGTCATTTGTGCTGACACACATTCATAACAGGGCCCACCCTGATTGAGTAAGGTAATTAACTGTCCTTCAAATCGAATCGCGGCGCCAATGATCAATGGAGTATTAGTGTGTATCGCCAGTTGGTTGACTAACATACGAGTTTGTCTGTTATCAGTGCAGTCGAGAATCAGATCGCATTGTTGTGCAATCGCTAAGGCCTGTGACAGTTCGGTGAAGTGCTCATGGCAGTTGATCAGACAATCCGGATTCAGCGCCTTTAGTTGTCGTGCCGCTGCTTGCGCTTTGTTGCCACCGATATCGTCCTGATCAAACAATGGTTGTCGGTGAAGGTTTGATGACTCTACCTCATCACCATCCCACAAATGCAGCGTGCCTATTCCAGCACCCACAAGCGCCATTGCCGCCACATTCCCTAATCCACCAATACCAACAATCATGATGGTCGATGTGTTCAAGCGCTGCTGTCCCTCAATATCAATTTCGGGGAGCAATATCTGCCGAGCATATCGTGCAAGTTGAGAATCATCCATCATCAAATCACGCCCATTGTCCTAATGTCACGCGCTGCACTTGGGCTAAATCTCGACGCGTGTTGACGTTGCTGAACTGCGCTGCCTGAAACTGCGCTTTGGTAATATCACCTTGATTATAACCATGCTCCACAATCAGCCATCCTCCGGGTTTTAGGAATTTTGGTGCAGTAGATGCCAGATGTCGTATGTCTGCCATGCCCTCTTCCGCAGCGGTTAATGCCAGATCTGGCTCATGAGCTAAGTCTCTCAGATGCGGGTCGCCCTCTGCCACATAAGGCGGGTTACTCACAATGAAGTCAAAGGTCATATTGGGATCAATACGCTCGAACCAATTCGACTGGATCATGCGCACATTGCTAAATCCATGGCGCTTGCGATTGGCTTCAGCCACCTGCAACGCTGGCTCAGAAACATCGACTGCCAGTAGAGTAGCGTCTGGTAATTCAGATGCTAGTGCAAGTGCAATCGCACCACTACCGGTTCCCAGATCAAGTATCGTTGGTGCTGATAGTGCTTGCTCAGTGATTGTTTCTAAGGTGATTTCAATAATCAGCTCAGTTTCAGGTCGCGGCACTAATACTGCCGGCGATACCATCAATTCTAGCCCCCAAAACTCAGCTGAACCCAGAATATAAGCCATGGGTTCACCGGCCAACCGTCGATCTATCAGCTTTTGTAAAGCAGATTGTTGTTGTGTATTAATGGTCAGCTCTGGCCAGGCTAACAGTTGTGACTTGCTAATATCTAATATCTGACAGAGTAATAGTCTGGCATCGAGTTGAGATGAGTCAGAGACTCGACTGAGTGCTTGCGCTGCTGATGACAACCACGCTTTACGGGTGATTGAGTTACTCATCTCCCTCAGATAGTTGCGCAAGTAGGTCTGCTTGATGCTCTTGTGTTAAAGGCCCTAAGACAGGATCTAAATCACCTTCCATGATTTCATCAAGTTTATAGAGGGTTAAGTTGATACGATGATCAGTCACTCGGCCTTGAGGGTAGTTATAGGTGCGGATTCGATCGGAACGATCACCGGTACCGACAAGATTACGACGCGTCGCTTCCTGCTCTGCCTGTTGCGCTGATTCTGCTGCCTGCAACAGTCTGGAAGCAAGCATGGACATGGCCCGTGCTCTATTTTTATGTTGCGAGCGCTCATCCTGACATTCAACAACAACACCGCTTGGCAGATGCGTAATACGAATCGCTGAATCGGTTTTATTCACGTGCTGCCCACCCGCGCCTGATGCACGAAAAGTGTCAATCCGAAGGTCAGCCGGGTTAATATCAGGAGCATCAACTTCATCGGCCTCTGGCATGATTACCACGGTGCAGGCAGAGGTATGAATTCGGCCTTGAGACTCGGTTTCTGGCACGCGTTGAACACGATGCGCACCGGACTCAAATTTTAGCTTTGAGTAGACATTATTACCGACCACTCGGGTAATGATTTCCTTATATCCCCCGTGCTCACCCTCATGCTCACTGAGCACTTCCAGTGTCCAGTTACACTTTTCTGCATAGCGGCTGTACATGCGGAATAGATCGCCGGCAAAAATAGCCGCCTCATCACCACCGGTTCCGGCACGGATTTCCAGGAATGTGTTCTTACTATCATTGGGATCTTCAGGCAGCAACAAGGTCTGCAAAGACGTATCCAAAGCCTCTATACTGGCTTTCGACTCTTTTAACTCTTCCTGCGCCATTTCTCTGATATCAGGATCATCATCCTTGAGCATTTCTTCCGCTGAGGATAAATTCTCTTGTGCTTCTCGATACTGGCCAAATGTTTTCACGACCTCTTCCAGCTTGGCATACTCTTGCGAGAGATCCCGGAATCGGTTTTGGTCTGATAGTACCTCAGGATCACCTAATAAATGCCCCACTTCCTCGTGACGCTCTTCGAGAATGGTTAGCTTTTCAAATATCGATTGTTTCATAGGGCGTATACTACAAGGGTCTGGTCTGAGATGATAGGTTGATGCTTCGTGTTTTAGAAGAATCTAAGGCTTTTTCTTTTCGAGCGAAAACAGATCCCGTGCTATCAGGAGTGAATCAGTTTTGCCCTGACCGCTGGCATCATTAAGTTGACGCGTGGGTTCGTGCAAAAACTTGTTGGTTAATCTGTGACTCAGCTCCTTCAACAAAGCTTCGGGGGCTTCGCCCTGCTCCAGTCGCGATAGACTTCGCTGCAGTTCCTTCTCAGCAAGACTTTGATACTTATTGCGGAAGGTCTTGATGGTTGATACAGCATCCAGTGAACGTTGCCAGCTCATATAATGTTCGCTCTGCTCTGAAATGATCAGTTTAGCTTGCTCTGCTGCCGATTCGCGGACTTTAATGTTTTCCTGAATGATATCCTGTAAATCATCGACGTCATAAAGATACACATCAGCTAATTCTCTGACTTCATTTTCGATATCCCGAGGCACTGCCAGATCAATCATAAACATGGGTTGGTGTTTACGTTCTTTGATGACTTTTTCCACCAACCCTTTACCAAGAATCGGCAGTGGGCTCGCTGTCGACGATATGACAATATCAGCTCGATGAAGATGGGCTGGAATTTCTGTCAGAGTAATCATCTCGGCCTGATACTGATTAGCAAGTTTAGCCGCTCGCTCACGAGAGCGATTGGCGACAATCATATTCATATCAGCAACTTCGTCAAAGTGCTTAGCGACGAGCTCAATCGTTTCTCCGGCACCGATGAGTAAAATGTTCAAGGAGTTGAGTTTGCTGAATAAGCGTTTCGCAAGTGTCACTGCCGCGTATGCAACAGAGACGGCACTGGCTCCTATATCCGTTTCAGTTCGCACCGTTTTCGCCACCGAAAATGATTGCTGAAATGTGCGCTCCAGATAAGTACCAATCGTGCCGGTATTTCGCGCGGCTTTGAATGACTGTTTTAACTGACCCAGTATTTGCGGCTCCCCGAGTACCATGGAGTCGAGACCACAGGCAACCTTCATCATATGTGCGACAGCCTGTTCACCCTGATAGAGGTAGTGATAAGCGTTCAATTCATCACGCGTCAGGGATTTATGTTGCTCGAGCCAGTTAAAAATGTGGCTTAGATCTTCACCTTCAAGACGCAGATAAAGCTCGGTACGATTACAGGTCGATAATAAGGCAACCTCTGCAGAATTTGGCAGACGCAGCAGAGCCTGCAACGCCTCTGGAATCTCGGTGGGTGAGAAAGCAATCTTCTCACGTACCTCTATAGGCGCCGTCTTATGATTTATGCCAAATGCAACAAGTGTCATGCAAATATATCGTCTTAAAAGCTCATGCGTATTATATCAAGTGTAGCAAAGTATGCGATACTTGCTATGTGCGCCCTCACTCAAATTTAACCATCTTGATGTAGATTATGCTGATAATGATTGATCAGGTTCAAAAACTTCGCGTGATATTGACTAAAACATGTCTTTTAGTGGTCTTATTGTGTGCCAGTTGTGCAGCACGAGAGCCGGCTAACGAGGATGGCGCATCGCAAATCAGAGACTATATTTTAATCGAGTTAGCACTCAGGAGAAATCAAGATAAGCAAGCCTATGAGATCATTGAGCAACTAACTGATTCGGGTCTCAGTAATCAGAATTATGCCCACTTGGTATCCCTGCTCAACAAACGTAAGCATGATGTATATCGGTATCAATTAATTCAGCGCTGGAATGATAATTATCCACAAAGTTCAGATGCACTATTAGCGCTCGCCAAAGAGGATATTTGTAATGGCAACGAGCAGCAGACGTCGTCTGCTAGTAATGCATTTAAAAATATCGATGACATCAATGTGCTCCGAGCTACCATGGCATGTTTAAATGTTGGCGCGCAATTACTACTGGTCAGCGAACTACAAGCGCAAGATGCCAATAATCGGACAATCAACCAGTTGTCATGTCATTTGTTAGCAAGAAGCAGTCAAGCAGCAGAGGCAATCAGATGTTTTGAGCATATTGGCCCCCTCTCGGATATTCGCGACCTTAGAGCCCTTGCTGAGCTATACCGCATGACACAGCAGCTGCCTCTAGCGCAACAAACCTATGAGCAATTGCTGACACTGGAGCCCAATGATGTACAAAGCCGTTACGAGTTGGCCAGTATTTATTACGATCAGAGCAATTTTGCTTCGGCGATCACGCAACTTGAGAGTCTATTGTTACAATCCCCCAAAAACCGCAATGCTCAGTACCTACTCGCGGCAAGCTATTACGCCGAACGCGAACTCGATAAAAGTCAGATTTGGTTTGAGAAAATTTTGGTCTATCAACCTCTTCGCAATCTGGCGTTCTACTATCTCGGGATGATTGCGATGGAGTCTGGCAATACAGAACAAGCCATGGAATTCCTGAGCTCGGTCACACCCTCTGAAGAATACCTGCCAGCACAATTAAATTATTGGCAACTGGTTGCACAAGATGACCTTATGGTGGCGATTAATGGCCTATATGATCTGCTGGATGAACAGCCTGAAAATCGAATGGCGATTAAGTTGGCACAAATAGATTTGTACAACAATGCCGGGGAGAAGTTAAAGGCAACCCAAGAGCTTGTGTCGCTTGCGGATGATTTTCCGACACACTTACGCTTACAGGTTCTGCGAATGCAGTGGTTGATTGATCAGGGGTATGTTGATCGCATCATGGCAAATCTTGAAGCGAGCCTGTCGGGTTTAATCAATGACACTCAAAAGCGGCAGCTGATTACCTCAACCCTATACCACCTGATGGAGCAGGAATATGGCCAACAGGCAGTGACACTGGTCGAAGCACAAACCATTATCCTGCCAGACACTGAAAAATATACACTCTTACATAGTTTAGCTCATGCCATGGCCGGGAACTTTGCTACCGCCACCAAGCAATTACATCAGCTGCTTGAACAAAATCCAGAGCGGCATGATATTCAGAATGCGCTGGGTTACACCTATGTTCTGGAGGGTAAACAATTAGTGACTGCTGAAAAATTATTGAATCAAGCGCTCGACTCAAATCCAGATAGTGCTGCCTACCTGGACAGCATGGGCTGGCTGAGATTCAAACAGGGGGATCTCAGTGCAGCAGAAGCATTACTCACTCGGGCAAATGCATATACCAACGAGCCAACCATTAAGGCGCATCTTATCGAAGTTTATCAGGCCCAAGATCGTCATGAAGAGGCCAGACAAATGTTGAACGAAGCACTCGAGTCATTTCCTGACAGTGTTCCGCTAAAAGCATTGCAACTGGATGCTACCAATCTGCTAAAATCTGCCAATGATTAAACGACTCATTATCAGCACAGGGATACTGCTACTAGCTAGCTGTGCCAGCAATCCGCCGCAACCAATCAGTACTGAGACAATACCTCAGTATCAGTCACAGCTGAGTGATCTCTCAGAGGTCAACTATTGGTATATAAAGGGTCGTATCTCAGTACAAACTACAGAAGATGCCTTCTCTGCCAGTTTTGCCTGGCGGCGAGAAGAAGGCTACCAACGTCTGGAGATTACGGGTATGTTAGGACAGCAATATGCCCTACTGGAGATATTTCCAGATTATGCCACATTGACGGTGCAGGATAGTGCGCCTGTTCAAGCCAGAAATATCGATGCCCTGATGTGGAGTCAGTTGGGCTTTACCATTCCAGTGGCGCTTTTGACAGATTGGATAAAAGCCTATCCAACCTCATCTACACAGCCAAGTATTCGTATTAATGAAAGTGGCATGATACAAGCGATGAGTTTTCAGAACTGGCAAGTCACATACAGAAAATATGACGACTACCCGGACTATGAGAATGTGCAGTTACCTGCTCGATTAACAGTAACCAATGAACGTGAAACCATTAAATTAGCAATCAAAACATGGCAAGCCCTATAACTCAGCACTGGTTAGCTCCTGCTAAACTAAATCTCTTTTTACACATCCTCGATCGACGCATTGATGGGTATCATAATTTGGAAACGATCTTCCAGTTTCTGGACTTCGGTGATGAATTAACCTTCACCCGTCGTGATGACAATAAAATCAATCTCACTACACCATTATTTGGCGTCAATAATGAGGATAATCTTATCGTCAAAGCCGCTCAGGTTATTCAAAATAATATCGAATCTGAAGGACCTCATGGAGTTGATATACAACTCAATAAACGCATCCCAATGGGTGCTGGTATGGGCGGTGGTAGTAGTGATGCCGCGACAACGATGCTCGCTCTGAATGAACTATGGCAGGGAGATTTTAGCGAGGAGCAGTTGTTAACTTTAGCACTACAGTTAGGCGCTGATGTACCTGTGTTTATCGCAGGAAAAGCCTGCTTTGCCGAGGGAGTTGGAGAGCGCATGACACCTTGCCAACCACCTGAGGATTGGTTTTTAGTTGTGACCCCTAAAATTAGTATAAATACAGCACAAATTTTCTCTCATCCAGCATTGACAAGAAATAGCAAAAGCCTCAGAATACGCGCTCCCTTAAACTGGGACCAGTTAGCAGATTATCGCAATGATTGTGAAGACGTGGTCAGACGCCTCTATCCCGAGGTTGATGAGGCACTAAACCTTCTCTCAGAGCATGGTCTGGCAAGGCTGACGGGGACAGGAGCAAGCGTGTTTTCACCCTTTAAAAATGAAGACGAAGCACGTAAAATAGCCTCCCTCGTACCCGATAGTTATAATTACTTTATAGCGTCGGCCAGTAACGAGTCCAAAGGCACTAAGCCCATCGCGGATTAGTCCGGGGATTGAGAAATTATTGGGACGTCGTCAAGCGGCAAGACAACAGGTTTTGATCCTGTCATTCGGAGGTTCGAATCCTCCCGTCCCAGCCATTTTTCAGGGTGTATTCGCAAGACTACGCCCTTTTTAACTTAAATAGATATCGGTTTTTACCATGTCAGATATGATGATTTTCGGTGGCAATGCCACTCCAAAACTGGCTGAGGATATCAGCAGTTACCTGGGTGTCTCTCTCTCAGAAGTTAAACTTGGTCGCTTTAGCGACGGTGAGATTAACGTAGAGATTAATGAGAATGTTCGTGGTCAGGATGTATTCATTATCCAATCCACCTGTTCACCTGCGAATGAAAATCTCATGGAACTGATTATTATGGCCGATGCACTGAGACGCGCATCAGCTGCTCGAATAACGGCGGTCGTGCCCTACTTCGGTTACGCACGTCAGGATCGCAGAGTACGCTCTGCTCGCGTCGCTATCAGTGCTAAAGTTGTTGCTGACATGTTAGCAATTGTGGGTATCAATCGTGTACTAACGGTTGACTTACACGCGGACCAGATACAGGGCTTTTTCGATTTTCCTGTAGATAACGTATACGCCACGCCCATTATGCTGCATGACATCAACAAAAAGCATTTGGATGATCCGATTGTGGTATCACCAGACGTCGGCGGTGTAATTCGTGCTCGCGCAGTGGCGAAGCGATTACAGGATATCGACCTGGCGATCATTGATAAACGTCGGCCCGGTCCGAATCGCGCGGAAGTAATGAATATTATCGGTAATGTTGAAGGTAAGACATGCATTATCGTAGATGATATTGTCGATACAGCGGGTACTTTGTGTACTGCAGCTGGCGCTCTGAAGTCACAGGGGGCTAAGGAAGTATTAGCCTACTGTACCCACCCAGTACTATCGGGTAAGGCGATTGATAATATCAGTAACTCACAATTAGATGAGTTAGTAGTAACAGACACTATTCCATTGAGCGAAGCAGCTCAGGGATGTAGTCGAATTCGTCAGATTTCTCTGGCTAATATGCTGGCTGAGGCGGTTCGCCGTGTGAACACAGAAGAATCACTCAGCTCAATGTTTCTGGACTAAGCTAACGCCTAGTCCTTAATAATTGCTCAGTACGAGCACTGTGTGAACTCAGGTATCTGGTCGCGGATCCTGAGTTTTTTACGACCTAACGGTCTATTTTTTGGAGAAGCACAATGAAAATTGAACCATTTGTAATTCATGCTGAACTCCGTGATGAATCGGGAAAAGGAGCGAGCCGCCGCCTGCGTCACGAAGGGAAGGTCCCTGCCATTTTATATGGTGATACAAAGGAGCCTCAGTCGCTGGTTTTAGACCACAACGAGGTTATCCAACATCTTGAGCACGAAGCATTTTACTCGCAAGTATTAACACTTGTTGCGAACGGTAAAAAGCAGCGCGCGATTCTACGTGACATTCAGCGTCACCCATGGAAGCCCAAAGTAATGCACATGGATTTCCAACGCATTAACTCACGTAAGAAGCTGACAAAGAGCGTACCAATGCACTTCATCAACGAAAGCAAGTGTGCTGGATTTAAAGAAGGCGGTATCATCTCGCATCAGATCAATGAGCTTGAAGTAAGCTGCTTGCCGAAAGATCTTCCTGAGTACATCGAGGTTGATGTTGAAGCACTAGAAATTGGCTCAAGCCTTCACATTTCTGACCTATCACTGCCGGAAGGTGTTGAATCAGTTGCCTTGTCTCATGGTGAAGATCATGACTTACCAGTGGTAAGTATCTTGCACCGTGGTGGCTCTTCAACAACTGAAGCGTCTGCTGATGATGCAGCAGCACCAGAAGCTCCAGAAGCACCTGCAGCTGAAGAAGGTGATACTGAAGAGTAATCTTCAGTAGAGGTACATGAGTACCATCAAACTCATCATAGGGCTGGGGAATCCCGGCCCTAATTATATCGACACCAGACACAACGCCGGCGCGTGGTTCGTCGAGAAAATCGCTGCGAGTGAGCAAACGCCATTGAAAGCAGAAACTAAATTTCATGGTTTGTTCGCTAAAGTCATTATTGCCAATCAAACGGTATATTTGCTGAATCCAACAACCTTTATGAATCGCTCAGGATTAGCGGTGCAAGCGATCTGTCAGTTCTACAAGATTGCTCCAGAAGAGATTTTGGTCGCCCATGATGAGCTGGATTTTGATGCCGGTGTGGCCAGGATAAAAGTTGCAGGTGGCCATGGTGGTCATAACGGTTTACGCGACATCATCCAGAAACTAGGTGGTGCCAAGGACTTCACTCGTCTCAGAATTGGCATTGGCCATCCGGGTGATAAGTCTAAAGTACATAACTACGTTCTGAAGAATCCATCCAGCGCAGACAAACAAAAGATTGTCGACTCGATTGATGAAGCACACCGATATCTGGAGTCGATTGTCACAGGTGATATCGCCAAAGCAATGAACGCACTTCATACACAGGAGACGCCCTGATGGGATTTAATTGTGGAATCGTAGGCTTACCCAATGTCGGAAAGTCTACCCTCTTCAACGCACTTACAAACGCTGGGATCGATGCTCAGAACTACCCTTTTTGCACCATCGAACCCAATACCGGCCTTGTCGGTGTGCCTGATCTGCGAATTGATGCCATTGCTAAGATAGTCAATCCGCAAAAAATTATTCCAACAACCATGGAATTTGTTGATATAGCCGGTCTTGTTGCAGGCGCATCGAAAGGTGAAGGACTTGGTAATCAGTTTCTGGCCAACATTCGTGAAACGGATGCCATCGCTCATGTCGTGCGTTGTTTTGAGAATGACGATGTGGTGCATGTCGAGGGCAAAATTGATCCCCTTTCAGATATAGAAGTTATCAATACCGAATTAGCTCTGGCGGATTATGAATCTGTTGATAAACAGCATCAGCGCGCATTGAAAATCAGCCGAACTGGCAATAAAGAGGCGCTGTTTCAAATCAGTGTCTATGAAAAGTTAAAAGAGCAACTCGATCAGGGACATCCGATCCGAAGTTTGGATTTAGATGAAGCAGAGCTTGAAGTGCTTTCACGAATGCAATTACTGACCAATAAGCCAACCATGTATATTGCCAATGTTGATGAATCTGGATTTGAAGATAACCCCCTCCTCGACCAAGTTCGTGAACTCGCCAGTCAGGAAGGTGCCATGGTAGTGCCAGTATGTGCTTCAATTGAAGCTGAGGTGGCAGAATTAGACGATGACGACAAGATTGAATTCTTACAGGAGATCGGTCAAGAAGAGCCCGGTTTAAATCGAGTCATTCGTGCTGGATATGAGTTACTGAATCTGCATACATACTTCACCGCCGGCGAAAAAGAGGTCAGAGCCTGGACGATTAAAAAGAATTCCACGGCACCTCAGGCCGCAGGTAAAATCCATACAGATTTTGAAAAAGGCTTCATTCGTGCCGAAGTAGTCTCCTACGATGACTATATTGCCAACAATGGTGAGGCAGGTGCAAAAGCATCGGGAAAATGGCGATTAGAAGGCAAGGAATATATCGTTGCGGACGGTGATGTTATCCATTTCCGCTTCAATGTTTAAGCCTATTTAGGCATCGTCACTACTAATAGGATTATTAGTCAAAATTCAGCGCTTTGAGGATTAACTAAGTATTGACAGAACAGTGTTGTTCTAGCAAAATACGCGCCTCTTCCAAAAGATGAAATGGCTACGTAGCTCAGCTGGTTAGAGCACAGCATTCATAATGCTGGGGTCGGTGGTTCAAGTCCACCCGTAGCTACCATTTCAGTCGATATTCTTATACGGACTATAGCCACTCTCATTACGGTATTGTCGCCACATTTTCGGTCGCAGAATAAATGCTGTTTGGGCTGGAATAGTGATTTGTAATACCCCAGCGTGACTTTTGAATTCCGCCCCTGAGAGAGCATCTTTAAATATCTCACCGGCCATGATTTTGGAATCACGGATCATGAGATATTCCGACTGCGGCTTGTCATCAGAATTCACGATCACCATGACAGTATCAGATACCTTATCGGTAGTTCTCATAAATGCCAGCGCTTTAGACGAATTGAGCCTAGTGAAATCGCCTATTTTTAACGCCACATTCTCTTGTCTAATGGCAATCAAATTCTTAAGCCATGAAAGCTGTTGATTACCTTCCATATTGAGGTCCCAACGCATTGGCCCGCGGCTACCGGGGTCCTCACCACCAGTCATACCAAGCTCCACACCATAATAAATCAGTGGCGCACCGGGTAATGTCATCTGCAGTATCTGAAGTAACCGCTGCTGTTTTTCATCAGGGTACAGGGTTTTCAGTCGAGCCGTGTCGTGGTTATCGATAATCAACCATGAGCGAAGTAGCGCCTCTATCCCAGCATCATTGATCATTGATTCTAGTTGTCGGCCCAATTGTTCGCCTGATAACTTGTTTTCCACCATGAGAAACGTCAATTCTCGTAATGGATAATTCATCACGGCATCCATAGACTGGGTCCATCTCTCGGGATAGGCCCACACTTCACCTATCACTAGACTATCCGCCATCTCCTCATGTGATGCAGCTGTGATGGCAGCCAGGTGCTCAAAACCGAGATCAGAGGCTACATCGAGTCGCCAGCCAGAAATACCATGTTTGAAATAATGACGAACCACTGAATTCTCATCACTGACGATAGTATTTTTCACCTCAGGATTATCCCAATTCAACTCCGGAAGATTTTTCACTCCCCACCAGCCGACAAAGCCATTGGGTAATTTCTCATTAAAGGTAAACCAGCCTCTGAATGGCGAGTTTTCATCGTTTAACGCACTCTGAAACCAGTCAGATTGATAGCCCACATGATTAAATACGCCATCAAGGATAAGGTGCATATCCCTTTTTTTCAGCTCGGTGGTCAACTGATTAAGATCATCAAAATCACCATACTCTGGAGCAATCTTGAAAAAATCTATGGCATCATACTTATGGTTAGATTGTGCCTGAACAATCGGGTTTAAATAAACAACATCCATGCCGAGCGAGTCGATGTAATCCAACTTGTGTGTCAGAGAATTAAGGTCTCCTCCCCAAAATGCTAACTCATGAGTCCACAATATGGAGCTATCCGATGGCTGCTCCTGCTTTGGCGATTCAGCCCAATCTCTCAATGTTTTTGGGGCAGGATATAGGTGCTTTTTGGCAGACAAGTCTCGCGCTGGTGCAAATCGATCGACAAATATTTGGTAGGTCATAGCACCAATTCGCCAATCGTTCTTACGATTCTCAAATATAGACTCTTCAGCTGCGGTTAACTGTGCCATTGCCAATACCGTGGTAACAAATAATAAAATGTTTCGTGAGCAACTTGTACGGATCATGCTTAACTAAACTGAGATAAAAATTGCTCGTGAGTCGGCATTTTCTGAACATTCGCGCCAATGATTGTTTTCAAATTATCCATTAACTCAAATAATTGACTATCAGTGAGTGAATCAACCATAGGGTGATAATCTTCAGGAATTGCTCGTTGACCAATCAATACCTGTTTCCAGGCAATTTCTGTAAATAGGTCTTCAATCTCTCGAAATACTTTACCGGTTTTCTTAAATAGATCCATTTTCAACTTGAGCGTGTCGGGGATTTCCATCTGTTGACACTGACGCCAAAAGTCGGTGTCGTCTCTCATATTTTGTTTATAGTGCAGAATAATAAAATCTCGTATACGCTCGTACTCATCCTGAGAACGTCGGTTGTATTCTTCGACCTCACTGCTCTGTATGCCATTGTGTGGGAAGAATTTTAGTAATCGAATAGCACCGGTCTGGATCAGATGTAAGTTTGTTGATTCAAGTGGCTCGAAAAAGCCAGCAGATAAACCGACACATACAACATTCTTATTCCACTGTTTTCTTCTGCGCCCAGTACGATAGCGGATCAGATTCGGCTCGCCGATAATTTCAGTTTGTATATTATCTTTAAGACGCTGCACTGCTTCATCATCGGATAGGTGTTTACTCGAATAGACTAAGCCATTACCAGTTCGGTGTTGTAGTGGGATTTGCCATTGCCAGCCAACGGGTTGCGCCATGGCACGGGTATAGGGTCGAATTCTATCCTCGTTCTCACTTGGCATCGCGACAGCACGGTCACAGGGTAGCCAATGATTCCAGTCAACATATCCGGTATTCAGTGTTTTCTCGATTAGCAAACCATGTAAACCGGTACAGTCGACAAATAAATCACCAGTCACCTCAGTACCATCCTCGAGTGTCACCGACTCAACGTAACCATTGTTTGCATTCAGGCTGACCTGATTGATGATCCCTTCGATACGTTTAACGCCTTGCTTTTCACTGATTTCACGCAGATATTTTGCGTACAGCGAAGCATCAAAATGATAGGCATACTGGATTCCGGGCAGGTTTGTGCCCTCAAGCGTGTCCAGCTTGGAAAACTTATTATTGGTGGCTGTTTGGAAATTAAGAGAATAATCCCAGAAATCTGATTTCTTACCAAGCTGTAATGCTTTTACCCAGAAATGATGGAATTCACAGAAGGGAAAGTTTTTGCCAATGTCACCAAAGGCATGCATATAACTGTCGCCAATTTTGCCCCAATTCTCAAATTGTATGCCTAGCTTGATTGTACCTTTCGTGGCCTTGAGAAAATCTGATTCATTGACACCGAGCGCGTTGTTATAAGCGATAATGGGAGGTATCGTGGCTTCGCCCACCCCGATGATACCAATCTTTTCGGATTCTATGAGACGTATGTTGATACTTCGTCCAAGTACTTTAACGAGCAACGCAGCAGTTAACCAGCCCGCGTTACCGCCACCTACAATGACTACATTATCTACTTTGTTTTCCATCCTGCTCAGTCTCTGTTAACGAATGCTACTTTGAGTGTGAACTTGATTATAGCCCATAAAAAAGTCCCTTATAACCTAAGTTAGAAGGGACTCAAGATTGTGGGAGACAAAAATTAAATTAAAGTTTGTAGCTGAATCCCAGCAGATAGTATTTACCATAGTTCTGATAATCACGTACCTGCAGTGGGTCACCATTCACATATGATGTGAATGGCTCGTTGGTCAGGTTCTGTGCCTGCAAGAAGACAGACAATCCTTCCCAACCTTCAACACCCGCTTGACCGAAGTCATAGCCTATCTGAGCATCCCAGATAGTCTCGCCTAGGATATCAACCTGATTGGTGCTGAAACCTAGACCATATACATCACCCTTAAAGTCATCACGCTTACGCATGCTAGCTCTGGCTGAGAAGCCATTGAGGTCATAGTACATCGTAAATGTTGAGATGCTATCGGATAAACCTGGAAGCTGGAAGTCATTATCAGTTCCAGGAATTTTGATGCTTGAACTCAGGCCTGTGTGGCTTAGTATGACACCAAATCCTTCCAGTGAATCGGTGAATTCACTCAGTGGCATAGAGAGTGAAACCTCGTAACCACTTAGATCACCACCGCCAGCATTGATCTTACCTGAGCCAGTCGCACCTGAGGTTGGTGGAACCAGGCCAGTATTCGGATCAACTACACCAGGTAAATCGAGGAAGTAGTTACCATCAAATATCCACTGTTCGAGATCTTTATAAAAGTATGCTACTGAGAAGTAACCTTCATTAGAGAAGTAGTTCTCGTAAGTTAGGTCAATGCCTAATGCCTCTTTTGGCTCGAGCTTAGTATTACCACCATTTACACTCCAATAGTTACCGTTGTTATCTGGTTGTTGGTTGTAGTTGATGGAGACATTACTATTCATCTCATCCATACGTGGGCGCGATATTGTCTCGGCAATACCAAAGCGCAGTATTTGACTGTCATCCATCTGTAATGCCAGATTCAAGCTTGGCAACACATGTGAGTAATCATGTGAGTTACTGATGGGTGATACCACGATACGTCCATTACCATTCAAGTTACCAGCAAATCCTGCGGAAGACTGATCGGTCTGTGTATATCTGACACCAAAATTACCCGTTAGCGGCATACCACCAACCTCTGTATTGATGTCAGCTTTCACAAATAGCGAAGTTGTTTCTTCTTTGACATTCCATGATTGCGTTAAGTGCGATGTACTGGTCAATGATTCAGATAAGAAGGTGTAGTAACCATTAGCAATCAATGCCATTGGATCATAGGCAATCATGTTACCCATACCCAAGAAATCCAGACTCACAGTACCTAATTGATACTCAGATGGCACCATCTGCATACCTGGATTATCAGGATAACTGAAGGCACTCAGGGTCATGAAGAAACCGTCCGATGATTTGTTCTTCTCACGCTCTCTGTAGTACACACCGTATGTCAGGCTAGAAATGACATCACCATCAAGCGCCTGCTCAGCGGCAAAACGCAGTGAGCTTAACTCATCATCGATAGTCGGTGTATTCAGGAAGCCATCTTGCGCCTGATTCTCATACTCAGTACCTGTAATACCAAGAGAATCATTCAGAGCACTTGACCAACCCCATGATTGTGGGCCACCTAATTGGATCAGGTTATAGTCTGCATAGTTCAGGCCATGAGCAAATGTAGCACCGGCATTGCCAGCACCCATGGTATAAGTCAGCGTATCAGCTACACCGCGATCGCTACCACGACCAGTACCAGAATAGCTCTCTAATGAGTAAATTTCGCGTTCAACTTTTGAACTGCTCATATCGAACTCTAAATTTAGATCTTCAGATACGGTGTACTCAACGTTAAAGCCAAAGTTAGTTAGATCGGCTTCGCGCGTCTCGTAGTCATTTCGAACGACGACGCGTTGACCTGTTGTTGTTGCCGATGAGATAAAGCCATTCGACTCAACCGTATTGGCGGATACAGCGCCCTGCCCCCATGCAAATGGTATTTCAATACCACGCAGACGTTTTTCATCTAGAAAGTTTACATTTAATGCATCGAAAGTAACTTTAAGATTTTCAGTAGGCGCAGCTTCGACAACAAGCATCACTGTATCGCGATCTAACAGCGAGGAGCGAACAAAGGGCTTGGCTCCACCTAAGATATAATAATCAGTGCCATCCACGCCAAAGTTAGGATAACCCCATGCATTCCAGCGTTCTTCCTGATTAGGAGACTCCATCATAGAATAAGCAAAGGCTACGCCGAGCTTATCATCAGCAAATTTGTCAACGAAGGTAAACGTGCCTCTGAAGCCAGAATCATGACCATCCGGGTTTAGCTTTTCAAGAGAGGTCATCTCATATTGACCATTGATCTGCATGACCCTTTCATCTTGAGTCAGAGGACTGATGGTTTGGAGATCAATCACACCCGCAATACCTTCGCCATCGATTGAAGCATCCGGTGTTTTATAAACAGTAACACCGCTCATGATTTCTGATGGGTACAAGTCAAACTCTACACCCCGGTTATCAGAGATAGATACTTGCTCTCGGCCATTGAATGTTGTTCCTGATTCATTCTCACCGAAACCACGTATTGTCACGCGGCTAGCTCGACCATCCAGACGCTGAGCAGCAATACCGGGTAAACGTGCAATTGATTCAGCAATAGATGAGTCTGGTAATTTACCAATATCCTCTGCAGAGATTGATTCAACAACGCTGGTTGAATATCGCTTAGTATTAATCGATTCTATAATACTGCCACGAAAACCAGTGATTGTTATGGTATTTTCTTCCTCTGCTTTTTCCTCTTCGTCATCTGCCTCCTCAGCTATTAAGGATGAAGTGCCTAAAGCGATTAACCCTGAGGATAACATTGCGAGCATAAGTTTATTTGGCTTGAAATTATTCATTTCTTGAGTCCCCATAATCAGACAAGTGATTTGTTGTTTAATAACCTTGCGAGTGATCATTATTTTATTTTTGTTACATATTTGAATATGTTACTTTTCGCACTCTTATGATAATGAATCTCAGAATTACATACTAATTTATGCATACGTATTCAATTATGCATATGCCTGTTACATACGTATTCAATCATCCCTAGCAACTCACTTTATAGCGATTATCACCTAGGATATAGTGTTCACGGCCTCTGAGAAGTATATTTTTGTTCTGTTTATCAGACAGTTAATTGATTTATAGTTCATCTCTGCTATTCAATAACGCAATTTCGAAGGATATTGGTACACATTAAGTATTCTATAAATTGGTTTAGATAATCCAATCATATGGGACATGAATTGGAGCGAGACAACATAAATTGACTGACAGAGTCTGTTATTGAGCATCCAAGATAAAAACGATTCTAAAAAGTTTGAGTGGCTAGAACATGGCAATAGTTATAATATGTAATAGAATATAAAGTATTTCTAATATGTGAAGTAAAACAACATGTGAAGTAAAACAACCTTCCATACAACAACATGATCAACAATATTATTACTCAGTCATATGAAGCTAATCGCCGCCAAATTAATACTCATTCTCTCATTAGGAGCCATTGCTGCTGAGAGTTCCACTTCAGTCAAAAGTAATAATCAAATTACTCTGTACACGGAAATTAATCATCCTTATGTCTACTACAAGGACAGCACAAACGAGCTCACTGGTATTGCTTACGAAATCGTTCAAGAAATTCTTAAAAGGACTGACCTAGTAGCGAATATTGAAGTAATGCCCTGGCTGAGATTACTTAAAAGGCAGTCAAAAGATCCCAACTCATGTATTTTCATCATGAATAACACACTGGAAAGAAGGGATAAGTACCGCTGGGTAGGTCCGATGATCTTGGGTGGACTTGCATTATATAAACACAAAGATTCGAAAATTGAAATCACATCATTGGAACAGCTTAAGAACTATACAGTTGTAGCAAAAATAGATGGGGTTGCCGGTAAGGGGCTAGATACCAATCACGGAGCGACTCTTGTGAAAGCGCAAAATGATAGAACGGCAGCTAGAATGTTTGCTAAAGGTCGTGGCGACTTATGGGCAGCAGGTATTGTCGATGGACCACTGGCTGCGCAGTATGTTGGTATCCCACAGCCCGTAATTGCTTTTCGAATGAGTAGTACGGAATTAAGTATGGGGTGTTCGCTTGGATTACCGGATTCGTCATACAAGCAACTCGTCGATGCGCACGAAGCTATCGCGGATATAAGGAAGGATATCTTAGAACGCTATAAATACGGACAGCAAGGGAAATAACGCTGCCCGAGACTGCTGATATCACTGCACAAATTGCTGCCAATTATATAGAAAACTAGTTAACCGACAAATATCTCTGTAAGTAATCTTGATGCACTGGCATGATATCTGAAGCCAGTGAAATTTTGTCTCGCATTGAGTTAAACCGATTGTTCAACTCATTCATATCAAATGATTCCAGCAACGGATTATATTTTTGCGGAAACAGCTCTAACCCGATAAGTGTTGAAGTCAGATAGTCATCATGAAATGGTTCTTCCTCAGAATCAGCCATCTGACCGTTGCTTTGATATAACGATAGTTTATGTTTCAAGCTTTCCGGTAGCTCAGAGGAAATCAACTCAGACAAAGTTTGTCTTTTGTTGAGCATTGCGTGACGGAGTACATTAAAATCACGAATATTGTCATGCCACCAAATTGCTTTACGATTAAACTCGAAACGCTGCAGGGCAATATCTTCGCTTCGCGGGAATAAATCCAATAAACGAAATGTCTGAGCGATTAACGAATGTATTGGACTACAATCAAGCGCTTCAAAGCAGGCTGCGGTTTCACCAATGGCGATACAATTACCTAACCATAGGCTCTCTAAACGACCTGGTTGAACCTCTTCACTCATTCCTAATGAGACTTCGGCACCGTTTAATACCTCTGAGAGCTCATTGATTACTTCATCTGTCGAGTTCTGACTCTTACTATAGAACTGTCCAGCAGTTGTCGTCTGACTGCGATCTAACCTCAACCATCCAGACTTTGTCTTAATTATTTCGCTGTAGGGAGGTAAATCATCTGTGGCATTGATGGTGAAATCTGTACGATTATAACTACCAAGCTCGCTCCAAGGATGAAAAACATAGTCAGGCAACTCCTTGATCAAGAGTCTTTCAGTTCCAGTACAGTCTAGATATATGTCTGCTGACAGTTGGCTACCATCAGATAACTCAAGCGCATTAATGACACCATCAGAGACGGAGACCGAAGAGACCGAAGCATCATGATATGTAACTTCTACATTTGAAAAATAGTCTAGTAAGCCTCTCACAGTTACCTGTTCATCTATCGCTAAAGAATAGCCGATGGTAGAGGCAATGGAGTTTTGATCTGACTTCGGATGAGTGAACTTTCCTTTATACGCAGCCACACAGGATAAAGAATAATCTTCATAACTGATATCTGTATCGATGCCGCGTCTTTTAAACAAGTAGTGCTGAAATGACACGAAATCCATTGAACCGCCGTGAGTTCCAAATGGTTGAAAATAATGATGTGAATTATCGAGCCAACCTTTATGCCAGGTACCTAGATTGAAGGTAGCACCCGTTAATTTCATAAAAGCCTTCTCATCTAGACCTAAGTGAGAAATGACGCCTAAATTTTTATAGTTCAATTGATGAACTCTCTGTCTAACAGAACTAGCCTCAGTAACCAGAGTAATATTTAAATCCTCTGTGGTGTAAGAGTTTCTGAACCAAGCTGTCAGTAAAGAAGCCTCGAGTGGCGTACCTGCAATCACCAGGTGCATTGGCTTAGTCATGTTATTGCACTACTCCATCTACTGTAGGTGCTGTGTTGGTTGACTTAATTAGAGAAATTAGATCGCCTGCACAATAATCAGCCAATGTTTGGTTATGCGTGGGCATTTCTTGAATAACATTTGAGATTTCCCTGCTCATACTTTCCATACTCGCCAAAGATTCCTCATCAGAGACCATATTCACTCGCAAGTCGTAATTAGTCGGAACGATGTCTTGACCAAAGAGTACGGCTAGCCAATTGTGCTCAAGGAAGAGATCTGAGGCTAGGTTTGACACATAGCCCGTTTCTTTGAACAGGTCTAGTCGATGTCTCAGCTCATCTGGCACGGACATGTTTTTGCAATACTTCCAGAACTCTGTGTCTTCACGTTGAATAGCGTGATAGTGCAGGATCAAGAAGTTTCGAGACTCCTCATATTTATTGACCATCCTGCGGTTAAACTCATCACGACGAATGCTATCAAAATCTTTATCAGGGAAGTTTTTCAAGAAGATCATGATGGTCGCTTGAATCAGAGCAATACTCGTTGATTCTAATGGCTCCAAGAATCCTGCAGACAAACCAATTGCCACACAATTCTTATCCCATAATCGCTCTCTCATACCCGTGGTGAACTTCAATAATCGAGGTTCATTCAATGGGTCACCTTCGATATTCTCTAGTAACTGCTCGCGTCCACGTTCTTCAGAAATAAAGTCGCAACAGAATACATTGCCGTCTCCTGAGCGATTCTGTAGCGGAATACGCCACTGCCAACCGGCCTCTAACGCCCTTGCGCGGGTGTATGGTGGAATCGATGAATCAGCACTCGGATAAGATGATGACACCGCCCAGGCACGGTTACATGGTAACCAGTGACTCCAGTCACGGAAGTTTACGCCCATAGTTTGATTAATAAGTATGCCTCGGAAGCCTGTGCAGTCGATAAATAAATCGGCACTGACTTTCTCGCCTGACTCTAGCAAGATTGAAGTAATGTACCCGGTTTCTTGGTTTTGATAAATTTCTTGGACTTTCCCTTCGGTTCTGGTGACACCACGAGAGGTAGACCAGTTGCGGAGAAATTGAGCGTAGAGACTGGCATCGAATTGGAATGCATAAAAATAGCGCGAGTCAAAACGACTATCATTGTACTGTCGATGAGCATATCGTTGCTCTTCTGAAGCTACAGCAGGAACGTTGTAATCTTCAATATTACCGCCCTTGCCATGTTGATGTTGCTTTACCCAATAATGATGAAATGAGACATCATTCATGGGTATGCCATAATACCCGAAAGCATGGTCATAACTATCGCCACGATGCGCCCAATTTTCAAAGCGAATACCCAATTTAAAACTGGCATTTGTTTTACTCATGAACTCACGTTCATCAATGCCTAAGATACTATTAAACTGGCGAATCACAGGAATGGTAGCTTCACCTACGCCGACAGTAGCAATCGCATCAGACTCTATCAGACGAATCTTACAGCTTTTTGGTAGATGTTTTACAAAGGCCGAAGCCGTCATCCAACCTGCAGTACCACCACCGACAATGACAATGTTTTTAATCATAGTATATCCGGAATATATCTACTTAATGGACTCTCATGAGAATAACGATATTGCCGGTCCAAGTCCAACGAATAGACGGATTAAACGTCCTGAATTAACGTTTATTTAATTGCATTAATATCTTAGAGTCATCCCACTATTGGCGTTGAGCCATCAGAGTAATGACACCTCTGTCCTATTGCCATTATCCTAACTGACAGAGCACTTTTAACTGCAGAGAGAGGGTATATCGAACATCGAATTTAGTTAGAGTGTGAAGGCAGATCGCACTCTTGATACATCAGATAATAACTCCCAGAAAAACTGATGTGAATCATACTGCAAGAATTGTGCATCGATATTCACCATACCATCTGGATCTGAAATCACTAATTCGCCTGGCGCATAGGTATGAAGCGCTTCTGGCTTATCATCATCAGATTTTTGCTGCTGAGCGATAAAGTATTGGATGATGTCATGGTCTAGATGAATGGTCATTGGATAAGCAACCGCTTCATCGGGCATAACGGCGGCATTCACCTTTAAAACAGTATCCAATGCCGAGTCATCACTCACTGAATATTTGTCCAGAATGTAGTTTTTTAACTGGGCATAAAATAATGGCCAACCACCCGGAATTGACTTCTCAGTCTCAAAAAAGACCGTTGCATATGACAATAATGGATACTGCATAGGATTGTCTTTAATTGAAACCATAAGCTCTGCAATGAAATCAATCGCTTTTATGTTGTATTCCCACTGCAGGAAGCGAATGACATAACGCAACAGCCCGTACCCGTCAGCCATAGTGAAGGTCTTATACAGACCTTTCATCTTGATGAGATCTTCTTCGGTGTAGCTATAGGTCGATTTTAAAAAACCATCATCATAGGTTTGGATTTCATACTTGCGCATGTAATCGGGATCTGCCATCGGGCTATTGGGCAATAATTGTGTTGGGTAGGCCTTAACGGGGACATCTGCATCAATATAATGCTGCAGATCATTTTTAAGTGCTGTCATCGTTGTACCTGGTAGACCAAGCATTAGGTCGGTTGACAGCGGTAACTTAAGATCGGAAAAAATCTTTCTCAGTTCATCATATTTACTGAGTTTAATATTTTTGCGATCAATCACTTCCAGAGTCTTGGCGTCCATACTTTGAATAGAAATAACGCCCTGACTGATAATGCCACCCTCAGTGAAGATCTTGATAATCTCAACCAGACGAACTGTGGTGTTTTTGGTGTAGTTAACAACAACCTCATGTGGAAAGCCGTATTGTTCCTTTAAATCGATAATCGTTTGCGCTACTTCGACATCACGATCCAGCATTCCGAAGTTAGCATCTGCAATCCACAGTACTTTGGTTTTATTTCGTGCAATCCATTCGATTTCCTCTTTCACACGATCCATATCAAAGCGCCTGACTTTTTGATTAATCGCAGAGCCCCAATCACAAAAGGTGCAGCCGAATGGGCAGCCACGATTGGTTTCAATGATTGCCGCTTCAATATCTGAGCCATAATGGTCAAACACACCTGCCATATAAGGCGATGGGATAATGTTAGGATCAGCCATGCGTGTTCGCGACGCAGTGTGCTGCACGATAGAGATACCATCCTTCTCATCTCGGAAAGAAATGCCAGCTATTTCAGACATATCCTGCTTGTTATAGGAGACATGGTCATCTGAATGCATCATGGCGCTTAATATCTGAGCAATGGCAACCTCGCCCTCAGCATGAACGGCAATGTCTACAGACGTATGTTCAGCAAAGAATTCTTCACAGGCCTGCTCATAATCTGGTGTGCTTGGTCCACCATGAATCGTGATATTTTTCTTAGAATCTTTCTTGACGTGTTTCGACAATGCCATGTTTGTATCACTCGACCACAAATAGTTCGAGAATAGCCAAACACCTGAGCCAAATTTTTTATACGGGCCCGATAAAAACTGCTCTGCATTCATGTAGACAATCGGGATTAGTTGAAACTTGTCTAACAAACCTCCGCCCTCATAATCTTGAATGGCTGTATAGATTAGCCCCAAAGCTAATGGGTAATGATTCTCTGTATGAGGAACGAAATAAATTGGCGTTTTATTACATTCTGGTTCAAGTTCTTGCCAGGCTGTCGAAGAAGACTCATGCTCAACCTTTTCTGTTTGATCCTCAGTCTCGAGGATCTGTTTCTTTACAATCACTCCACTGGTAATAAAGCCTGCGATCATCTCCCAATGATCCTCTGATGCAATATGTGGTGCCTTATAGCGATCAGACTTTTCTATCTCTTGCGCCTGCCCAATTGCCAACAAAGTAAATAACTCATTGATAGAAATCTTTTGATCACGACTCGCGTCGCTAAATTTGGCAATGAATCCAGATTCAGCGAAATGTATTGCTAAATTACGATGTGTTATATAACAACCCGTATACACATCATCGACTGGAGCTTTCTTAGGCGACTGCATCGTTATCGCAACAGAGTCAGATACGCTCGATGCTGGTGATTCAATTAAAATGTCTTTGCTATACAATTCCGCAATACGACTCAAAACCGCGTTTTCAGGCACATTGCCCATGAGTCGTTTCGTTAAATCAGAATTAATGAATGCCTGAAATGCGTCCGTCACATTCTTAGCGGATAGGAATGTTTCAATCAATAACAGATGCAGTGGTTGAAGTGGAATGGCAGCTTCACGGATATCAAGCTTTGTACATTGAATGCTCGCACCTCTAACTAATAACTGATAGTCAGGATTCACTTTTAAAACAGATAGAGGTGTTAATTTATTCTTCATTGAGTAATCGTAAATTAAGGTTTGGCAAAATGATATCCAATACCTGCTAAATGTCTTCCACCTTGTAAGATTGGCTTGACCGAAATTATATCAAGTCCAGCATCACAAAACGGTTTATACCATTCCTTATTTTCGGCTAATCGCTCCGAGACAGTCAATATGTCATTAAGTCTTTCATAGGCAAATAAGTGATCGAGGTAATAAGACTCTAATTGATTACGCTGTTGAGTAAAGGTCTCATAGTCACTCGCAATAATATGCTGAGTAAAGTTATAGATTCCCTGAATTAATGGACTTGATTTGCTTTGAAGCATTCGTGCCAAGTGCTTTTGCAGAGACACCATCTGTTTCTTAAATGCAGCGAAGTTAATTTGTCCTGTCAGAATATTATCCACGGCATTGAAAAATTTTGCTTCTTTAATTGCGTCATACTCTGATCGCTCCTGCTTCATGTACTGCGTAATGTCTGTTTCAGGAGCATGAGTAATAATAACAAATTGACCTCCAGGCTTAAGGTGTTGCGTTACTATTGATGCCACAACAGACCAGTCACAATATTCAATACCGTACTGGCTTGTAATTAAATCAAACTTATCATCAAGAGACATGGTTTCAATGGCTTGATTATCAATAAAATTAACCGCGTCAATTTGTTTAGACAAATCAGGGTAGCGTTTGTGAATGGCTTCTAGACTAATTGAAGCGCCATCTAAACCGGTAATAGATAATTGTTTAGATTGTTGATCAGAAAATGTTTGAGCGAGTAGTGCTACAGCACCGTTACCTGTACATAAATCAAGTACTGAAGCTGCGCTCGGCAATTCAGAAAAATATGACACCCAATAATCATAAATCTCGCCCTCATAATTGACAGCAAAATCTTGTGGCAACGAGGTGAGTTGCCCCGCTTGCCAATACCGGCTCCATTGATCTAGTTTCATAATTTTTATCGTGAAAAATAAAAAGGCGCTCATAGAGCGCCTTTTCAACTTTATAAGTAAAACTTAGAAAGTTTGCGTGTAGTTCACGTAAGTGATTCGACCGTACGCATCGTACAGGCTGAAGTCATAGTCACGTGAGCCGACGGCACCAAGACCAATTGGAGGTCTCTTCTCGCCAGCGTTACGAACACCAACTGTAATACGTCCGTCCCAAGGGGCGAAGTAGTTGAATTGCACATCATGTGTAACCCAAGTTGGTACGTTACCAATACACTCACCAGCAACAATCTCATCACACTGGTTACCGATTAGGTTCAGGTTGTAACCTATGCTGAAGTTATCCATCTCATAAGAGTTAGAGATAACCATACGAGCCTCTGGAGTACCAGGGTCACCTACTAGGTTACGACCACCGTCAACAGCCTGATCAAGTAAGTAACCGATCTGAACGTTGTGGTTGAATCGACCACCTAGCATTTCGTATGAAAATACAGCGTTGATATCAAGACCTGAGGTATCAACTGTACCCTCGTTACCGAAACCACGAACGATTTGTGTAATCGCGCCGTTAGTAGGATTACGAGTTACACCCAAACCTGGAGGAATCGGGTCACCAGCAATCTCTCTGGCAATCAGGCCCTGTGAAGAGAAACCTGTAATACGGTTAGAGATTGCAATGTTGTAGTAGTCGATAGAGTAGTTGAACCAATCAGTTGCTTCATGAGCAAAACCGAAAGAGTACTGCTCTGACTGCTCTGAACTCAGTGATGGATTCGCTGTTACCAGAGCGTTAATCTGCAAGCTACAGTTAGCTGGCTGACCCTGGGCCAAACAAGACTGCTCGTCACGAACTGAGTCAGCTGAGAACGAATCTTTCTGAGTCAGAATGTCGAGTGTCGGTGCACGGAAACCTTCACCATAAGATGCACGTATAGTCATGTCATCAGTGACAACCCAACGAGCAGACACTTTTGGTGAGAAGTCAGAACCGTAATCTGAGTAGTCATCTTGACGACCAGCTACAGTTACTTCTAGGTTATCCATTACAGGCATTAACAACTCGAAGTAGTAAGCAGTTACGTCACGTGTACCACCAGCTGAGTTACCTGCAGAACCACCAACCTGGCCAGCTTCTGACAGAGAGTCATACTGGTCATTGTAGTCTTCTTCACGATACTCCATACCGACGAACATTTGTGCGAAACCATTTTCCATTTCGAACGCGTCGAATGCTGCAGTGAACCATGCTTCATTCTGGTTGTACTGAGAAATACGGCTAATAACAACCTTCATTGCGTTCAAGACATTATCTGGAGTCGCATAAGGGTTGCGTAAGTCATATGCACCACTTTCGATATACGCTGCAGCTGCAGAACGTAACAGATAGTTACGACCGATATCGTAAGTTAGGTTCTTAGTGATACGTAGACCGAAATCTAACTCAACATCACCAACATTACCTGTCATACCAGTCATAAGCTCTGACAGCTCATTGTCTACTTCACTGTCACGATTACCCAGTGCGTCGAAACGATGCCACCAGTTTACAGGTACGCCAACTGTAGAGACGCCATCCCATACGTTACCGTTAGGGTTAGTAGGGTTATTAGGGCTGTTACCAGTCAGAGGTACTGAGAAGTAGCTTGAATCTGGTACTGGAGCATAACGACCAAACGAGCTTGATTTGTTGATGCTAGCATTAGCCCAAACAGACCAATCATCACTAAACTCGTGAGTTGCTTTCAACCAGATAGAGGTATTACCTGTAGACGCTTCGTCTGCAGATACCAATGTGAAGTCGTAAGCACAACGAGTCTGTGCAGCGTTAACAGCAAAACTGTTAGCTCGAGTGTAGAAACCTGTTCCTGGGAAGTCACAAGCAGTACCGCCTTGACCGTCTGGAATTGAGGTCCAGTTGAAATCATCAAAACCGCCAGTGATTGTTGTATAAGAGTTACCATACACAGATCCACCAGGAGTGTTGAAGTAGAAGTCACGTGCGAAGATAATGTCACGCTTGTTCCACGATACACCACCTATCAGGCTTGATGTGTCGCTTGAAGCACCAAAGGTTATGCTACCGTTTTCACGGTCACCACCGTTAGCAGGAATACTAACGCTTGCCTGACCTAACATGATTTGCGCGCCTTCGAAGTCTTTACGAGTGATGACGTTTACAACACCACCTAGAGCGTCAGAACCGTAGATCGCAGATGCACCGTCAGACAGTACCTCAATACGCTCGATTGCACCCATTGGGATAGTGTTCAAGTCTTGGTTTGAACCTGTTGAAGGTGACTTAGGTAGACGACGACCGTCAACCAATACCAATGTACGTGATGAACCAATACCACGTAAACTGATTGATGCAGTACCCTGAGCAGAGCTACCAGACTGAGGACGGAACGAACCAGAACTGTTAAATGTCATGCTTCTCAAGAAATCTGCAGCGTTAGCCTCACCTGATAATTCAATCATCTCGCGATCAATGACTGTTACAGGTAATGAACCTTCGATGTCAGTTCTTTTAATACGTGAACCCGTGACGGTTACCGTATTTTCTTCTTCATCTGCCTCTTCATCGTCAGCTTCTTCTGCAAGAGCTGAACCAGTTGCAGCCATAGAAATTGCAGCACCTGCTAGTAATGCATTTCTGATAGCCTTAACGAGAGGATTATGTTTATTTTGTTTAATCAATGTTTTTCTCCCCGGTTAATTGGAAGTTAGTTAACTAACCTATTGCACTTTACACATATTAGTAAACCATGCGTACAGCACATAATACGCAGCCTCGAAGAGGCTACCCACGTCCGGATAATAACCGCTTAAGTAACAAATATGCAAGAAAAGTAACAAAAAGTTTCTGATTTTTTAGTGATTTTCACTGAGATCTGCTTAATTGCGTCATTTTGGGGACAGAAATGCTTTATTTTCAGCAGCTTAGGAAACAAACTTATGGCGCTTAGCTATATTTAAATAAATCCATCATTGGCTTGTGTTGTTTCTTTACGGTATCGATTTGCTGTTGCGTCAAAATATTCTGCCACTGACCCTTTCTGCCGGTGTTAAAAAAGGCAGTCGCATGTTCGAATTTTTCCACAAAGCCGACTTGTGATTCTTGTTTTTTGAGTTGCTCAAACGATGAAAATTGAATCGCTCGTCGTAAGCGCTTAGGATCCTTTTTTAATTTGAGAAATGATTCTACTTTGCGGAAGGTTTTTTGCGCATTAGCCAGCATGTCTTCATATCTGACAACAAGCACACTATCTTCAGTATTTTCAGCCCAGCTTTTGGTATGTACAGACCAAGAACTTATGATCTGTGGCACATTGCCCTCCTCGTTTGGCGTGCCAGTCAGCTCATCAGCCATGAATGCAATCGTGTGATCAATGTCATAGTTAAAATAGTTCGACATCGACACCACCACATCCAGTGGATTTCGCACCACAACAATAGCACCCGATGTCACTTGGGCATTGTGTAGCGGAAATCCCTTGTACTCACCCAAAAAGTTGTGGGTCTTAACAAAAATTGAACCTTGTGCATTTCGAGCCATATCAGCATGAACTCGTGGGCGAAGACGGATCAAATCCATCATATCAACATCTGTTGTTTTTTTCTCAGCCGAGATGTATGGCTGGTAATGATAGCTATTGGCTTCAGATAGCAGCGTGTTGTGCAGCGCATTAATATCGACAGGTTTATCTTGATTGGCAAGGTAATTACCAAGAAATGCACGCATCCATGTATTACCCGATTTAGGATAGGAAGCCACCCAGACAATATTACCCATAATATTTAGCCGCTATTTAGTCGCTGATGAATGAGGTTAGGAATCTACCAAAATCGATGACGGTTTAAAAGATTAAGGTTTATTCCTCGAGAAAAAGTAAAACACTACGCCTGCAATAATTATTGCGAGGCTTGCAAGTATCTCTGTCGGACGTTCAATCGCAAGATAACTCAGAGTCCACAGAGTAAGTGCACAGTATAAGAGTGGTGTAATCGGATAAAGCGCGGTTTTGTATGGGCGTTCTATCTCTTTATGACGTAGTCTACTAACAAATATACCAGCCACTGCAAACAGATTATTCAATGCCAAAGCAAATCCGGAAAAAATAAGTATCGATTCAAAGGATGCTGTGATTACGAATAACAATGCCAGTGCTGTCTGCATCCAGATTGCTCTGGCAGGAATACCATCCTCATTTGTCTTGCCCAGCGCTTTGAAGAAATCATAATCCTCACCGATCACCTGAAGTACCCGCGGTCCAGCAATGGTCATGGCACTTACTGTTGATATTAATAACAGAGCCATGGATATACCCATTATTTTTGCCCCGGACTCACCCCAGATAGATTGCGCGGCGATTACACCAATTTCTAATTTTCCCTGCATCGCATTGATTGGTGTACTGTACATGAAGAGAAAATTGAGTAAGACATACACAACCGTCACAATTAATGTGCCTGTTAGCAAAATAGCTGGCAGGGATTTTTGCGGTGATTCTAATTCACTGCTTATATACGTGGCTGCGTTCCATCCTGTATAGGCATAATTTACATATATTAGTGAAACAGCGAATCCTGCGGTAAAGAGCAGCGGTATGTTGTCTTTATCAGGAGTAAATATAACTGGCTGAGGATTCTCAATCAGCACAATGCCACTGATGATGAATAGAACAATAAAAAGGATTTTTATCGCTGTAAAAATAACCTGAGTAGAACCGCTACCCGAACGTTTAGTCGAGTGAATAATGGCCATGGCAATAATGAGGACAATCGCTAACCAATCACTCGATAAGGATGGGATCACAGAGGATAAGTAGGTACCAAAGGTAATCGCAGCCAGGGCGGTCGGTGCTGAAAATCCAATAGTTGAAGAAACCCATCCGGATGTGAATCCTGCGACAGGGTGATAGATCCGCGTTAGAAAGTTATATTCTCCACCAGAGCGTGGATAAGTTGCGCCTAATTCAGCATAAGTCAGAGCACCACATAAGGCCATGATGCCACCCACCACCCACAGCATAAGAATGGCAAAGCCAGATTGTATGCCGAGTAATTGAAATCCAAGACTTGTGAATACCCCAGTGCCAATCATATTTGCGACGATTATCGCAACGGCTGTATAGGGTTTATAGACGTTGGACATACTCTGGATTAGGTGTCGCTAGAATTTTTTGTACAATCAGGGCGCTGATACTTTTTGGTTTTCTGAGATATGCCATAGATAATGGCAATAATGACGATATATACCAGCCAGTAGACATACACTACCGGCATTTGCTCTGGTAAGCGATATTTATTGTAACCCGTAGTGATGTCTAAATAGATGACAGGTACGCCAACAATTAAAAAAAGGTGGACTAGTAACTCAAGCGTCTTGATGACAACTCTGAAAAACATGAGGACTACTTTCTGCAGAAATAAAGAAGCATTTTGTCACTGATCACACCACCGCCGTGTGCTTCAGTCGCCTTTTCACAACTCGTAGCATCAGTCTTGACGAATTTTTCCTCATCAGTCATGCCATCACGAAGGACTCTTTCTGAGGCGGATAGCCATGGGTTGCCCTCGATTGCAGAGCAGATACTAAAGTACCCCTGTTTACGGCATGCCTCACTAAGTGAGCGGATCATCCTATGCTGTCCCTCTGCCGAGAAAGGACTGTATGTTTGAAAGCGTTTGCTATCTGGGTTGGAGATAAAAATCTGATGTCTTTGCTCAGCATCTGAGACTAGCTTGTAGACTTCGGTGTACTCTCTATTGGCTGGCTCACGACTGGTAAGTAGTGTGAATAACTGTTTGACTACCTGAATAGCCGAGGTATATGCACGGATGTTTTCGGGTATTTCAAGGTTACCATGCTCATTAATTGTCCCTGACTTATCCATTGAGCCAGTGGTATTTTTACCTGACAGGACACAGCGTTTATCGGAATAATGCTTGCGGTCTTTCTCATCAACACAAATGAACACCTGTGCATTGATTGTCTGAGTAGCACACAACAAAAGAACTATTGTAATTAAAAACTTCATGACAATAATCTACAGCCTTTTATCTGTAATCTCCATTAGGGAGTTTTCATTATAGCGTAATAGAGGTGGTTTGTGGATAAATGGCTAAATTAGCGGGAATTTGTCAGCAGGGCTAATATCTACAGATTCATACTCCTCACTGAAGGTGATCACCAGTTTTCCTGATTTGATTTGCTCTAATACTTGATTCACCTTGGTTTCGAGAGATACCTCAGTCTCACCGTAATCAGTGCCCTCTCGCAGCACGAACTCCTTGATAAGGTTTTGCAGTGTATGCTTATCTAATTCCTGATATGGAATAATCATTCGTGAAAACCCAATTTCAGACAGAATTGATGTATTTCATACTTGTCTTCAGGGAGTAAGTGAAAATCATCCTGCGCTTCAGCGGTGTATAAATCAATTTTTAGTTGTGTTAGTTGCTCACTCAAGTGAAGTGCATCCACGGCACGTCGCAGATTGTTACCTACGGCCCCTTTAAGCCAGTGCGAGTTCTCAACAATCTTATCGATACTTCCCCATTGATTGATCAACTTAGCTGCCGTAACTGCACCAATGCCCTCTACGCCGGGTATATTATCTGCCTCATCACCCATCAAGGCCAGCATCTGAACAATTCGTTCTGGCTCAATACCGTATCTACTTTGCACAGCCTCTCTATCAATAATTTGCTGCTTTTTTTCATCAACCATGAAAACCTGATCATTCACTAACTGCATCAGGTCTTTATCTCGCGAAAAGATATATACATGATTTGACTCAGACGCCAAGACTTTTGCCAGTGATGCAATGCTGTCATCTGCTTCTACCGCGGGCTGCTCAACGAGTGGAATGCCCAGTAAGGTAATCGCTGTCTTAATTAACTCAATCTGAGCAGCCAAGTCCTCAGGCATCGGATCTCGATGAGATTTATAGTCCGAGTACAACTCGTGACGAAAGTTATTACCCTCAGCGTCAAATACAAATATGAGTCTATTTGGATGATACTGTTGTAACAGACGGCGGGCATAGCCCATGAAAGCGTATACCACATGGACTGGATTATTATCGGGGCAATGACGAGGTTCGGTACCATAAAAAAAACGGTACATGTACGCATTACTATCAATGAGTAAAGTGCTATGTTTTTTTATGTCGAGCATCGATTATGAGTTATGCAGGATAGTGTTGTTCTAATCCCTGATAGACTAGCTGCTGAAATTCTTCGGAGTCAGCTGAGAGATGATTAAGAATATCTACTAAATATTCATTATCTTCTCGACCATTCCATACTTTGATGTATGTACCATCCTGATAGCCGTGATCCTGACGGAAAAAATTCAGGGTATTTTTACCGACATATTGTTTGAACAAATCATCTGTTGTCATCTGGGCTAGCGTCAGACAGGTGGCAAAAGCTGATATATTGAAACTGCGACTTGATAATGCATCGCTGGCGAGTTCTTCAAGCGCCAGTTTGAAGTCATCATAGTCAAGAATTGTATCCATTTGGTCTGCTATGCTTGTTGCAAGAGTCTCGGTATTCTGGCCCTTGCAAAGGTGTAGGCTCAAACCAAAATGGAAGATATCCACTAATTCAAGCTGCACTTGGGGCAGATCAATTTCTTGCTTCTTCCACCATTTCCAACCATAGTGATCGAGCATTTCTCCACATTCAATCCAAATTGCTCTATACCACTCGAAGCCCTGATTTTGCCAATCTGGGTTTACCTTACTATTCATGGCTTTTTGCAGCTCGAGCATGGTCTCGATTTGTTTTACTAAATTACTCAATGGATACTCCTCGTCGAATCTGAGGCACTATAACGAATATGAAAATAATTGGGAAGCAGATATGAAAAAGCCATTGGCAAAATGCCAATGGCTAAGTGAGGTGTATAGATTTATTTTTGGTCTAATGGTCTATACGAACCATTCGTCAGCTTTTTGTACCTCTAGTTGATCAAAGCCTTTAAGCTCGTTGCTATCAATAGCACGGATCATTTCTTGTTGGTACTCAGGGGCATGATGGCCATGAAGAGGGTCATTCCCATCTCCAGTACCAAATCCCAAGAAAGCTAACAGACTGATGAAACATTCAATCATGATTTTACTCCTCTCTTTTGACGATCGTTAATGCTCCGTCCCTAATCAGGAGCCATGCCAAGATATCAGTATGAGAAGTTAATCAAAC
>CAXRAF010000022.1:0-33040 GCA_964228485.1 Alteromonadales bacterium | reverse complement strand
CGACTTCGTGATATACGGTTGTCGGTCCTATGAGGTTGATTTCGGGTGGCGTTGTATCACCCAGAGGAGGGGGAGGTGTAGTATTTGAGTCAGAGCTACCACCACATGCAACTAACCAAATCGATAACACTATATAGAGACTATTTTTCATGGCGTGTTCCTCAAAATGTTACTGACAAGTTAACTTTCTGAGATTCAAATGTCTAATCAATAAGTAGGTTCATACTGCAGTTACATCTCTCCAAGACGCAATTGCCCTACTTCTCAACATCTTATAGTTCTTTGCTGGTTACTGACAAGTTAACTTCCTTAGAACTAATTGTCCAATCGCAATTTCATCTCAATTTGCTGTTACGTTTCTCCAAGACGCAATTGCCCTACTCCTCAGCATTTTATAATTCTTCGCTGAGATGCAATGACGCACCAAATTGAATAAATTATATATCTCTGCATGAGTACTCAGAAATCTCTGACCTTGCTCAATTGATTTGACTTTCCTCATTACTTTTTCTCGAACTCTTGTTGGTTGATGAGATAACACAGCCTTATTGTTGGCATACTGAGATGTGTCATGAATAACATCTGGCATTAAATCCTTGTGAGCGACTGGATAACTTCCCATTTTGTCAGTCACGATCTTCCATGGGGCTCCTTGATTTGCTTTCAGTAATCGCTTGAAAAATCGTTTAGCTGTTTTGCTGTCACGACGTATCTGAAGAAATACATCAATAACATCACCATCCTGGTCAACGGCTCGCCAAAGATAATGTTGAACACCGTTAATCTTCACAAACACTTCATCAATGTGGAATATATCTCCAAATCCACTGCGTTTTTTCTTTAGTCTTTTGGCGTATTCAGGACCGAACTTGTTGCACCAGAGTCTGATGGCTTCGTAACTGACTTCGATGCCACGTTCATGTAGTAAATCTTCAATGTCTCTGAAGCTGAGATTGAAGCGATGATAGAGCCAGACTGCGTATTGGATGATTTCGGATGGAAATCGGTGACGTTTGTATATGTTCATCCCTGAACTATGGATTTTGGGGAGTTAACTTGTCAATACTCGAGACTTCTCCAGAGGTTATTGACGACTTTCTTTAACATCCTGAGCCAGCCACGCTTTTATTAAGGATTGATACGGAACATCTCTTTTGTTCGCTTCAATTTTTATATTGTCTAGCAAACCTTCTGGAAGCCTCAAAGAGATTGATTTAGTTGACGGCTTTAGATTAGGCATAGCCACAGACTCAGCTTTTGACCAGTCAAGATATTCGCTGGAATCATGTTCCTCCCAAAACTCTCGCTCTTCGGCCTCACTTTTAAATCTAGGTAGTTTCTTAATTTTGCTCATAAATCTTTCTCTCTTTTCGATGCATATCTCTTGCTGAAATAACTCTAATCAACGTATCTTCCATACGAAGGGTAAATGTTATATGCAAAAGCCTGCCCGTATCTGTTTTGCCCAACGCATGAAATCTTGATTCATCAGAACTATGTTTAACATCCTCTAGTAGTAACAAAGGGACATTGAAAAATACTTGCTCGGCTTCACCCTGCCTAACATCATGTTTGACAACACTTTTACGGGAATTACCATCATCCCACTCAAAACCTGTTATCTTGTTTAAATCAACCATTAACGTATATTATCATCATATACAAATTGCGTCAAAGTACCTTATAGCAATTCCCGACGCAATCGACGACTTATCGCCCTGAGAGTGACCTGATCGGAAAGTTCCGGTCGATCGGAAATGGATTCCCCTTACGTTTCTTGAACTTACTGAACTGACATTTCGGACATCGATCGGAACTGATCGGAAATTGTTCGGAAACGGACTCCCTGAACATCTTTCCCGTTACTTTTCTTGAGCTTACGGACGGATTCCGCTGGACTCATAATCGGTGTTCAGCCCTGATGAAGCAGTGCTTCATCTTAACGGGCCTCACCCTATTAAAGTCAGGGAGGGGCCACCATCATTTCTTCAAGATAATCATCGAACTATGCAATCCCGCTGGCCATTTGGATGAACTCTGAAAGTACTGGTGGAGTATGTATATGTTCATCCCTGAACTATGGATTTTGGGGAGTTAACTTGTCAATAATGTAGGCCTCAGGGTTACTTTATGTAAACCCTATCTAGCTGTAATTCGTTATATATTTATTAAGTAGGAAGATTAAAAGTAGCTATTTATGGTTCGATACGTTTTACTTATCTGTGTATTCTCAATTTTATTTGGTTGTGGTGGTAGTGATACTCAACCCCAGTCTCCCGTCATCATACCTCCGATTACTGGTGTAGTAACCCCGGTTATCTCACGATCTGCCAGCTATACATATACTTTCACAACTGATATTAAATATGCAGAAGGATTAACACACAGCGACTGGAATTCACCTGATCCTATTGCTATGGATTTATTATTAGATGCCTACATCCCTGATAATGATTTCAACAACCGTCCTGCAGTAATATTTATCCATGGAGGTGGTTTCACTGGGGGAGATAAATCTGCAATTAGTGGCTCTAACACATTATCATATCTAGCAGAACGAGGTTTTGTAGGATTTTCTATAAACTACCGGCTGGTTTCCGATTATGGAACTATCCCAGATGAGTTTTCACAAGCAGTTGAAGCACTTCCTGGTTTATCGGCAAGACAAAAGGACCAGGGTAAAGCATTTTACCCAGCTGGGCGTGATAGTAAAGCAGCTTTAAGTTGGCTGTTCGTTAATGCTACAACCTATGGAATAGACACAAACTCAGTGTCAATCGTAGGCAGTTCTGCAGGCGCCTATATAGCCATGGCACTTGGAGTAACCGAACCAGAAGATTATCGAGAAGAATTATCTATTGCACTTGATCCAACGGTTAACACGACTAATCTTGATCAAACTATTGAAGTCCACAGCATTATTGATTTATGGGGCAGTGGCAGCATGGTAGATATACACAACGGGATATATGGCCACGATCGATGGGACAATACCGATGCTCCTGTAGCGATTGTACACGGCACAGAAGATCAAACCGTATTGTTCGAGGAAGCAGTAAAAATACGCGATAAATATGAGAGTACGAATGTCTATTATAAGTTCTATAGCATAGAAGGAGGTGGTCATGGACTGTGGAATAGCATTATTGATGGACAGACAATTGAAGAGTTAATTCTTAATTTTATTGTAGATTCTCAATCCTTAAATATTGATGACTAATTTGAAACCAGCATTAGTAAGATAAAAAGCAACTTTCATAACGTATGGTCTTGTCGGATATCCATATAATGTCACATTTGTAATACTTTAGTTCCAATTGTTTTTTCTAATACATGATTGCAGTGGAATTTAATTGGTAAATGTATCCACAATCTTTAAATGACCTTATAAGTTTTTTTCAATAACAGATATTGTCTCTGCACCGATATCTAACCGATTTTCATATATCTGTATATAGACGTAATGCATCCCTATCCAGTAACTTAAATACCCGCTAAGCTCTCGGCTTTGTCTAAATTTATTCAACAACACGTCAATTTCAGTATCACTTAGCTGCTGTTTGCAGTCTGTCTTTAATGTCTCAAGCCCTTTTTTATCAATAGAGTAACAATGCTGCCAAAGTACTCTCATCGCTTTAATGGTCATTAATTCTCTGATAAATTCACGATACTTTGGTCTCAGATTTTGTGCTGCTGTAGTTGCTCCTTCTGAAAATATATAATATTCATCAATACTTTTTTTGATCTCTTTCGAGCGAGGTAACCCTAATCTTCTCATTTCCTCAGCGACAGCATTTACTGTCGGGGCTGGGGATGATTGTGAAGCTATGAAAAAGTCGACCAACAAAGACCAGCAATTTTCTTGACAAGGTTTATCTGATTCCAAAAATGCATATGCTCTCTCACCCGAATCTTTTACAGCTACTAGATAATCCAAACTTAGTTCGAATAATCTAATATTAGTCTCTATTTCATTTTTAAGATTCCCAAGAAGCTCTTTCTCATATTGTTCAAGCTGGCCTTCTTCATATTGTTGTTGAACCTGCAGCCCCAGAAAGATACCTACGATGACTACGATGACGTCCAGCCCGACGGCGAACCAGTTCTGCTCTCTGATGTGTTGCATGAAGCGTCTGAGTATCATTCTCTACCTCATCAATTCCTTTACTTAATTTCTCGAAGTTTATCCCAGTAATCGATAGCAGGGACATCAATCATCATATCATGCACCATACTGACAAATTCTTCGTTAAAATATACCTTCGTTAAATTCCACATTTCTCTGGCCCGAGGTGTACCTAGCACAAAGTAAATCACACCTCGATAACTTTCCCAAGTTTCTTTATCAAGCGCTCCAGATTTGTATTGAAGCCACTCGTGCTCTCTAGTTTAGAGAAATATATCACAGGCATGTCTGGAATCAGAATCGAGAAGTCATTCGGCACCCCATCTGTGAGTCATCTGGAGAGTAAGGGAGGGCCACCATGTTCCACTCTAGACGCTTATCTAACTCAGAAACTTTTTGGAAGATATCTGAAGTTTGTAACGTGTTTGTCCAAGAACTATGAATTTTTAAGAGTTAATTAGTCAATACTTTCTTTGAATTGTATAAGTTACAATTGAGAAAATAAAAATCTACTATTCTTGAAATACTGGCGACTCATAAAGCACTACTTATGTTCGATTATAAAGAGTAAAAAAAGAGCGATGTTATGGGATTTATCATTCTCGTTATTGGTTATTACGTAGTCACCATCGTCGGTGGTCTAATAGTCTTACAGTACTTTATCTGGCCACTTATCAAAAAGTTATTCGGCGTCAAGGAACTGAAAAAATGTGGTGATGCCGAGTCAGCAGGCGATCGGTTTGATAAGGCGTCAAATAATAAACGAAAAATCATGGCCGGCCTCATTACAGGAATTATTGGCCTCGTGTATTTTAATGCCGTTATTGAGTATACCGAGCCTGAAAAAATCGATTATGAATTTCTCTTCGAAGATGAACGAACCATCGCTGTATTTAAACCACATGATGATGGCAAGCAATACAGGGATGTCGAGGCTGTATCTGAAGAACTCATAGAGACTGTCTGGAATGAACTAACTATAGAACTCAAGAATTCTGATGATTTCGTGATCACAGAAAAATCATTAACTGAAGGATTTGAAAACATTTACTGGGACCACAGCCTTTATGTGGAACCTGTTAAATCAGCACTTAATGTTAACTATGTTTTAGAACCTGTCATTAGAACCACTGATGGCTCTCGTGGGAAAAAATATCTTCTGTCGCTTTCATTGCGAGAAATTAATTATCACCCTGAAAGAGAAATTTGGGTTTCATACTATTATCTCGACGAATCAGAAGCCAAGCAGATACTAGAAAAAGCGCATCAGTCAATTAGAATGGTCTTTGGATTGGAGCCTCTGGATATGACTAATATTGATGATACAGAATATATGTCAATTGAACTGATTAAAGTTCTGGAGGATAGAAACCATGATAATGGTAAATAATGAAGACATTCTGTTATCACAACTGACGTACCTGACGACCTGTCGCCTCAGGAGTTCTTCTATCGGAACACTTCGATGATCGGAACTAAGAAACCCTTAGGATTCTGCCACTTACTGAACTTCAAAATTGAACCCTGATCGGAACTGATCGGAAATTGATCGGAAACCAACACTCCGGAAATCTTTCCTATTACTTTTCTTGAGCTTTCGGACGGATTCCGCTCGTCTCATAATCGGTGTTCAACCCTGAAGAAGTAGTGCTTCTTCTATTCGGGTTTCACCCTATTAAAGTCAGGGAGGGCCACCATAATCTCAGCATGTTACTCATCGAACTATGGATTTGGGTTAGTTAACTTGTCAATACCTCATGAATTGGCTTGTAAAAGGTTCACAAGAGCCTGCACGTGCTCTGCTGTCTCAACGCCGCGGTCAGTTAAGTAACCACCGTCCACCTGAGTAATGATGCCTTTATCATATAATCGCTCAGAGGCAGCGATAATTGCGGGAGCAGCTTCATGATGCACTTTCAATCCATGCTGTATGGAATTTAAATCGAACATATTTAACAGTTCAATTTCGGCGAGGAGTTCGGGAGTTAGCGACATCGGTTCATCCTTATTATTGCTTTGCTATAAAATAACATGATTTTAATATTATATTTGTGATTAATGACATCGCTAAATTTAGGTTTGCTTAAAATATCTAACCATCCAGTCGTATAATATCTCTTCACTCAAGTTAGCCATCGATAAGTTCTGGAATTCTTCAGCGGGATCCTTGTCTTTATATGAGAACTGATATTGTAGTATTTCAGGTGTCTCATCGTGCAAAATTATGATGATACGTTTACCTGATTTAAGACAATCAATAGTCATGGCATCAGCAGGTATACCGACAGAACGCATACCTCGACTGACACCAACTACTGGATTAATGTTATCAAACGTCTTCTGAATTCGCGTATGCGCATCTGTGACATAATCCGATAACAACTCTAAATTTTTTTCAGCGACACTCATTTTTGAGGATCCTTTTCCTTGTTGCTTTGAGGATGACAAACTTGTTATTGCTCGCCTCAGTGGTACAGTTACCAAACAACCGATTTAATACCATGTGATACCCCAAATGACGGTTAGCAACAATCCATAGATGCCCACCATTTATTAACGCTCTCTTTGCACTTTTGAAAAGATTAAAAGCGATATCAGTGCTCACAGTACTTTGCTGATGAAAGGGTGGATTACAGAGAATTAAATCCAATGAACTGGATTCTGTATGAACTAAACCATCATCTACTCGAGTAGTGGTGTTCGCACTCGGCATATTTACCTTAATGTTGCTTTCTGTTGATTGAATAGCCTGATAAGATTCATCACAGAAAAGCATACTAGACTCTGGATGCAAGCGAAGGTAGGCCAATCCCAACACACCATTACCACAAGCTAAATCTGCTACGTTATTTGCCTGTGGTATGGCGGAGAAATGATCAAGAAAGAACCTTGATCCGATATCAAGTTTATCCTGACTGAACACATTAGGGGCTGAGCTCAGGGCAAGAGTGAATTCAGGAACTGTTACCTTAGTATATTTGATAGGATCAACGGTTAGGCTTTTATCAACTGCGGCTCGCCACACTCTAGCTTTCTTTACACCGGGTAAAAACTCACTTCGACCAAAATATTTTCCTAGTAAATCAAACTGGCCCTTACTCAAATGTTTATCCATGCCACAGCGTAACAGCTCACAGTCATTCGATGCCCATTGATTAAGCTTCTGCAGTAAATAAGCCAATTGCGATTTGAATTTCGGTACCCGACCGATGATAAGGTTTGGTTTTATAGGTTGTTTAATTAACGTATCAACATCGGTAACTATCTCTGGGGGGATTTTGTTGTTCTCTTTTACATTAAGCAATAAAGCTTCGCGGGACATCCATGAATCGAGATAACAAACAGGAGAATGAGACAATAATGGCATAGTCAGTGCGCCAAAATTATCATGAAGCACACATAATTTAGTCTCATTACTGAGTCGAGTCTGAGTTTCGTTCAGTAAGTAAATGTCAGCAGAGTCCCAAGCGCGAAGTTGGCTTTTACAGTTATATGGATAGCGCTTAAGTGTATAGATGTCACCGCTACTCTCAAAAGAAATCTCTGACATAATCCTGACCACTTACACACCGAAAGAAATACCTAAGAAGCAGTTATATACTCCTCTATGGTAGTACTGAGATGAATATATCACAGGCTTATCTTGATTAAGAATTCATATTACATTCTCTTAAGACCTCTGAAGCTCATATTTAAAATATTTGAGTAAGAGGGTTAACTTATCATTACCCTCTGAAGTCGATGACAAAATCTGGTCTGTCAATTCCATGAAATATGCGTTAGGATTTTTTGCTGAAGAGGTTGACTGGTTTTATCCAGCAGCCTATCGCTTTTCCTCAAAAGCGTTACTCACGCATTCGATATATACCTTGCGTCAACGATTTATGGATACTTAGCTATGAAATATGTTTTTGTTGTTTTAACTATTGTTCTTTCTACTCTCTCCTTGTCGGCTGACCGAATACGTATTGATGAGTTAGCCAATGATATCGAGGTTGATGTCATAAAGTGGCGTCATCACCTTCATCAATATCCGGAGTTATCTAACCGGGAATTCAAAACAGCAAAGTATATTGCTGATTATATGAAATCTTTGGGACTGGAGGTAACGACAGAGGTGGCTAAAACGGGTGTCATCGCAATTCTTGATAGTGGCAGACCTGGCCCTGTTGTTGCGCTTCGAGCCGATATGGACGGCTTGCCTGTACTCGAGCAAAACGATCTACCTTGGCGATCTAGGGAACAAGGCGAGTATAACGGCTCTACCGTTCCTGTAATGCATGCCTGTGGCCATGATACACATATGGCCATGTTAATGGGCGCCGCATCGATCCTTACTCAGATGAAAAATGACTTGAGAGGACAGGTGAAATTTATTTTTCAGCCAGCCGAGGAAGGTGCGCCCGTTGGTGAGGAAGGCGGGGCTGAATTAATGGTCAAAGAGGGCGTGCTGAGTAATCCAGACGTTGATGCGATATTTGGTCTACATATATCCGCAAATCTTGATATCAATAAAGTGAGCTATAAGCCAGGGGGCACTATGGCCTCGGCAGATCCTTTTAAAATAATTATTAAAGGTAAACAGGCACACGGTGCCTACCCATGGAAGAGTGTCGATCCGATTGTTACTGCGGCCCAGATGATTCTTGCAGTACAAACAATTGTGAGTCGTGAACTAAAGCTCATTGATGATGGTGCAGTTATTAGTTTCGGCTCGATTCATGGTGGCACTCGTTCCAATATCATTCCCAGTCAGGTAGAACTTGTAGGTACTATTCGAACACTCAATCATGCTGCTAGAGAACACATCTACGAAGCTATGGCGCGCAAGGTAAAGGGGATTGCCGATAGTATGCGAGCGGAGGCGGAACTGGTTCTACCTTACGGCGCTAATTACCCTATTACCTATAATGATGAGCAACTAACACAACAGATGCTTCCCACATTGCAAGCAACCGCTGGTGAGCAGAACACTATTTTGGGTAAAGCTGTAACTGGAGCTGAGGATTTTTCCTTTTTTCAGGAAAAAGTACCTGGCCTATATTTGCGAGTCGGAGGCAAACCATTAGATCTTAGTGAAGAGGACTCACCGGCTCACCATACACCCGAATTCTATGTTGATGATAAAGGAATGAAATTGGGTGTGCGCCTTCTTACCAATTTAACCGTTGATTACATGGCACAATATGAGCGTTAGTCAGATTCAACTTTGATTTGCGCTCCTCGTTCCACCCAGTGACAAGCTTTCAATAATCTCTTGATTGCTTATCGGCATGCTTGGTCAACGGAAATATCAATGCTAGCCAAATGGCTGTTGCAGCAAAAGCAATCGGCAAATAGATAGCACTCATCGCTACACCTAGATTCTGCAAGGCGACAATTCCCACTGATGAGCCCCCCTTACCTGTGCGGTAACCGAAGATATCAATGAATTCCTTGGCGCGATATCGAGCATCAAACCCTAATGGCACATAGAGTACTTCTTTCGCTGCTCGGAACAGTGAATAGTCAAACGCTTTAAACAAGAAGAGTGCAACGCCGACAGTCCATATTGTTGGCTCAATCACAGCAATGGTAATTGCGATCAGGTGAATGGTGGGCATTAATATATGGACAAGTCGCAGCGATACCAGGGACATAAAGATAGGGATCAACACGAACTGTAGTAAGAGCACGCTGCTATTCAAGGTACCCCAGAATCTGCCCTGAAAAGCAGTCTCTTCATCAGGTCGACCAGCAAACTCAATGGATAACAAACCCTGAAACTTGAAATCCAACACAGCCGCAACCAACTGAGACAACAGTACAATAATCAATAGGTAGGTGAGGGTTTTGTTCTGTTTAATAACGCCCCATCCCATCTGCCCTTGCTTGGCAACTTGTTCCGGTAACTCAGGATCACCAAACCGATGATAAGCAAAATTTGAAATCAAAGCTGCAGGGATCAGCGTTAAAGCAGCAATCAGTAACATCGCTTCAGTCCCCCAACTGGTGGCAGTTGCTCCGACGAGCAGTCCGCCAGCAGCTCCGCCGAGTCCTGCGAGTCCAGTAATCGGCCCATTAAGTTTCTTAGCGCCATCAGCATCTAAGTTGGAATTAATATAACTCCAGTATTGCTCGATTAATAATACGATGTAGAACTCTTTGAGTAAGAACAAAACCGGCGTAATTTCCTTGAGGCCACTAATCACAGCTAGATAACAACAAAAGATTAAGAAACCGGAACCCAAGGTTGTCACCAACAGTGTCTTTCTGGGTCCAAGTGCGCTCAGAATACGCGCATATATCGCAATCCCCCCGAGAACCACTAAAGGCATGACCGCCATCACCAGTGGTAGGTTTTCAGCACCGTATGCATTTTTGAACAATACAGTGGATGCAGAACGGATAAATTCATAGCCTGCCAGGGTAAACATAGCGGCGCATGCCATCATCGCTGCCACTTGAATTTGATGTTTCATGTTCTCGGCCGTCATCTTGAACCTTTCTTATAGTTGTCGAACAGATTACCTACCTGCTCCTAAGTCTGACAGATTATAGCAGTACTATTTATTATGTTGTCTTGAATTCATTGTGCGTTCTGCTAGATTGAATTCAACACAGGAGAATACAATGACAAAAATAATTTCAAAATGGCTATCCCTTATCTCACTTTTGGCTGTTGTCGGTTGTAATGACCAACCGTCGACCCAAACAGAGACAGAAGTAGCTAAGCAAACCCCTGAAGCTACCACTGAATCCACTTTCGAAACATACAGCGCAGAAATGTTTTTTGAAACGACCAGTTTCAGAGCATCTGATGTGACAGGTTATGCCTACAGTAGTGATAACAAAAACCTACTGATTTCGAGTGATGAATCAGGCGTCTTTAATGCTTATCAGTTGAATATTGAAAGTGCTGAACGCACACAGCTGACCAACTCTACGACATCGGCTATCTATGCCGTCACTTATTTTCCAAACGATGATCGCATTCTTTACACGGCTGATAACGGTGGTGATGAATTAAATCATGTCTGGGTACGTGAAGTAGATGGTTCGGTGAAGGACCTTACCGCGACTGAGAACACGAAAGCGTCTTTCTTGGGTTGGTCTGGTGATAACTCTCGCTTTTATGTCTTAACGAATGAACGCGATGCGAAAGCATTTGACCTATATGCCTACAACACGTCAGATTATGAACGACAGATGATTTTTGAAAACTCTGATGCACTCGATATTTCAGAGATTAGCGATGATGGTAAGTGGCTAGCCCTAACTAAGGCTCGCACCACAGCAGATTCTAATGTCTACCTGAAAGATTTGACCTCTCAAGAAGAGACTAAACTAATCACAGAGCATACCGGTAATATTAGTTATGGTGTGTATGCATTCACCCCGGACAGTCAGCAATTAATCATTGCTACCGATGAACACGGGGAATTTAGTGAAGCCTGGGCTTATGATATCGCAAGTGGAGAGAAGTCAGCTTATGTCAAAGCCGACTGGGATGTTAGTTTTGTTGGCTTCTCACATACCGGCAAATACCTATACTCTTCGATCAATCAAGATGCAGAAACGAAAGTTACCGTTAAGGATTTAGCTACTGGCAAGGCCATCGAGATGCCGCCTTTACCTCCTGGCAATGTGCTGAGTGTGCGTTTCTCTAAAGATGATTCAAAGATGAGTTTTCTTTTAAATGGCGATACTAGTCCTAGTGATTTTTATGCCATGACAATGGGTGGTGAAGCCAAACGGCTGACCAGTGCCCTAAATCCCAAAATTAACCAAGACAATTTGGTTGATGCCGAGGTGGTTCGCTATGAAAGTTTCGATGGTTTAAAAATTCCATCGATTTTATATAAGCCAAAACAGGCAAGCGCACTAAATAAAGTACCAGCTTTGGTCTTTGTTCACGGTGGTCCTGGAGGCCAGACTCGAAAGGGCTATCGCGCCATGATGCAGCACCTTGTGAATCAAGGTTATGCCATTCTGGGTGCCAATAATCGTGGCTCATCTGGTTATGGCAAAACCTTCTATAACATGGATAACAAGGCCCATGGTGAAGGCGATTTACAGGATATAGTCTGGGGTAGAAAATATCTTGAATCTCTAGACTGGGTCGATGAAAACCGAATCGGTATTATTGGCGGCTCCTATGGTGGCTTTATGGTTGCTGCCGCCCTGGCATTCGAACCAGATGTGTTTGATGTGGGTATTAATATCTTTGGTGTGACTAACTGGGTTCGTACCCTGAAGTCTATTCCACCCTGGTGGGAATCTTTCCGAGAAGCTCTCTATGACGAAATGGGTGATCCAGCGACCGATGAAGAACGTCACCGTCGGATATCCCCCCTATTCCATGCCAAGAATATTGTAAAACCTTTGCTTGTCGTTCAAGGCGCTAATGACCCCAGAGTACTGCAAGTTGAAAGTGACGAGCTGGTAGATGCAGTACGTAACAATGGTGTTGATGTAGAGTATGTTCTCTTCCCTGATGAAGGGCATGGATTCAGAAAGAAGGAAAATCGTATTACTGCTTCAAAGGCATATGTCGACTTTCTGAATATCTATCTTAAAGGACCAGTTGAATAGTCCTGTAAATAATAAAGGCAAGCCAAGGCTTGCCTTTATCACAAGGTACTTTCAAATTTATGTTGCATGTGCATCATGTAAACAATCTAAAAAGGTCTGCACAAGCCTGCTGGGCTTGGGTGATACACGGTAAATCGAATAAAACTGGCACCGATAGCTAAATGATGGTGCCTTAAGTCGTTTAATAAGACCTTTACGCTCAAAACTTGCAGCATAGTGGTCGGGAAGGAAACCGATATATTTACCTGATTGTAATAGATAAATGATCGCTTCCTGATCATACACGGTTACTTTTCTGGTTAAATTCAATTGCCGACTGATTTCCATGTTGGGAGAATGATAGCCAAGTCCAGCGTACGGAGCCGAGGTGATCATCTGCTCATCAACATCATCAGCTTCATCAAAGAACACATGGTCCTTGCCACAATAAAGATACATCTGCTCATCAAATAAATACTGGTATTTTAAACTGGAAGAAACTCGATGGTCGGGAATAATACCAACCTGGTATTTACCATCAATCACACCCTGCTCAATATCATTTAATGAATCTACGTAAATACTGGTATTAACTTCTGGTGCCAGAGTGCTGAAACGGCTAAAGGCTTTACTTAGTCTTGCTTCTGAATTGGTAGCAATTTTATCAAAGAAGGCCAAATTCAACTGACCAGTCAAATGTTGGTGGATATCTTCAACTTCAGCGCTAAAGGCATCTAATGAGCCTAACAGTCGAAGGGTTGATTGATAGATGTGACGTCCTTCTTCAGTGAGCACAAAACCACTTCTCCCGCGCTGACAAAGAGTCACCCCTAGCCTCACTTCCAGATCTTTTATATGGGTAGATATGGTTGAGCGACCGATATTAAGTTCCAGCTCAGCTGCAGAGAAACCACCCGCTTCTGTCACCGCCCTAAATACACGAAGTCGACGAATATCGACATCCCCTAACTGTCCAAGATGAGCTTTCTTTACCATAACCTAATTCAACCTGCTTTCTCTTGTTTAAATGTTTGATAAATATCAAACTAAGCTTCAATAGATCATAATTTATCGAATAACACTGACGCAGTAAAGTAACACTATCAACAATATGAGTAGCTTTAACCATGAATGAATCTAAGACAATGACCATCACTGAATCTCAACTAGATTCCTACTGGTTACCATTCACTGGTAACAGAGATTTCAAAAAGGACCCCAGAATTATTGTCTCTGGCGAAGGACGTTACTATTACAGCGACGATGGGCGGAAAATATTTGATGGCCTATCCGGATTATGGTGCACCGGTCTCGGCCATGGGCGCGCCGAAATCGCCGAAGCGGTCAGTCAACAAGTACGCGAACTAGATTACTCTCCGGCATTCCAATTTGCTCACCCTAAAGCCTTTGAATTAGCCGAGCGAATCACTGAGTTCATGCCACAGGGATTGAATAAAGTTTTCTATACCTGCTCAGGCTCTGAAGCTGCTGATACCTCGCTAAAAATAGCCAGAGCATACTGGCGTAAGAAAGGACAAGCGAGCAAGACCAAATTAATTGGCCGGGTGAAGGGCTATCATGGCGTGAATTTCGGCGGAATAAGTGTCGGCGGCATTGTTGGTAACCGTGCTGTCTTCGGTGAGGCTGTTGTTGCTGATCATTTGGCGCATACCCTATTACCTGAAAATCTGTTTACCAAAGGTTCTCCAGAACATGGGGCTGAATTGGCAAACGAGCTCGAAGATCTGGTCGCTCTGCATGATGCATCCAATATTGCCGCAGTGATTGTTGAGCCAATGGCCGGTTCAGCCGGCGTCATACCCCCACCGGTTGGATATCTGAAACGATTACGTGAATTGTGTGATAAACATAATATCTTATTAATATTTGATGAAGTGATCACAGCATTTGGTCGGGTGGGTAGTAAAACCGGCTCTGAAGAGTTTGGTGTAGTGCCTGATATGATTAACATTGCCAAGCAGTTAACCAATGGCGTGATCCCCATGGGCGCCGTCATTGCATCAGAAAAGGTATATGATGCCTTCATGTCTGATGAAAGTCTGCCCTACTACGGTATTGAATTACCGCATGGCTATACCTATTCTGCACATCCTATGGCATGTGCTGCAGGATTAGCGTCCCTGGATTTATTGCAGCGTGAAAATTGTTTTGCAGAAATAAAATCCATCGCGCCCTATTTCGAAGAGCAACTTCATAGCCTTAAAGGACTTCCCTTCATTAAGGATATTCGTAACTACGGTCTGGCTGGAGCAATGACGATTGAGCATGCCCCGGGTGAGCCATTCCTTCGACCCTATCTGATCGCGATGGCGATGTGGAAGAAAGGCTTCTATGTCCGCTTTGGAGGCGATACAGTTCAACTGGGCTTACCATTTAGTGTGACAAGAAATGAGATAGATTTACTGATTAACGCCTTTGGTGAAACATTCATCCACCTAGGCCATTAATCACAGTATTGAGACCGAATTAACCAAATTAAGTGAGAGATTTATGACAACTGTAGGTCACTTTATCAATGGACGAACTCTTCAAATTGAAGGTCGTTTGGCAGATATATACAACCCGTCAACTGGCGCGGTAAGTAAGCAAGTATCACTGGCAAGTAAGCAAACTACGGAAGAAGCAATCGCAGCCGCCAAGGCTGCATTTCCTTCCTGGCGCGCTACTCCGGCGTCTAAGCGTGCCCGAATAATGGCGCGTTTTAAGCAGTTACTGGAAGATAACTCGGACAAAATATGCCAACTAATTGGTCAGGAACACGGAAAAATCATTCATGATGCAATGGGTGAATTACAACGGGGCATTGAAAATGTGGAATACGCGACATATGCGCCACAATTACTCAAAGGTGAGATGAGCAAAGATGTTGCCGTTGGTGTCGATTCCTGGAGTCAGTTCCAACCTCTGGGTGTTGTTGCCGGGATCACTCCGTTTAATTTCCCAGCTATGGTACCCCTGTGGATGTATCCGATGGCGATCGTCTGTGGTAACACCTTTGTGCTTAAACCATCAGAGCGTGACCCCAGTTCGGCCATGTTGATTGCTGAATTACTGCATGAAGCAGGACTCCCAGAAGGTGTACTGAATGTGGTGAATGGTGATAAAGAAGCGGTTGATACCCTGTTAACACACTCTGACGTTGCGGCTGTTAGCTTTGTTGGCTCAACACCCATTGCTGAATATATTTATTGTACAGCCAGTGCCCATGGTAAACGTTGTCAGGCATTGGGTGGTGCTAAAAACCATGCCATTGTACTACCTGATGCGGATATCGATAATGCCGTGGCATCGCTGACCGGTGCAGCCTTTGGTTCCTCTGGTGAACGATGCATGGCGCTATCGGTTGTCGTTTGTGTTGGCGATGATGTTGCTGATCAACTGGTCAGTAAAATGACTGATGCCATGCAATCCCTGAAAGTAGGTAGCTACGATAATGCCGAAAATGATTTTGGTCCGGTCATTACACGCAGCCATATGGAAAAAGTTATTGGATACATCGACAGTGCTGAACAACAAGGAGCCAGCATTGTGGTTGATGGACGTCAGGCACAAGTTCCAGGTTATGATAATGGCTTCTATGTTGATGGCACGTTAATCGATCACGTTAAACCCGGTATGACCTGCTATGAAGAGGAAATTTTCGGGCCTGTGCTGCTGGTGGTTAGAGCGGACAGTATGGATGCTGCCATGACTATGATCAATGAGCATGAATATGGCAACGGTACCTGTGTTTTCACGCGTGACGGCGAAGCAGCCCGTTACTTTGCTGACAACATACAGGTTGGTATGGTCGGTATCAATGTGCCACTACCCGTACCAGTATCCTATCACTCGTTTGGAGGTTGGAAGCGCTCCTTGTTTGGAGACTTGCATGCCTACGGGCCAGATGCTGTGAAGTTTTATACCAAACGTAAAACGATTACACAGCGCTGGCCAAGCGCGACAGTGCGAGAAAAGGCACAGTTCTCATTTCCATCAAACTAATGTGACCATGCTGTCGCATTCATTTACAGTTCGCCGAACCCTACCACGCCTTTTATTTCTAAAAAGTCATGAAAGGCGAAATCACCCCACTCTCTACCATTGCCTGACTGTTTATAGCCACCAAACGGAGCATTAGGATCAAAGTTATTACCATTTAGAAAGACATTACCGGCTCGAAGTTTACGTGCCAGTAGCTTGGCATTATCAGGATTGCCAGATTGAACGTAGGATGCCAGACCATAGGGACTGTCGTTGGCAATGTCGATCGCTTCATTCAGATCGTTATATGGCATGATGGCAATTACCGGTCCAAAGACTTCTTCGCGTGCAATCATCATATCATTGGTGACATTCGCGAATACGGTAGGTTTAGCATAAAATCCACTCTCCAGCCCTTCTGGACGACCAACACCGCCCACAACCAACTCGCTGCCATCATCAATCGCCTGTTGGATCATCTGATTTACTTTGGTGAACTGACCCTGATTAGATAAAGGCCCAATATCGGTAGCTTCATCAGCGGGGTCCCCGACGACTGTATTCTTTGCAACCTCGATGGCAAGTTCAACTGCACGATCATGAAAGGATGCAGGAACCAACATGCGTGTAGGGGCATTACAGGACTGGCCAGTATTGCGGAAACATTCAACCACACCGTCGCGAACTGCCTTTTCCATGTCAGTGTCATCAAGGATGATATTAGGAGATTTACCCCCTAATTCTAAAGCAACACGTTTAACTGTCTCTGCGGCATTTTTAGATACTTCTATACCGGCTCTGGTGGAGCCAGTGAGAGAAACCATTTCAATATCAGGATGGGCAGACATGGCTGCTCCGACAGTCGGGCCATCACCATAAATCATATTAAATACACCCGCAGGTACCCCAGCCTGATGTAAAATATCTGCAAATAATTGCGCGGAAAGCGGTGCAAGCTCACTGGGTTTTAGTACTACTGTACAGCCACAAGCTAGCGCAGGCGCCACTTTGCAGGCGATCTGATTCATTGGCCAGTTCCACGGCGTGATAAAACCGCAAGTGCCAATAGGCTCTTTGTAAATCATCGTGTTATTTTGCTGCGCTTCGAATTGATATAAGGCCAATGCTTCACGACTAGTGATAAAATGAGTCAGGCCAATAGGTGCCTGAGAATCAAGTGCCATGCTCATGGGAGCGCCCATTTCCGTCGAAATCGCTTCTGCCATCTCATGCAGCCGTGATTCATATATCTCGATAATACGGTCTAATACAGATAAGCGCTCTTCACGACTTGTTTCAGACCAAGTCACAAACGCTCTGTTAGCCGCCGTCACTGCTCGATTAACATCCGTTTCATTGCCTAACGCTACCTGGCCAATCACCAATTCAGATGCCGGATTAATAATATCAAATAGTTGCGGATCAGCAGGTTTAACCCAATCGCCATCAATATAAAACTTATCGAGAGTAATCATTGTTATGGTCCAAATTAGAAATATAATAAGTTCCATCTTATTCAATCAGAGACGAAGATGATATAACCCATTCGGAGTGGTAATCGTGTTAAAAATATATTATCAAAGACTCCATATAGAAATGCGCTATACTAATTATTATTCGTGTGAGGCTAGTAATAATAATATAAACCATGAGCTTTCTATCTGACTTTAGTAAATACCTCGCTGGGGCACTCAACCACTGTGGCAAAGAAGATTTTTCATCCTATCTGGCCAATCTATTCAAACACATAGTCCCAACCGACAATATCATGATCGTTGTCTATCCGAGCAGGAAGTTACCACGAATTGACTATAATGATCTGCCAGCGAATAATCAGCGCTCGATGGCAGGTCATTTTCTATCGGGAGCATTTCTTCTGGACCCCTGTTATCTGGCAGTCACGCAAGAGAAAAAGTCGGGGTTTTATCATTTACCCAAAATAGCACCCTCGGGTTTTCAAGAGAGTGAGTATTATAAAACCTATTTCACTCAGGCAGGTCTCATTGATGAATGTGGTTATTTGATTCATCTGGATGAGGAAGGTCGTAAATTTGTCAATATCTCTCTGGGCCAGACCCAGAAAGCCAGCCACTTTAGTGACAAGGATCTAGTTCGTTTGGAAGAGGTATTTCCAATGATTGAAGCTCTAACGAAATGCCATTGGACGCCATTAGAAGTAGAACAGGAAGTCAGTTATGACCTGAGAGCACAACTGGAAATGGCGCTTGCTTCTTTCGGCACAAGTGTATTAACTGATCGTGAAGGACAAATTGTTAAATTGATATTACAGGGTTATTCAAACAAAGCCATCGCAGAGCGATTTAGCATCTCCATCGAAACAGTGAAATTACATCGTAAGAATGCTTATGCGAAACTCGACTTGAGCACTCAGGGAGAAATATTTAATCTATTTATCAATTCCCTGATGCATATCGAAAATTATGATGGCGGCGATCCCTTGATCAACTATCTCACTAAGTGCAGCCAGCCGAGCTAAACCCATTTAAACAGTAAGTAACAGGTACTCTCGTTCCCAAGAAGTAACCACCTTATCGAACTCATCAAACTCGCTCAGTTTTATTTCTCGATAAGCACGAATAAAATCACGACCTAACAGATCAGCTATTTCATCAAGCTCTTCCAGACCACTAACAGCATCAACGAGCGTTCTCGATAAGGTACTTTCTTCCATGCCTGCATTACCTTTGTATGGCTCGGTCGGTTGTAGCTTCTTCTGGATGCCTACCAAGCCACTGGCTAAGGACACAGCAAATGCAAGATAGGTGTTGGCATCAATACCCGAAAAACGATTTTCGACACGGGTAGCCTCGCCATGTGCATCCGGAATTCGTATTCCTGTGGTACGATTATCATAACCCCAATGCATGTTATTGGGCACACTCGAGTCCTTAACATAGCGCCGATATGAGTTTACGTTTGGCGCATAAAAACTGAGTAGATCCGGGGTGTATTTCTGTAAGCCGGCAATGTAATGGAAAAACGCATCAGATTTTGTGCCATCCTCATTTATGAAGATATTTTTCCCAGTTTCAGTGTTCAAGATACTCTGATGGATATGCATTGAACTACCAGGTTCGTTATCCATCGGCTTAGCCATAAAGGTCAGGTGCATATCATGAGACATGGCAGCTTGACGCAAAGCCCGTTTAAGTGTTGTTACTTGATCTGCAAGGCTTAAGGGTTCGCCATGAAAGAAATTAATCTCTAATTGCGCGGCCCCTTCTTCATGAATCATGGAGTCAATATCCAAGTCCATAATTCGACAATAGTTATTTACTGTTTCAAGAAACGCATCGAATTCATACATCGCGTCGATGCTGTAGGATTTACGAACATTTTCACGACGCCCGGACGTGCCAATAGGCGGAATAATGACGTTGGTTGAATCAACACTTTTATTAATTAAGTAACATTCCACTTCTGGCGCTACAATCGCGGTCAGGCCAGCTTCTCTATAGGCTGCCAAAACCCGCTTTAAAACATTTCTCGAAGATAAACTATGCAACTTTGAACCATCATGTGTCAGACAATCGTGAATCACCTGCGCTGTTGGCTTTCTGTTCCAGGGTACTAGACGCACTGAGCTGGCGTCAGGCACGATTCTCATATCCTGATCACTAGGACTCACCAATTCATCGTGCGCATCACAAAATTCCCCCGTGACTGTCTGTAACAACAATGACTCCGGCAAACGTTGGTCGTAACTTAACATCTTGTCGACAGACATCAACTTTCCGCGCGCATTACCTGTCATATCATGGACTAGACACTCCACCTCAACGACGTTATTTTTTTTCAACCAGCTTTCCAGCTTTTCATTAGGATTCATAAAATACCGAATAATTATTCAATTTAGAATTGCATAATTACATAAACCGAACTATTATTCAACTATTGAATGATGCTTTCAGCAAATAATGCTGTATGTACCATCAATGCATATCAGGAGAGTTAATGACAAATATACTGAGAAGTTCTGATGGGAACTATATATCTTCATATTACAGCGCCACCGCCAATAAGCTTGATGACTTTACCCGTCTTGAAGGTGAAATCCAGGCTGATGTCTGCATCGTTGGTGCTGGATATACCGGCTTATCAACTGCAATCCACCTTGCAGAACAAGGCAAATCAGTGGCGCTTCTGGAGGCTGAAAAAGTTGGCTGGGGAGCCTCTGGACGTAATGGCGGACATGTCGGTGTAGGTCAACGTAAAAGTCAGTCCGAGCTGGAAAATTTGTTCGGGCTGGAGAAAGCAAAAACATTCTGGCAGTTTGGTCTTCAAGCTGTCGATCTGGTTGCCGAGTTAATTAGCAAACATAGTATTCAATGTGATTTAAAAAAAGGCATTTTGCATGTCGCCGCAAAGCAGAGCGATGTCAGCTACCTTGAGCAGGACACAGCCTTATTAAAAAACACATACGGCTACAATAAAATTCGTAACGTTTCAAAAGATGAATTAGAAGAAATGGTTGGATCGACTCGTTATTACTCGGGACAACTTGATTCTGGATCACTGCACTTACACCCATTAAATTATGCACTTGGACTGGCAAAAGCGGCGGCTGATGCCGGCGTGCAGATATTTGAACACAGTCGAGTCACATCGTTTAAACCCAAGAAAACAGCACAAGATTCTCTATTAATTGAAACCGATCAGGGTAAAGTTCAGGCCAACCATATGGTCATTGCCTGTAATGGCTATCTGGATAAACTGGCACCGCAAATAGCGGGTAAGATTATGCCAATAAATAATTTTGTCATTGCCACTGAGCCTTTGGGGGAAGATTTGGCACGCGCGCTAATACGCGATGATGTCGCAATACAAGATAGTTTATTTGTGATTAATTATTGGAAATTGTCCGGTGATAACCGTCTGGTATTTGGTGGTGGAGAGAATTACACCAGCCGCTTTCCGAAAGATATTCGCTCGTTTGTTCGTAAGCATATGCTAAGAATATATCCTCAACTTGCCGAAACAAAGATAGAGTATGGCTGGGGTGGTACTCTGGCAGTGACCATGAATCGTATGCCTCACTTTGGCACTTATGCCGATGATATTTATTTTGCTCAGGGCTATTCAGGACATGGCGTACCAACAGCAACATTTGCCGGCAAGCTCCTTTCTGAAGCGATATGCGGTAATCCCGACCGATTTAATATGTATGCCGACCTCACGACCAGAACATTTCCTGGTGGCACTTTGTTACGCTGGCCAGGGTTGGTTGCAGGCATGCTTTACTACACCTTATTGGATAAACTGTGACTTATACTAAGAACAAAGATCTTGCACCAAGAAGTCAGCGTAAACAGGCACGCTCCAAGCAACGTGCCGAAGAAATCATGCGGGCCACTGCGGAATTACTGGATGAGGTAGGTTTTGATGACCTGACTACCATCCTGATTGCCAAAGATCTCGGCATATCAGTAGGCTCCTTGTATCACTATTTTCCAAACAAGCAATCAATACTCAGGGCTCTGGCAAATGACTGGCTAGAGGACTGGAATGTTGCTATGCAAAGCGTTGTAGAATTGCCAGTTGAATCAATGAGTATTAAGAAGTTTTGCACTTCAGTAACCGCTATTTTGCAGCAGGTGTATTTACATCAGCGCGGTCTCTTGCCACTCGTGCAGGCAATGTACGCCGTACCAGAATTGCGTGATTTGGATGAGCAACATGATAAGCTGCTGGTGACCCGCATGACTTCAGTCTTGAGACGCTTGAAAATGAATGTCAAAGGCAGAGAGCTCTCCAGAATCGCCACCCTCTATTTGGAGATAAGCCACAACCTTTTAATTGAAGCACTCAGTCAGAAAGACATATTTGCTGAGCGCACAGTTAACGATTTAAATGCCCTTTGCGTTTCCTTATTAAAACGCTATAGATAAGCATCATACTCCTTTAAAGTGACATGCATATCGAACTCGTCCATTTCCTGTAATTTCGCTTCACTGAATACCTTCTTAAATTCTGGACTGAAATATTCGTCTATGAAATCAGAGGCTACAAATTTTTCCAGTGCCTGATGCCAGTAACGCGGTAATATAACAGCGTCCGGCTGCCGACATTCTGAGGCATCACCGGCGATTGGTTCAGCTACATCTAATTCATTTTCAATCCCATAGAGAATGCCTGCAAGAATCGCCGCATTCACGAGATAAGGGTTAGCATCGGCACCGGGCAAGCGATGCTCTAGACGACGCGCCTTGGGTGATGATGCCGGGATCCTGATTGCTGCGGTACGATTATCATAGCCCCAGGTAGGATTTACCGGCGCATGACTTCCACGCTGAAAGCGACGGTAGGAGTTTAAATGCGGCGCAAGCAGTATCATCACATCTGGTATTGTTGCCAGACAACCAGCGACTGCTTGCCGAAGTATTATACTCCCTTCGTCAGTGCCATCATCAAACACATTGTTATTCGCTTCATCCAATAAACTGCAATGTACATGCATGCCATTACCTTCAATATCGCCATAGGGCTTAGCCATAAAGGTCGCACGCATATCCAATTGATGAGCGATACCTCGAATGGCTCGTTGCAGTAAAAAGCCCTGATCAGCGGCACGTAATGCATTATCCTGATGGAATAAGTTCACCTCATACTGGGAGCGCGCGGCCTCTTTTATGAGGGTGTCTATGGGCAGGTTTTGATGTTTGCCAGCATCCATTACACCATGCATTAATTCCGCCTGCTCTTGCATGACATCAATACTGTAGGTGTTTCCACCAACTGTAGGACGTTCAGAAAAACTGACCTGAGTGTGCTCAGGATGACCATACTCATTATTCGTTTGTTCAAATAAATGAAATTCCATTTCAGCAGCCATCACTGCTCGGTGACCTTTTTGTGCCAGGCGCTCCATTAATCGCTGAACAATATTGCGACAATCAAACAGACAGGGAGAGCTATTGACTTCGAACATGCTAAGCAATACCTGGCCAGTCGGACGGTTTAGCCAGGGTACAGAAGATAAGGTATCTAGGTCAGCATAACAGATGCCATCTGAATCGCCATCATCGAGTACCCAGGTCTGAACATCACGTCCCCAGACATCAAAACCCAGTGTTGTTCTTGGCAACTTCAGACTACCATTAATAGCATGTATTAGCTGATCTCTCGGTAACCATTTACCACGCTGATTACCATTAATATCAGGTAGTATCGCTTCAAACATTTCCAATTCAGGGTGGTCATCCAGAAATGCCTGTAATTTTTCTTTTGAGTTAGACATAAAACCTCATTTGATTAAGACTGCTTTTCAGTCATCAAGATCACGATTTCGCCGAGTATTATCATGGTACCCGCACCAATAAGTACTGGCCACTGAGTGCCCTCACCGGGGGTGTAAACAAACAAAACAATACAAAAGCTAAGAATAATAAAGCATACACTGGCCACAATCTGCGCAACGAAATGGTTGCCAGGGACAGCAAAAGGTCGCGGTGTTTCAGAATCATGAATTCTGAGCTTAACAAACGCAAGAATCATTCCCAGATAGGGGATCATAAATATCACCGCACTAAAAGCAAACAGGGACCAGAACAGATCTTCATTTGAGCCACTCATGAAACCAAACAGTACCAGTGTCAGTGTAGCCACAATACCCATTGCTATGGAGGCTCCTATGGGCGTGCCTCGCTGTTTAGTCTCAATGCCAAACACCGCCGGTAACTCACCGTCCAATGCAGCTTCAGCGGCGGCCCGGTTACAGCCAATTGCCCAAGTAACGCCATTAGAGAAGAAGGTATATAGCGCCGCGATTCCTAATGCGTACGCAAACATAATACCGAGTTGACTAGAGCCAAAAAACAGTAACAGGGTATCCATTAGCCCTTCAACCAGATTAATGTCTTCAACAGGAATAGCAATAAGTATTGCAGCGGTAGCTAATGTATAAAGGACAATGATGATAAGGCCTGAGATAAAGATGGCTCTTGGCACATCGCGGCTTGGATCTTTCATCTCAGCACTTGATGCACTAACCAGTTCAAAGCCAAGCATGCCATAGATGATCGCCGGTATAAATTGTGTACTGGCGTTCCATGATGGCATCATCTCGGAAAAGGAGAACTCGTTAGCCACACCAGACTCCATGGTGTGGAATATCGCACCGACAATGATGGTTATAAAGATCACTATTTTGAATATCGCTCCCATATTGGGAACCCATTTGCCAATATTCAAAGTTACGATATTTACAAACACAGCGATCCAGGTTAAACCAATGGCAATAGCGATCTGGGTGAACATCGACAAGTCAGGGATGAATAACTGCTTAAAAATACCGGCAAATAAAATATAAATGGCAGGTATCCATACAGCGGTATTCACCCAGTAATACCATGAAGCTCTTGAAGCCCAACGCGAGCCATAGGCACGTTTAATCCAGGCATAAATACCGCCCTGCTGAGGATAGGTACAGCCCATTTCTGCGCATATAAGTGCAAAGGGAACAAAGAAGAATAGTCCCAGTAAAACCCACCAGGTTATACTGGAAACTCCGATAGATGCACTGGTTGATAGTGTATCCAAGAGCATTATTGCTGAAACGGTAAAAAGTACCATGTCTTTGCGACCCATAGTTTTCAGATGAGTTACCGTTTCAGTCATAGCCTATCTCCAGCTATTAATTATTTTTTCTGTCTGATTATCAATCAAACCTCTGCTGCTTACAATCAATCTCGCACTAAGCAATACCATAGTGTCTGGCTGTAATATCCAGTCCGATGATGGTGGTATCAATCAGTGTATCGATTTCTTGAGGTGTACAAATAATTGGCGGTGCAGAAATGAGAGCATCACCCACAGCGCGAACAATGGCACCATTGGCAATAATTGTATCACGACAGAAAACCGCACCTTCGGCATCTGGGGCTAGTCGCTCTCTGGATGATTTATCACGAACTAATTCAAGTGAAGCGACCATGCCTTTAACACGTACTTCTCCAACAAGCGGATGCGCTTCTAATTCTTTCCAGCGCTTAGCCATGTGATGACCCACATTATCCATGAGGTGGTCGATGACCTGAGTCTCCTGCAGAATGTTAATGGTTGCCATCCCTGCGGCACAGGCTGCCGGATGACCAGAGTATGTCAAACCATGGGCAAACTCTCCCGTAGTCGATGACAACACAGCCTGAACCTTATCTGAAACCATCACACCACCGAGAGGCTGATAGCCATTAGTGACCCCTTTTGCAAAGGTAATGAGATCGGGCTCGTAATCATAAGTCTGGAAGCCAAACCATTTGCCTGTGCGACCAAAACCACAAATCACTTCATCACTAATCAGCAGGATATCGCGCTCTTTGCAGATGCGACTGATTTCTGGCCAGTAGGTGTCAGGTGGGACGATAACGCCTCCCGCTCCCTGAATTGGCTCTGCAATAAAGGCAGCGACATTCTCTTCTCCAAGCTCATCAATCTTTTGTTCTAATTCTCTGGCAACTTTCAGACCGAACTCTTCCGGACTGAGATCACCACCATCCTTGAACCAGTATGGCTGACCAATGTGATGAATATAGTTGAGTCCGAGATATTGCTCATGCATGAACTTCATGCCACCAAGACTGGAAGCGGCTACGGTACTTCCATGATAGGCATTTTCCCGGGAGATAATCTGTTTCTTCTGTGGCTTGCCTAATACATCATAATAACGATGAACTATTTTGATGTTGGTATCGTTTGCCTCAGAACCCGAATTGGTAAAAAATACCTGATTAAAGTTATCAGGCATGATTTCAGATAACAGATTCGCCATATGAACAGCTGGTTCATTAGAGCAATTAAAGAAATTGTTGTAATACGGTAATTGTGCGAGTTGTTCTGTAATGGCGTTATTAATTGAGGACTGGCTATAGCCCAGATTACAGCACCAAAGACCAGACATGCCATCGAGAATTTTATTACCATCACTATCAAAGATGTAAATATGCTCTGCACGGCTCACAATACGACCGCCAGTTTCACGATATTTCTTGATATCAGTAAAAGGATGCAGATGGTGTGAACGATCCATTGCCTTCAGTGATTGTGTGTTCTGAGTGTCTTGCATGATGCAATCTCCGATTAGTAATATCTAACAGCCGTCTTACACTTAGGTGGTATAGCATTCGGGCGCATAATTGGTGTTAAATATCATCTCACACTTGGCAACAAAGATATTTACCCCTAAAGTGGTGTTTTACCGTTCCAAAGAGTATTTTTATTGTGAATTCTGCGAAAGAAATCAGTCATAATAATAATAAATCCTACTTGGCCTATCAGGTCTTTAAGTACAGCATTTATTTCTTCCTTTGCTACAACCTGTATGTATTTTTTATCGATGATTATCACGCGAGTTCTCAGACCTATCCAGACGGAATAACTCTAAGCAATCTAGTACTGGCCTTTGCAACGACTATTGATACACTCAGTTGGATTATCCTTTTGGCTGTATTTGAGTTGGAAACCTGGATCATCGACGACGCGAAAATTAAAGGGGCTACCCGCTGGGTGCTCAACCTTATCAGAGCTATTTGTTACATATTTATCATTTATTCTGCCTGGGGCTACACCAATAAGTTCCTGATGCTGATGGATTACATCGCCTTTTCTATAGATGACGTCTGTGCCCTGATCAATAGCTCTTACACCCAAATAATTACCCTAGATGACTATGTGCCAATAACCCAGGAGTCTTGCCAGTTACTGAATCAGCAAGAGCTATTTCAGATTACGGGTACCAACATTATCAGTGCTCGAGAATCATTGGATAGTGCTATCTATTTGGCGCTCATCGATATTGTTAACTCGTACGCCTGGTTAATTATCGTGGCAATCCTGGAAGTCGATGTTTATCTGCAACTGAAAGGTAAATTCACAGGCTTTGCATTCACTAGCAGCAAACTACTGAAGATGGCTGTCTACAGCCTATTGTTTGTCTGTGCTGTGTTATGGGGTATCGATGGGGCCTTTATTGATTTTTGGGATGCATTCCTGTGGCTGCTTGCATTCTTCTTTATTGAAATGAATATATTTGAATGGCATGCAGAAACGGAGAAGCAAAATGCATCAACCCCTTAAGCCTCTGGTGGGCATTCCTTGTGATGTTAACCGTATTGGCTTAAACAAGTTTCATGCGGTAGGCGAGAAATACATTAATGCTGTTGCCACTGGTGCAGATGTCCTACCTCTGTTAATCCCTGCATTTAGTGATGGGGAAGATATGCACGTTGAGGATCAGTCGTTAATTATCGATCAGATTCTGGAGCGCATAGATGGCTTGTTCTTGACAGGAAGTCCGTCCAATATTCAGCCCCATCATTACGGTAACGAATCGAGTATGACACCCGATTCTCATGATCCTCAACGGGATGATTTAAATCTTCATCTAATCCGAGAAGCTATCAACAGAAAAATCCCCATACTGGCTGTTTGTCGCGGAATGCAGGAATTAAATGTTGCTCTTGGTGGCACTCTGTATCAGAAAGTTCATGAGCAGGATGGCATGATGAATCATCGTGAAAATCCTGAACTCGACCGTGCTGGCCAATATAGTAAAGCACATGAGGTAACATTACTTGATGGCAGTTATCTCGCTCAAATCACCGGTAAATCAACCATTGAGGTTAATTCATTGCATGGTCAGGGCGTGCGCACATTGGGTAATGGCCTGATCGCTGAAGCATTAGCACCAGATGGGCTGATTGAGGCGGTAAAACTTGAGAACGGTAATCATTTTGTCCTGGCTGTACAGTGGCACCCAGAATGGCAATTTCAGGATGATGAGATTTCAACTGCGCTATTTCGTGCCTTTGGTGACGCCATCAGGCAGCAATAAATAGAGTTGTCTAAGGCATTAAAAAGGCGCCAGATGGCGCCTTTTCTTTTGCTTTGAGACGATGATTACTGCCAGCTTCTGGTAAACCGGAGTCCTGCAGTTCGTGGCTTCTTAGGTCCGAAGAAATGCGATGGTAAGATGCCACCGTTGTTATTCATTCCATCCCACGTAAACTCATTTGTAAGGTTTTCGATATACGCTTCTATACGCCAATTGCCATCATCCTCATAGGCCTGATAGGCAATACGAAAACTTACGTCAGTATATGAATCGATCTTGGATGAAGCCAGATTTTCCCAGCCGCCACCGCGCTCTGATTCCCAGTAGACTTCGAGACTTGAAACAATCTCAGCGCCACTATCTAATGCGAAGTTACCATTTAAAACGACGCTGCCAGAAAATTCTGGAGCCCAGAATAATGGGCTACCTTCACAGCCATCAGGGTCTTCTAGACCACAAATGTCTTGTAACTTACTTGCTTCACTATCCAGGTAAGCCATAGAAGCATAGATATCAAAGTTCGTACTCAGGCTTGCCTTAATTGAGCCTTCGATACCTGATGATTCAACTTCACCAACGTTCTTAACGAGTGCAGCACCACCAGCATCAACATCATAGGTAACAATCTGAAGATCTTGGTAGTCGTACATGAATGCCGTTAAATCAACTTGCGCATTACCATCAAACCAAGTGTCCTTGAGACCAAACTCATATGAGTCTGCAATTTCAGGAGCAAATTCATCTGGTAAGAAACCATCTGCTTCAAAAGTGATTCCCGTTGGATAACCCTCTGGGGTTGAACCATCCGCACGTCTAACAGAGAAGCTACCAAAACCACCTGATTTGTAGCCTTCTGTATAGCTGGCATAGAGCATGGTGTCTTCATCCATGCGCCATCTAGCCAGTGCACGATATGAGGTGTTATCCCACGTCTTGGTGTTAGTCAGAGGACCATCTGTTGAGAATAAGTAGGCCCAATATGGTCCCAACCAACTCTCTGGTTCAAAGACGTTGTTAGAAAACTGCTTTTTATCACTGGTATGGCGGATACCAAACTCAATATCAAAATTATCAGTAATCGCATAACCAATATTCAGATACGTTGCCCAACCACTGTATTTACCAATGATTTGACTGGTTTCAGTCAGGGTACCGTCTGCAGATGGTGTGAATCCTGATGAGCCATAGTATTCGCTACAGGTAAATTGTACTGACTGACCATAGTAGTACAGATAATAGTAATGACTGTAGTACTGGCACATCGCATCTTCATCCGCTACGAAACTGAAGCGCGTATCAATATTTTCTTTATAGTAGGAAGCACCCACATACCAACTAAGTGGACCATCATCAGGCTTAGAGTTCAGTCTTATCTCAGCCTGAGTGTAGTCTCCCGTTTGATCCTGAGTATAGTTAGAGATGCTAATCGGTGTACCATCGTAATCTTCGGTGTAGAAGTAATCATGATCTTTGTGACCTAGATTTACGGTTAAGTCAGCAAAATCTAATTCATATTCCAGCTTACCACCCAGAGTTAATATTTGCGCGTCATCGATGCTGCCTGTGTAGTTATCACTATCAATACCTTGATCGCCACCGCGGATTTCGACTGGCCCCATAGCCTGATCGAAGGCATCCCAGATGTCGCCGTTAGTGATGGCACGGTACAACGAACCATTACGAGTACGATCTTCATACTCAACCATCGTGGTTATCTTGGTTTTGTCAGACTCGTAAGATGTCGACCAACGACCAGCAAACTTATCATGGCCCCCATAATCTCTGCCATCAAACTGGTTGGTAATGAATCCATCTTCTTGAGAGGAGATGGCTGCAAATCGCATCGCAAAGGAATCGCTAATCGGTAAGTTCTTAACGGCCGTGAGTGACTGGAGGTTTAATTCATTAATTTCCAGAGCAATCGATGCTTCATCAACTCCAATGTCAGCTTGGCGTGTATGGACACTGACAGCGCCACCAACTGAGTTACGGCCAAATAGGAACCCTTGAGGTCCTCTTAGGATCTCTGCACGATCCATATCGTATAGGGTGCTGACTACAGAACCGTTACGCCCCTCATATAGGTCATTCTTGAAAAATGCGGTTGATGGGTCACCACCAACACCGAAGTCCTGTGTTCGAATACCACGGACACTGATTGCATCAATGAAGCTATCCTGACTATTACCTGTGATACCCGGTGTAAAGGCCACTAAATCTTTGACATCCGTCAAATTGACTTCATCGATAAACTCGCCATCTAGTGCCGTTATCGCCAATGGTACTTCCTGAATAGGCTGACTAGTTTTAGTTGCTGTTACGACGATCTTATCCGCGTCTTTATCTTCCTCTTTGGCGCTGACTGGAGCTGTAATCATCGACGCTAAAAGTGCCGCTGAGATGGCATTAGCCAGATGACTTCGCTTAAGCGTCTGGACTTTATTTGAGCTCAAATTTGCATTCATTATATTCTCCATGTCTGGTGTGAAGCTGTAATGATTATTGTGAAGTGCGGCATAAGCTATATATACTTATATTACTAAAACAGTAGCGGAAATGACAAGACAATTAAATACCCCCATTGTGTAGGGTAATAGTTAACTTTCTCTAAATTTGTTGTTCACTAATACCGCCGTTTATTAACTCCTGATACATTGGTTGTAATTGTCTCTCATAACGCTTCCAGCGATTAATTGAGCGTGTATGAACGGGTTCTCTGACCTGCACCGCACTGGCCGTTGATACCGCAGTTTTTTGTTTATGGAACTCAAGACAAGCATCCTCCCAGGGAAGTTCCAGATAATCGATTAATGCTCTGGCATTGGTTTCCAGATCATGGGTCGTCTGTTCATAACTGATATCGAAGAAACGACCAGGAAACTGCTCGCGCCAATTCTGCATTAAATTACGATAACGGATATGATGTCGCGCCATCTCCTGTTGATTATATGAATGCAGATAGGCATCAGCGAATAATTGTTTATAGCTGGCAAAACAGGCATCCATTGGGTTGCGGTTCAAATGCACTACCTTGGCGTTAGGAAATGCCTTCAAAATCATTGGAATCATTAGGTAGTTCTGCGGCAATTTATCTACGAATCGCGGCGAATCACCACGCATCCGACTAGACGTCTTTAGATACATTTGTGCCACTTGTTCATAGTTTAACTGTCGTGCCCGATCAAAGAGATCGACCGAAAAACGTATGGGACTGCTATAACCACCCAGTCGACGAAGTGCCAAACCAAATTGTTGTAATTCACCGGCTGAATTGACCATCGAATGACTGGTAATAATTCGTTCGATTAGTGTGGTGCCCGTTCGAGGTTGGCCAAGAACATATATCGGTGAACGGTCGTCAACGCCCTGATCGCCATCAGCAAGCCATTCTGAAGTGTAGTGCTCCTGTAAGTAATCAAAAAAAGCAATCTCTGCCTGTTCATCATACTCGATGGTCTCTCTTCGTGCTGCAGCACCTCGGTTAAATGCCTTAATTGCTCGATCCCACTGCTCCAGATCTTCCGACTCCTTGCCAATGGCATAATAAAGAAATGCCAGAGCACGAGGATTATTGCGGAATTTCTCACACAGCTTTTCCATTTTTTTAATATGCTGTCTGTCTTTGGCCTTCTTGGCACTAGCCAGAGACCAATGCACCTGAGCACCATCGGGCTGTATCTGTAATACTGCCCTAAATATATTCTCGGAATTTTCCTTATCACCATGATAAACAAGATTATTGGCGAGATTCATCATGAATGGCGGATAATTTGGTCTTAGTTGATTGGCACGGGTAAAGAAAACCTTCGCCAGATCATATTCACCCATTTGTGTTAGTGTCGTTCCCACCAGATCAAGCACCTGAGGATCATCTGACTTGATGCGACGGGTTTCACGAAGTGCCAGATCAGCTCGATTAACCTGCCCTTCACTCATGTAAAGTTTGGCAAGATATGCCCAAGCCGGTGCATGGTCTGGATCAAGCTGCACCACGGATTGCAGTGCCTTAAATGCTGTAGCCCGATCTTCAGCGGCCAGACCAACCAGACCAACCAGAAAGTGACCTTCGGCAAGATCTGGTTCCTGATCAAGGATCTCCTGACAGCACAAACCGGCAGTTTTGAAGTCGGCTTTGGTGAGCGCATTGAACCCTTTTTCAATCAGGTTCTGTATTTCAGGTTTGAGCGGCGTATCAGACATTATGACTTATTATTATCCTTGTTCTGACGATTACACAGGCTGAGTTTAACGCATATTAAAGTGATGTCATAATTCGCATCCTGTCAGTAATAGTGACATTGACAGGATTGCGAAATACGATCACTTAGTTTAATGCGACGTTATCAAACAGCTGATTAAATTTTTCCAATCCTTCAGAGAGGATATCATCAGTCATTGTTAATGGCGGTAAAAATCGAATCACATTACCATAGTAACCACAGGATAACAGAATCAGACCATGCTCGATTGCCGCACCGATTATCTTCTGGGTGAGTTCTGTATTGGGCTTTAATGAATCACCATCCTGA
>CAXRAF010000021.1:0-13495 GCA_964228485.1 Alteromonadales bacterium | reverse complement strand
ACTGGAGGGTCGTGATATCTATATTCGCGAAGGCTGTAACACCTGCCACACGCAAATGGTTCGTCCGATGCGTGCAGAAACTGAGCGCTATGGCCACTACACGGTTGCTGGTGAGGATGTATATGAGTATCCACACCTGTGGGGCTCAAAGAGAACCGGACCCGATCTCGCGCGAATTGGTGGCCGTTATTCTGATGAATGGCACCGCGTACACTTGCTCAACCCGCGTGATGTAGTTCCAGAATCGAATATGCCGGCCTTTGGTTGGTTGCTTGAGAATGAGCTGGATGGCAAGTACACAGTAAAGAAAATGCAAGTATTGCAAACTCTGGGTGTTCCTTACACGGAAGATGATATTGCCGGCGCAGCAGATGCTGTGAAAGGCAAGACAGAGTTGGATGCGGTCGTTGCATACCTGCAGGGCCTTGGATTAGAAATGAGAAACAAGTGAGTCTGTGATGGAAGAAATACTGCAAATTTATCGAGGCGTTGGCACAGCCATATTACTTGTCATGTTCATTGGCATGGTGATCTGGGCATACAGCCGTAAACCGAAAGCAGCTTTTTTGGAGGCTGAACTACTGCCGTTTGACAAAGAGACTGCTGAGCAAATTAAAGCGAACCGTGAGGAAACGACTCATGAGTGATTTTATTAGTTGGTACATTATTCTGCTGGTTGCGATCAACATACTTGGTTGCTACGCGCTGCTGTATTACACCCGTGATATCGATTCATCGGGTGACGATGACGGCACCACAGGTCATAGTTACGATGGCATTAAGGAATATAACAATCCGTTGCCTCGCTGGTGGTTGTATATGTTTTATATCACCATTGTGTTTTCGATTGTTTATCTGATCCTATATCCAGGTCTTGGAAAGTTTCAGGGCGTTTTGGGCTGGTCTTCAGCGGCACAACATGAGCAAGAAGTTGTCGCACACAACGAAAAGTACGGCCCGATATTCGCGCAATATGCCGCTGTGCCGATTGCTGAATTAGTGAATGATGAGACTGCACTTGGTATGGGGCAGCGAATCTTCGGCACAGCCTGTATTGCCTGTCACGGTTCAGATGGTCGAGGCTCACCGGGATACCCCAATTTAACCGATAATGACTGGCTTTATGGCGGTACACCGGATGATATCGTCAAATCGCTCGTCGATGGACGTAGTGGCATGATGCCTGCACAAGTAGCGGTTATTGGAGAAGAGAGCATTAATGACGTGGTGGCCTATGTGCTGTCACTCTCTGGACGCAAAGCGAACTATGGTTTTGCTGAAAAGGGACAACAGAAATTTATGATGTGCGCGGCCTGTCATGGCGCCGATGGCAAGGGTAATAAATTTCTTGGCGCGCCAAACTTGACCGATGATATTTGGTTATATGGTGCCTCTGAGAAAGCCATCGCAGAGGGTCTACGTAATGGTCGCAACGGTGTGATGCCATCGCACAAAGATATTCTGACACCTGAGCAAATTCACTTGGTTGCGACCTATGTTTATTCACTAAGTAAGGAATAACACAACTCTGAATTGCGAAAGGGGATTTAACGCGGCAATGAGGACAGTTTCCAACATAAAGCAGGATTCATCTGACGTCTACAAAGTCAAGAATCCAACCAGTCTGTACGCTAAGGCACCCAAGGTGTATGTGCGTAAAGTGACAGGTTATTTTGCTAACTATAGAAATCTGGCAGCATGGATGCTGCTGGGTTTTTATTATGGATTGCCGTGGCTGACATGGAATGATCGGCAGGCGGTACTACTGGATTTACCCAACCGACAGTTTCACTATTTTGGTATTACTTTTTGGCCACAGGACTTTGTATTCCTGACCTGGCTGTTAATTATTGCGGCGTTGGCGCTGTTTTTCTTTACTGCACTGGCAGGGCGCCTGTGGTGTGGTTATGCCTGCCCCCAGACTGTCTGGACCAAGACCTTTGTCTGGTTAGAGCGCGTTATTGAGGGTGACCGTACCAAGCGCATGAAGCTCGACAAACAGCCAATGAGTTTCAGAAAATTTCGCATAAAAGCCACTAAGCAGTTTAGTTGGATTGTTTACGCAACCTTTACCGGCATCACCTTTGTTGGTTATTTCACCCCGATCAGGGAGCTGTTTGCGATGATCCCTGATATGAGTTTTGGCGGCTGGGAATTATTCTGGATCATTTTTTATTCAGTTGCCACCTATGGTAATGCCGGCTATCTCCGTGAGCAGGTTTGTATTTACATGTGTCCTTATGCCCGCTTTCAGAGTGCCATGTTCGATAAAGATACCCTGATCATTGCTTATGATGAGCAACGGGGTGAGCAGCGTGGTTCAAGAAAACGCAAAGACACAGAATACAAGGCTAAAGGACTCGGAGACTGTATTGATTGTGAGCAATGCGTTCATGTCTGTCCCACCGGTATTGATATTCGTGATGGCCTGCAATATCAGTGTATCGCCTGTGCTGCCTGTATTGATGTGTGTGATTCTGTTATGGAGAAAATGGGCTACCCCAAAGGACTGGTGCGATACACCAATGAGCATGCTAACGAGGGCCGAGACCATCGCGTGATCCGACCGCGGATGATTTTTTATGCGGTCATTTTGCTGGCTGTGTTTTCGAGTTTTGCCTATGCCCTTGGGCAGCGAGTTCCCTTTGAAGTGGATGTCATTCGCGACCGTAATGCGCTGTATACCACCACCATGGATGGCCTGATTGAAAATGTTTACAGCATTAAATTACTCAATATGTCACAAGAGCAGCAAACCTATCAGGTTACAGTCGATGGTCTGGATGACATTCATGTACTTGGTGATATGACGATATCTGTCGCTTCAGGTGAGGTAGCAACGATACCTGTCAGGCTACAGGTCGACCCAGATGATCTGGGTATCGGTAGAAATACCATTGTATTCCGGGCTATTGCAGTTGATAACCCTGAACTCGTCGCAGAGTCTGAGAGTCGTTTTCTGGGACCAAGTGCTAGAAAGTAGATTGCCGTGGCAGGTAATAAGAGAGGAGATTGATTCATGAGTGACATACTAAACCAGACAGATACTAAACCCTGGTATAAACAATTCTGGCCCTGGTTCATAATGGCTTTTCCGGCTTCGGCAGTCATGGCTGGCATTACCACCGTCGTGATTGCATTCAAGAATGCCGATGATTTGGTGGTAGATGATTATTACAAAGAAGGTAAAGCCATCAATCAACGTACCGAATTACTTAACAACGCCTATACCAGAGGTCTGAATGCCAAGTTGAATCGCTTGGAGGGCAATTTCATTCACATTACCTTCGCTAAACAAAAACCCGAAGCGGATTCTTTGACACTTGATTTTATTCATCCGACGGATGCGCAACGTGACTTCAGTATGTCGGTTAAACGTCAGAAAGACGGCAGCTTTCAGGGCTTATCACCGAATCCGACAGCGGGTCGCTGGTATGTGCGTTTATCCAACCCTGAGCAATGGCTGATTAAATCAGAGCTTGTCGCTACTCAGGCCAGCGGTGCACTCAAGGCAACCAAAATCTGATGAATAAACTCGCGCAATTTTGTTATCACTGTGGTTTACCCAACGAGCAGGGCACAGCATACCCTGTCGAAATTGCGCATCAAACACAGCATATGTGCTGTCCTGGGTGTCAGGCAGTCGCCGAGTCGATTGTCAGCATGGGCTTAGCTGATTATTACCAATTTCGGGAAAAATTACCTGAAATCTCGCCACGGGATATGACGACCGATAAGGCCAGTTTAGTATTCTATGACCATGACAAGGTTCAACAAAAGTACGTCCAGTCATCAACAACTGATGATTCGCGTATATCACTCATTATCACAGGGATTGTATGCTCAGCCTGTACATGGTTAATTGAATCAAGAATTAGCAAACTTAGCGGTATTCATCGTATTACGGTCAATCAATCAACTAACCGTGCCACATTAGAGTGGGATCCTAACGTCATTCAATTGAGTGATATTCTCGCGGCAATTAACGCCCTTGGCTATCAGGCGCAACCTTATGACCGCGCCGCGAAAGAGCAGGCCCTCATTACACAGAAAAAACAATACTTACAGAAATTAGCAGTCGCCGGCTTGGGTATGATGCAGGTGATGATGTACAGCCTAGGTTTTTATCTCGACAGTAATCAAGAAATGTCTGACTCAACCTGGCAGCTGTTACGTTGGGTCAGTCTGTTTATATCAACTCCCGTGGTACTTTATGCGGCCAGTCCGTTTTATCTGTCGGCATTTAAAAGTCTGTGCAATAAAGTGGTTAATATGGACGTGCCAGTGACCATAGCAATCATGGCAGCCTGGCTGGCCAGTGTATATGCCACGCTTGTCGGTGTTGGCGAGGTGTATTTTGATTCTGTCAGCATGTTTGTGTTCTTTCTACTGACCGGTCGTTATCTGCAAATGATGGCGATTCATAAGTCTGGTCGCGCCCTTGAGGAACGATTGGGTTCACAACCAGAAACAGCATTACATTTGCTCGGTAACCAGCATAAACGCGTATTACTGGAGGATGTTGAAGCAGGGGATGTGCTGATTGTAAAGCCTGCATCGCAGGTACCTTGTGATGGGCTTTTGCTGGAATCATCTGCTGAGGTGAATGAATCGATCTTGACCGGAGAGTCAACACCGGTATTGAAGTCAAAAGAGCAACTCATCGCCGCGGGTAGCATTAACAGTGCTGATACGTTTCATATTAAAGTAACCGATCGGGTAGAGAATTCAACTCTGGCCAGTATCATTCGCCTGTTACAGAATGCCCGTGAGAGCAAGCCACGAATTCAAGAGATTGCCGATCGGGTTGCGAGTTATTTTGTGCTAGGTATTCTGCTGTTGACCACACTCACAGCCCTGTACTGGTATTACACCGACAGTACGATGGTGTTTGCCACAGTGTTAGCTGTTCTAGTGGTTACATGTCCTTGCGCACTATCATTAGCAACACCAGTAGCCATTACGACGGCCATTGGCCATCTGACATCCAGAGCAATTCTGCTCAACCGCTCATCAGCCCTGTTTAATTTGAATCAGGCTACAGACTTTGTGTTTGATAAGACGGGCACCCTGACAACCGGACGGTTTCAGTTACAGTCATTCAATAATCATTCGGACATGACTGATGATGCGCTGTTGGCGCTCATTGCAACCATTGAGTCACAGTCAGAGCATCCAATCGCTACCGCATTCAGTGAGTTCGAGACCGCTAATTTCGCGATTTCAGATGTCAAACGCATTGCCGGAGTAGGGCTGTCTGTTGTGATAAATGGTGATGTGTTTCGATTGGGCAATAATCAACTACTGACAGACGACGCTGCTAAGACGCAGTCGCCAGAGATTCATCTTTACCTTCTCAAAAACGATCAACTGCAAGCTGAATTTATAGTAACCACGGAAATTAGACTCGAGGCAGCCGCTCTGATCCGCTCACTGCGAGAGCGAAAGCTGGCTATTCACCTATTAAGTGGTGACAAGTCAGCCCATGTGGCGGCATTGGCAGAGAAGCTCCATATACCGAGTGACACGGTGCTTGGTGGTGTTAGTCCGGCGGAGAAATTAGCCTACATTGAGCAATTACAGGCCGCGGGAAAATTGGCTGTGATGGTTGGTGATGGTATTAATGATTCGCCAGCGATGGCGGCGGCATCAGTTTCAATCGCTATGACTCAGGCCACTGATATTACCAAAGTGAATGCAGACATGATTTTAATGCGCGAGTCGTTAACATTGATTGAAAAGGCCTATCAGTTATCGTTGAAAACTCGTCAGATTATTAAACAAAACATCGTGTGGGCGATCAGTTACAACCTGATTGGCGTCCCACTTGCCATGGCGGGTTTACTCACACCATGGATAGCGGCATTAGGCATGTCCTTCAGCTCGCTCATTGTCATCTTAAATGCCTTGCGACTGGCAAAAAAATAGCGCACTCTAGTCCTTGTCATGGATATTCTATTTCTACTTATTCCGATTGCCATAGGCTTTTTGATTGTCGCACTTGCGGTTTTCTTCTGGGCCATACGCGACGGCCAATATGATGATATGGAATCACAGGGGTTAAAAGTGATCATTGACGACAAGCAGCAAACACAGGCTGAGAAACGACCATCCCAAGCGATAAACAATCCGGATGATTTTAACTGAAGCCCACCTACTCAGCGCTCTAATTGCTGGCATTTTCGGCAGCTTACACTGTGTCGCCATGTGTGGTGGTATAGCCACTGTTTTGGGCGTCTCTAGCTCAGGTAAGCATAGCAAATTACTGTCACTGGCATACCAACTTGGCAGGATTACATCCTATGCCATTGCCGGCGCTTTGGTGGCATTTCTCGGGACGCAACTGGTGAGTGAAGATAGAACCATAGCCATGGGACTGAGGCTGTTATCCATTCTGTTTATGGTTGGCCTTGGCCTTTACCTGGCAGGTTGGTTTCCTAAATTTGCGCATATCGAGCGTCTAGGTTTACCCATCTGGCGTAAGGTCTCACCACTCAGTAAGCGTTTATTACCGATAAAATCAGTCTGGCAGGCGGTTGCGCTCGGATTTCTCTGGGGCTGGCTCCCTTGTGGATTGGTGTATTCGATCCTGCTCTGGTCTGTCAGCGCGCCGGATCCACTATCAGGGGCATTGGTGATGGTCAGCTTTGGCATAGGAACCCTGCCAGCCATGTTTTTAATGTCACTGGGTGCCAATCAATTACTGGTTTATATGTCACAGCCAATTATCAGAAAGATTGCCGGTGTGGTAGTCATTAGTCTGGCAGGCTATAGCTTTGCCAGCATGATGCATTGATTTTAACTGCTCATATTGCGCAGTCGATGCCCCATTTCTGCAATCATCGTCGCGGTAGCGCCCCAAATAACATGGTCATCCCAATCCAGACGGAAAGTCTTAATATTAAAGCCTCTAATCGAGCGTTCCACATACGAAATGTTGTTTACATCGATTAGCCAGTTGAGCGGAACATGGAAGGCGCTGTCGACCTCTGATGCCTGTAGCGTTAATTCGGGTAGTTGTTCTGCTATCGCCACAAATGGATGTATTTTAAATCCCGTGAGGGTCGTCACTGGTGTCAACTCAGCAAATACCGATACACTGGACTGCGGAACTCCCACTTCCTCAGCTGCCTCGCGCAACGCAGTTGCCTGTAAATTGTCATCATTTGGCTCAACTCGACCGCCGGGGAAGCTGATTTGTCCCGGATGGGATGATAAATCCTCAGAGCGCTTAGTGAGTAGTACATGCCATTGGTCATTTAACAGGTGCATAACGACCAACACCGCAGAATCGACCGGATCTGGGAAATAGGGTGACTGAAAAGGGAACGCCTCATAATTATTCAAGGCGTTCTTGATGCGGTCAAATGTATTAGCTTGGTTCTGCAATGCTCGCTCTGCTCAGAAATATGCAATTTATAAGCAATAAATCACTTTAAATATAATTCATAAATTATTGAAATTATGAAACATTACCTACAACAAGTATCTTGAGCGCATTAGTGCCGCCATGGATGCCCATATGATCGCCTTTAGTCAAAATCACTAAGTCGCCATCATTAACGATGCCACGCTCTCTGAGTTGTTCGACCGCTAAGCGATTAACGTCTTTACGATTTACCACGGTTGCATCATACGGGATAGCCTCACAGCCTCTGAAAAGTGCTACTCGATTACGGGTGTTTTCATGACGTGTCAGCACATAGATAGGTATTGCAGTTCTAATTCGGGACATCCAGAGCGGCGTCGCACCTGATTCAGTCAAACACAGAATGGCTTTGACACCTTTGAGATGATTCGCTGCATACATGGTCGACAGGGCAATGGTTTCATCCGTGGTAGTAAAATCTTCCTGCACTCGATGCTTTGAAATTATACTGATGGCATTACTCTCAGCGCCAATGCACAGGCGTGACATGGTCTCGACCACTTCAACTGGATACTTTCCGGTAGCCGTTTCAGCGGATAGCATGACCGCATCAGTACCATCAAGGACGGCGTTTGCGACATCGAACACCTCAGCACGGGTAGGTACAGGCGTATCAATCATAGATTCCATCATTTGCGTAGCAGTTATAACTAACCGGTCCAGTGTCCGAGCACGTTTGATGATTTGCTTTTGTACACCAATCAGTTGTGCATCACCTATCTCGACGCCTAAATCACCGCGTGCCACCATGACGGCGTCACTGGCGATGATAATATTATCAAGTAGTTGAGGATCGGTAACTGTCTCAGCCCGTTCTATCTTGGCGATTAGGCGAGCGGTTGATCCGGCAGCCTTTACTAGTGTGCGAGCCTCATGCATGTCATGCTCATCACGCGGAAATGACACGGCAAGATAGTCGACACCGATTTCAGCGGCTAATTTAATGTCCTCGTAATCTTTGTCAGTCAGTGCAGCAGCGGAAATGCCACCACCTAACTTATTGATTCCCTTATTGTTCGACAGTTCACTTCCTAGAATAACTTCGGTATGAACCTTCTGGCCCACCACATCAAGGACTTTTAATTGCACGCGGCCGTCATCAAGTAACAACGTATCGCCAGTTTCGACATCCTGTGGTAGCTCTTTGTAATCAATACCAACGATATCCTGTGTGCCAGATTCGGTGTCATATTCACTATCGAGGGTGAATTTTGCTCCCTCAGTTAAGCTGATTTTGCCATCAGCAAATCTAGAAATGCGGATTTTTGGCCCTTGCAGATCGCCCAACAGGGCAACATAGATACCATGTTTAGCGGCAATTTCTCTCACTTGCTGGGCGCGACGACGATGGTCATCGGGACTGCCATGGGAAAAATTCAGACGGGCAACGTTTACTCCGGCAAGTAGGACTTTTTCTAGTATTTCGGGATCATCACAACCAGGCCCGATAGTGGCAACAATCTTGGTTCTTCTTAACATTATTTTGAGTTCTCGGTTAGTCTTCTAAAAGATCTTCATTCCAATGAGGCGGTTCTGGATTATTCTTATCTAACTCATCATCCGTTGGTAGCGGTTGACCAGTAAATGAATGTAGGAAGGCTTCACATAACAATTCGCTGTTGGTGGCATGTCTCAGATTGTTCACTTGTCGTCGTGTACGCTCATCTGTTAATAGCTTCAGTACATTGAAGGGGATAGAGACGGTTATTTTTTTCACCGAACCACTTTTTTTACCGTGTTCGACGTAAGGATTTATATATTTCCCATCCCATTTGCTCATAATTTATTCCTATTGTTATTGGCATGGCTATTTTACACAGCGTGAATTTAGACGTCTAGCAGTATGAATGGATATAAATATTCATCTTTCGTTCATCTAAATGCATTACAATAGGCACAACTCGATACTTATACAGCAATTATGTTTAATTTAAATTACATCGAACCAGTATTTCGGCCACCCAGTGAATGGCAGTCTCTCATTCTTCAGGTAACCAATGGTTGCTCCTGGAATGAATGCACCTACTGCGAGATGTATCAGGACTCACAGAAGCAATTTAGTTTTAAATACGAGACCGAGATATTACAAGAACTTCAGAGCGTTAAACAATCGGGTACACAGGTGAGACGAATCTTTTTAGCAGATGGCGATGCCATGACCTTATCCTACCGACGACTTGAGTTGATTCTGCAGCAAATTAATCAGGTATTTCCTGAATTGCAACGAGTCACAGCCTATTGTTTACCACGGAATGTAAGTAACAAGACCGTCTCAGAGCTGGCCGATCTGAGAGAGAAGGGCCTCAGCATGGTCTATGTTGGCATTGAATCGGGATCTAATGAGGTTTTAGCCAGAGTTAAGAAGGGAGAAACATACCTCTCAAGTAAAAATGCATTACAAAAGTTGCATGATGCCGGAATTAAGACCTCTGTCATGGTTCTAAATGGCCTTGGTGGACAAACCCTGAGTCAACAGCATGTAGCGGATACTGCGGCATTAATGAACGAGACACAACCACATTATCTATCAACACTTGTGGTCAGCTTTCCACGAGGTGAAGCGCGTTTTCGCAATGCCTTTCCTGATTATGTGGCAATGAATCGAACCGAGTTGTTTAGTGAATTACATGACTTTATTGCTCAATTATCTCTGCAGCGGACGATATTTAGAAGTGACCATGCCAGTAATTGGCTGCCATTAAAAGGCACACTACCGAAAGATCAGCAAGCCATGTTGGCTAATTTAAAAATGGCGATTGATTCGCCTGAAAGTATTAATTTAAGACCCGAATACATGCGTGGTCTATAACCAATGGAGTCTATCTGATGAATGCCTCAAAAGTACTATTAGCTCTCGCCACTGTCGCACTTGTGTCAGCTTGTGGACCAAGATTACAGCAGGTTAAAAACTATATTCCACCTGAGGGTGAACAAGGATTAGCCTGTTTAAGTCAGGCCGATCGGGATCGCAACCAGTGTGAGGTCGATAATCAGAAGCGACTCTCACTATGTCATGCTGAGGCTGAGCAGAAGGCCTCCGTAACGCTGGCAGAGCAAGAGCGTGACTACGGTTATGCTCTGGAGGAATATATTGCCGCAGAGCGAGGCTATGAATTGGCCTATGCTGATTACCGCGAGCAGCAGCGACTAATTAAACGCGATGGAGAGCTGGCTTATGTGCGCTGCTCGGGTGATGTTGATTTAGTGCGGATTGATCAGTTCCCTCAGTGTAAACGGGAGTTGGATAATGCTGAGCGTAAAGCAAACCGATTGGTGCCACCCGATCAACCAAGACAACCCACACGACCATCTTACGATGACATTCTCGCGGAATATAAGCGCGAATGTAAGGCTGTTTTGGAGAACTGTGGATCACTGTATGATCAGGCCTATTTGTCTTGTGGTGGTCAGATTGATATTCAAACAATATGCGTTGCTAACTGTAATTAAATGAATGATCGACAGCTGACTGGCCTGATTTTAGCTGGCGGCCAGTCACGCAGAATGGGACAGAATAAAGCACTGTTGCGTTATCAGAACCAGACATTTCAGGATCATTGTCATCAAATTCTAAAACAAGCTGGCTGTCACAAGGTGTTCACCAGTAGTAATGAACTCGCCGACGGCCTCAGTGATAACTTTCACAACATTGGCCCGGTAGCCGGCATCGAGGCGGGTCTGCGGCATGCAGTTAGTCAGGGTTATTCGGGCATACTTCTTGTCATGCCGGTGGATATGATTAAGCTGAGTCCTGCGAGCCTCACGGCATTGATAGACAATATTGGTACTTATGAACTGCTAAGCTTTGACAACTTCCCATTACCATTGGTGATGCAGTGTCACCCGGCAATGGCATCAGAGGTTACCCGACTGGCAACAGGTGCTTCTCAGCAGGATGGTATGTCAATTAAATCCATGAGTCGTGCGCTAAATTCTATTACAATACCAACTATCAATTCAGAGGACATGCTGAATATCAACCAGCCCGCTGACTTGGATAAACTAAACCTTACACCGTGATTATGGGAGATAACACATGGCTGTCAGTCCAGATGCGACTTTCACACCTTTAAACATATGCTTGTTAACGGTATCTGACACACGAACACTCGCTGAGGATAGTTCAGGTGATTATTTACAATCAGTTGTCGAGGAAGAGGGGCATTATTTATTTGATCGACAGTTGTGTCCCGATGATATTTATACCATTCGCGCGATTGTATCGGCTTGGATCGCCGATGATCGTGTACAAACAATCCTAATTACTGGCGGTACTGGTTTTAGTGGTCGTGATTCAACACCTGAGGCCGTCAGTGCGCTGTTTGATAAAACGATTGAGGGATTTGGTGAGATCTTCCGCGCCATTTCGTATGAGGAAATTGGTACCTCGACGGTGCAATCTCGTGCCATTGCTGGGATGGCAAATAAGGTGGCCATCTTTTGTATGCCGGGCTCGACTGGAGCATGCAGGACTGCTTGGGAAGGTATTTTGAGTGACCAATTAAATTCGTTGCACAAGCCTTGCAATTTCATTATGCATCTAAAGCAGGTCAGAGACTAACGGTCATCCACATGGGCTTTGCCAGAGCGGTATAAAATATGCCCGCTGCGAAAATCCAAGCCACGAGTAATGCTTTGACTTGTTGTCCACGTACCTTGAGTCGGTTCAGCGCCAGTGTCCCGGTAACGATGTAACAAATAATCAAGCTGATCTTTAACACAAACCAATCCATGGACCAGATATTTCGCCCGATTATAACTGCCATAGCTATCCCCAGAGTGAGCAAAATACTATCAATGAGTGGCGTGATAAGCCGATACAAGCGATGTCGATATGAGGAATTATTCAACAGCAAAAGAACACCTCTGACAGAAAATAGACTAACGCTTAAAATCGCCAGAGCAATGTGAATGCTTTTTAGTATAAAATAGTTATCCATAAGTCATTATAAGTTGCGTCAGTTAACAATTCTTACTTAGATGTCCACGCAGTCAAAATCATCAACTAAGGCACGATTGATCATTGCCATCATGCGCATCATTGCGCGCCTGCCACTCGGTGTGGCAAAGGCGATTATGCGTCCAATTGCCTGGTTACAATGTGTGCTACCTAATGCCACTAAAAACGTGATTGATATTAACCTAGCAACCTGCTTACCGGAATACAATAGTCAACAACGCAAAGCGCTTCGTAATCAGAATATTCTGTTTAATACTGATTTATTCGCCGAGATTGTTCATATTTGGTTCCGTGATTATCAGCAAATCCGTCCTCAGATTAAACATCTACATGGCGTTGATACGTTTCAGCAGGCATTGGCCAATGATGGCGGTATGCTAGTGATCAGTCCTCATTACGGAAACTGGGAGCTGGTATGGAGTTATTTGCGTGAAGAAGCGGGTTGCTATGGTTTGTATCGACCACCGCGTATTAAAGAGCTTGAAGCGATTCGACTGCAAGGCAGTGAACAGGATCGTGTCGTAAGGACTCGTGCTATCGATGTCCGTAAGATGTTGAAGGTCCTTAAACAGGGCAGTGGTTTGTTTTTATTGCCAGACCAGCAACCACCTGATGGCAGTGGTGAATTTGCGCCGTTCTTTGGCCAACCGGCCTATACCATGACGTTATTGCACGGTCTTGCAAATCGCACTAACTCAGCAATCTGGATGGCAACCTGTGTCAAGGGTGCTGATGGCTACAAGTTATCATTTGCTCCGCTTGAGCTTGATGCTCAGTCCGATATTACTGTTTTTAATGCTGAACTCAATCGTTTGATGGCAGAGACGATCAGAGAGCATCCAAGCCAGTACCAGTGGAGTTATAAGCGGTTCAAGAAGACTGCAGACGGGTCGCTGTCTATCTATAATCAACCAGGCAAGAAAACCTAGCATAAAAAAAGGCCCCACAAAGGGACCTTTTATTAGTTGGCGCGCCCGGAGTGATTCGAACACCCGACCAACTGGTTCGAAGCCAGTTACTCTATCCAGCTGAGCTACGGGCGCGCAGGCTGTGAATTCTCACACTTCTTAGAGTTGTGTTCAAGTACAACTTAACTATTTATACAG
>CAXRAF010000020.1:0-14193 GCA_964228485.1 Alteromonadales bacterium | reverse complement strand
CCCATGACCATGGTCTAGCACCAGTGTTCCACCAGAGTAATACATATCATCATTGACATAGGTCACCACACCTGCCGCTGGCGCGACGATTTCCGTGCCGGTTGGGACCGCGACATCGACACCATAGTGGGGTGTTTTCGGTGTGCCATTCAAAATTCGTTGGCTACCATAAACGCCGGAAATTCTACCGTTAACCGGCCAAATAAAATCGCTCATAAAATCCAGACGCGAGTCCAGTCGTTGACGCGCGGCTCGGATAGTGGCCGCTTCATTTTTTATGCGCTGCCTGATCTTTGGGTCCATAGGTGGCGTTACTTTTGCCGGTGGCAGGCCATCAACACGCTCAATCTTATAATTTCTGGTAACAACCGGAAACTCGATCATTTTGCTGACTGAATCGAGTACGATGCGAAGCCTGGCAACTCGGCTATCTCGATGTAAGGCAATCAGCGCCATACCGTCGTCGATAAATAGTGATTTATCATTGAACCAGGCTTGCGCATGCTGTGGCAAACGGAGCACTAACACACCGCCCTGACTGATGGCGGGCAAATTATCAGGGATGGAATCTATTGAGCTGAGGTCGATTTGTTTTAGACTGCCGAAAACGACTGAGGCTGACATAGTCAGCCCCAGAGCAAGCCATTGAATCATGCTACGGTATCGGTTTAAAACCGTCATTAAGGCCCTTTGTAACAATACTGACCGCGTTGTGTGGGTGAAGACTCTCAATATGATCGACACGAACCCAATAGTCTTCGTACACTCGCTGCTCTTCTAAGGTGCTCTTGATACGGCGTGCGGCATCTTCACAGAACATCAGGTTGGCACCATTTAAACGTGCGAACTCTTGCTCATCTTCACGTTTGACTGCTGCCTGTACCGGAGTTTTTAAGGCATCCTCAATTTGGTCAATCAGTTGGTCGATTGGGAATTGGGCGCTGTCACTGCTCAGTCGCACCTTTATCTGGGCATATGACCGCTGCGAGTGGGGAGTCGCCATGATGGAAGAACCTTGTAATAACCATTCTGCAACCACCTCGGTAGATACCTTATCCTGATCAGCGAAATCAGAGGTAAATTTTTCCTGAATTAATTGTCGAGCCAGCGCGGCTGAACATGGGCAGGTCGATGAGTAGGGTATTTCAACCTGTAGTTGCAGTGCCAGTTCGTTATCAACTAGGGTGCCTGAGATTTTCACCGGATACCCTTTCCAACCATAGTTCTCACTCTTAAGCGACTTTGCTTTACGAATGTAATCGAAATCAAATTCCAGCATCGCACGACTACTGAGATCTTTGTGCGATTCAGCAAACGCAAGCAGCACCTCTTTTAAGGTTGCCGGGCTAAAGGTTTTATCGGCCATATGTTCATTCAGAGTAAGATACAGACGCGACATATGAATGCCCTTGGCGTCAGGATCTTCCAAATTAACATACGCCTGCACTTTTGCACCGACACGAATAGCAGTGTCATTATCATGCAGTAGATTTACCGGGAGCTCGATATCACTCATGCCAACCCAATCCAGTCCCATGCTGAATTTCGAGCTCGCTTTAAGTGCAATGTCCGGTAATGAGTGATGATTCATCATTGTTCCTCAATGTGCAGTTGCAATATCGCTTGACTGCCGACCTTAATAGGGGCCGGAATTATATCACAGACTATCCTCAGAATGCCTGTAGTCATGCTGTATGAGGCCTTTTACGAGACATTTCAATTGTTAAACATAAATATTTACTAATATAGCTTGCATTCAGGGAAAAAATCCCTATGATTATGCCGTTCAAAAATCAGTCAGTTATCTAGGATCTCACTTTATAGCTAACCATTGACCTGCTTAATTACATGGAAACACAGGAAATGCTAACTGAAAAAAAACTACTCTCAATGCCAAAGAAGAGCTACATGAATGAAGACCAACTTGATTTCTTCAAGAACAAGCTGGTTGAAATGCGTGAAGACATCATGGCACATACTACTGCTATCATGAGCGAACTATCTGAGACCGAGCACGAGTTTGACGAATTAGATATCGCAACCAATCAGGAAGAGAACCGCATGCGTCTCAGACTGCTTGACCGTGAGCGCAAATTGTTACCCAAAATCAAGACCTCGCTTGATATGATCGATAACGGCACCTATGGTTTCTGTGTCGAAACGGGTGAGCCTATCGGGTTACCACGTTTGCTGATCAGACCAACGGCCACCTTGTGTGCTGAAGAGAAAAATCGTCAGGAACACATCGAAAAGGGTTACCGCAAATAAACGAAAGGCGCTTTGAGCGCCTTTTTTAATGATTAGTTTTCCAGGATTAAATTAATCCGCCTTGAGGCATATTCAGGGGTGGTGCCCAAGGTGCCAAATTCTGACACAACACTCAGGTTGTAGATGGTAACTGTACTGCCCTCTTCGGTATAACTCTGACTACTGCATCCCACAGTGACCGCAAAGCCATTCAGTGCGCCCTCGGTCAAATTTAATGTGCTTGAGCTGACGCAAGAACCATCAACAATGGCACGATAAATACCCCATTCAGCACCCGCCTGTGCCGCTTGCCAGGCTCTGGCACCCTGCAGTGCCAGATTGTTTGTTGCCACGCTGACACTTAAGAGGCGCTGAATAAAGACCACCGCGACTGCCAGTACAGTGATGACGAAAATAGCTGCGACCAGAGACACTCCGGCCTGTTTGGCTCGGTTAATCATGGTGCATTACTCACATGTATCTGCTGCAACAGCTGGATTACTTCACCATCCAGTGTGAGGGTTAAATCAATCACCAGCAGACCTGCCCGGCTATTGCTACCCGGGGTGTAATCAAAGTCACAGGCACTGACAAGGTCGGTGATTAATGTCGAGGATGCCCCTGAAAGCGGTGATACGGCCGGATTGGTTGGCTGACTGGCATTGATAGCATAGCCACTATAGCGCACGAGTGTGCCTGCGCTGGTGTCACAAACATAACTGACGGGGGTGGTTGCCACGTAAAAGCGACGGGCCGGCGAACCATTACCGGAATTATCAAACTGAAAGCCTGAACTCAGCGTCAACTGATCTTCATTGCCATTATCGGACAAGGTCACAGTAGTTGAGGCTGGCGATATAATCCCGTCTGTGCCACTGATGGCGGCATTATAAAATTGCGTGGCGCCGGTGTTGTACACCACGATTCGACTCCCAGAGGGAATCGATGCAATGTTACCCAGTGCCTGAAATGATGCATCGCTGGCAGAGGGTGTCAGACCCGTCACCGCGGAAGGTGTTGCGTCGAAGCGATAGCGCCCACCGAGTTGAATTGGCATAAACTCAATAGCGGAGGTGCCATTAGTGCGCAAGGTATTCGGTATCGTATCTCGGACATCATTCGTGATTTGGGACAACGCAGATTGTGCCGAGTCAACCAAGGCGGTGCGTGTGCTTAAATCATCATAGGCGACAAATGGTCGGGTAACCACTGGACCGATGGCGACCACCAGAATGCCCACCACCGTGATGACAATGATCACCTCAACTAAATTAAATCCGGCTTGCAGGGCGCGCATCAGTAGTTGGTCCTGTAGCCACTCATGATGACTGTTTCATTAGTCGGACCAGTGACAGAAACATCAATGCGTGCGGTGCTGGCCGCGCTCAGACTGCCGAGGTTACTTGAGCCTGTGACGGTGACAGTGACATCATAGTTTGCCAGTGAAGCAATACTACTGCCGTTTTGATCCACCGCTCCACTATCGGACAGGTTATGATAATGGCAAATGTTATTGAAATTAGCTCGACCACCGGCACCGGGCACTGCGGGACAGCCCCCACCCGGAAGACCAAAATCCATGGATTGAATTTCCTCCAGATATGCCTGAGCCACAGCAATGGATTGTTGTCTGATCATGGGATCGGCGCTGCGGCCAACCAGTGTACCGAGCGCGCTAAATACTCCGACAACAACAATCGATAGAATAACGATACTGATTACCAGTTCGACTAGTGTGAGCCCTGACTGCTGACTACCCTGCTTGCACATAGCCGCTGCCACCATAGATTGTGATTTGTCGGTTTATTTCACCACTTAATTGAATGACTGCGGTGGTAATGGCTGAGCCTGCACCGTCCACTACCTGATGATTGGGCCAGAAAATAATGGTCGCCTCGTTGGTGGTGATGGTCACAGAGGCGGGTACATCGGTATTGGCATAGGCAGCTGTATCGTCAGGACGCGGTACCGTCAAATTATAATTTGGTGTCGTGTAATCACAATTACTGTCCTGAACCAGTGAGTAGCCCGAACCGGACACCGATAGTCGCACCGCACACCCTGAGCCAATGGCAAGCTTGGAGGCATAACGACTCGCGGCGAGCAGATCATCGTAATAAAACCGCTCATCGAAGGTTGATTGATTAAAAAATTTAGGGAGTGCGAGAAAAGAAATAACGCCGATGATGGTGATAGTCAACACCAACTCGACGAGAGTAAAGCCGCGGGATCGATGGAATACTCTCCGCACGGCTTTATGTAATCAATTAAATGCTCAGGTTTAGCAACTTGCTGCGCCGATAACAGGCGGCGTCGTCGCGTCTGCAGCTTCTGCATATGTGAATGTGCAGGATGTATTATCATCTAATGCTATTGTTGCAGTGCCGCCTGCAACGGTTGATGTAAATCCGTCAAGACCAGCTAGTGTGTCGATATCGTCAGCATCAGGATAACCGAATGTCATGGTATAAGCGGTACCCTCTAACGTAACGGACGCAGCTTGTCCTCCTGCTAAATATGCAGCATGAGCAATTCCAGAAGCTGAACGCACTGCACCGGCTGCTGCTTCGATACTCGATAACTGAGCATCGTCTGATAAATCTGCGAACTTTGGCAATGCAAACGCTGCTAGAATACCTAGGATAACAATGACCATTACCAATTCAATTAATGTAAAACCTGACTGCATATTTCTCATGACTATTTTCCTTTCTGATTCTTGTGACACAAATTCTTACAAGATGACTACAGTTATAGCAAATTGATGTTAAAAATACACTATAAAATCAATAAAATGTGACTAAAACCTCTGAAATTACCTAAAAATGTGACGCCCTCGACAGTTAAAATACATTTGCTGTGACTTCGCCGGTATCAGCATCGTAAATAATCTGGCTGGCACTGGTATCTCGATTGTAGGTATAGACACAATCACCGCCCGGTGCTGAGACCAAATAATCCGGATTTCCGGAGCTGTCGACACTCGGAGCACTGGCCTGTAACACGCCATACCAAAGCTCAACACAACGAATGGTATCCATGCTTGGATTATTCGAACCTGAAGTGCCTGTGGGCCAACCGAAACTACTCACGTCAACATCCCCACGACCAAACCCGATAATGTTATCTCTCTGTGGATCGGCGGTAGGCTGCCCATTGGCGACCCATTGCGCATGAACCAGTGCCACCGCTGATGCCAGTGCACCCTGAACGCCCTCAATGGAGGCATCGTGTGCCTGATCAGTGACATTACCGAATCGGGGTAAGGCGAAAATCGCCAATATACCGAGAATGACAATCACTGTGACCAATTCAATTAAAGTAAAGCCGCGACTGTTTTTCACATTCAGTTCTCCTATCGTTAATAATCTGACGCGGATCGCCATCGAAACGGATACAGGCTTTTTAACACCAGCCCGTTGATAACCTCGCCATCATCTAATATCTCATTTTGATTAGTATCCGCAAATTCTGCGCTCAACCGATATCGGACAATATCCGGCTCTGGCGCGGAACTAATCAATTGCTGACTGTGGCGCCAGCGATAACGCAGCGAGCCGGTGTCAGCTTCAAACATCCAGGTGGCCTTCGGTTGCTCGAACGAGGATGTTTCCTGTTCAATATATACCATCCCGGATAGTGCCTGTTTCTCAAGGCACGCCATGGGGTTTTCACCTAGCCAATCACGCAAGTTGCTGGACTCTGTCGCCTTAGCCTCAATAACCAGCTGTCGACAAGCGGCATTCAGTTGCCTGACTACCTGCTCAAACGCCGTTCGCTCAAAGCTAATTATCATGCGCTGCACAAGTGGTATGGCAAAGAACCACGTCACAATCAGCAGTACCAATATGCCGAACAGATAACGCTCACGTCGGCTATATCTATATGAGTCATCTCGTTTACTCATACAGGTTTTAGTTGCGCATGGTTGATGCCAGATCCCACATGGGTAAAAATACCCCAAGTGCAACCACCAGCACGATGGCCCCCATGACCACGATCAAAATCGGCTCAATAGCCTCGCTCAATCGTTTTAAATCATAATCTACTTCCTGCTCATAGAAGTCAGCCACCTGATCCATGAGATCATCCAGTGCACCGGTCTCCTCACCCACCGCAAACATTTGCAATACCAGCGGAGTGAACATGCCTGATTGGGCAGCGGTGGTTGTAAGCGTTTCACCGCGTTCAATCTGGCCACGCATATTGTTGATAAACTCTGCAAAATACAGGTTGTTGGTAGCTCTGGCGACTACGGCCAGCGCCTGCAAAATCGGAACACCGGTACGATAGGTCATAGCAAAGGTACGGGCAAAGCGACCCAATGAAATACGTTCAAATACCGCCCCGATGACAGGTGTTTTTAATTTATATCGATCCCACTGATACTTGCCCTGATCGGTTTGGAAATAACGTCTTGCACCGAACACTCCAGCAATGATCATAATGGATAGCAGAAGACCATTGTTGATAATAAAGTTTGATGTCGCCATCAAGGCTTGAGTTTGCCACGGCAGCTCGGCATCAAATTTCTGGAAGAAGCTGGCAAAGGCCGGCACAACAAACACATTAATGATGATAATGGCAATACCAATGGCTGCCAAAACCATGGTTGGATAACGCGTCGCCTGACGGATGCGTTTGCGAGTCTCGCGCTCCATTTCCAAGTATTCCGCCAATTGACTAAAGGCGGAATCGAGTTGGCCGGTGTTCTCGCCGACATGGATCATGCTGATAAACAGCTCATCAAATAAATCACTACGCGTTTGCAGTGATGAAGCGAGTGTCACACCACCCTCTAGTTGTCTGATCACATCATTCAGCGCTTCCTTTAGGGTGTCGTTACGAGATGAGTTCGATAAACCACGCAGCGCCTGTATCATCGGCACACCGGCCTTTAATAAGGAGTTCATCTGGCGACTGAAAATAATCAGTTCATCAATACTTACTTTGGGTTTGAAAATATCGAGATCAGATATATTAATCTTGAGGCTGTCAGAGGTTTTAGCCTCGTTAATTTCTATCGGTATTAAACCATCCTCAATGATAGATGCCGCAACCTGCTCGCGATTATTGGCTTCTCGCTCACCAGTGATGAGCTCGCCCATTTTATTTCTGGCGCGAAAACTAAAACTAGTCATCCTCGCCCCCAGCTTCAAGCACTGTATCGGTCACTCGGAACACTTCCTCAAGCGACGAGATACCAGTGACTGCAAGCTCCATCGCATGCTCAGTTAGTGAACGATACGTGGCCTGATTTTTAGCCGCTGCTGCCAGGGCTTCGCTGTCATTAATTTGCAGAGCATGTCCGGCCGCTTCATCGATTTCCAGATATTCATAGATTCCGATTCGGCCCCGATAGCCGGTGCCATTACAATGGTGACAACCGGAGCCATGATAGAAGGTGTGGCTGGTATCTGCGCCTTCGAGCTTAACCGATTTGAGCCATTCTTCCTGAAGCACTTCAAGGTCATGCGCCTCTTTGCAATGCTCGCATATCTTGCGCATCAGACGTTGTGCCAAAATGGCACGCAATGAAGTGGCCGCCAAATAGGGTTCGATACCCATGTCCATTAGACGCATGGCGGTTGAGACGGCGTTGTTGGTGTGTAGGGTTGAGAGTACCAGGTGACCTGTCATAGAGGCTCGAATACCAATATCAACCGTTTCCTTGTCACGCATCTCACCAACCAGAACAACGTCCGGGTCTTGTCGCAGTGCCGATCTGAGTACGCGTGCGAAGGTCAAATCAATTTTGCTGTTAACCTGTACCTGATTAATGCGAGGCAGACGATATTCGACCGGATCTTCGACGGTGATAATTTTTTTAGTGGCACTATTTAGCTCATTTAACGCCGCGTAAAGCGTAGTTGTCTTACCTGACCCAGTGGGTCCCGTAACCAGGATCATGCCATAGGGCGAATGTACCTGTCGGCGAAAGTGTTTTGACAATCTCTCTGGCATTCCGAGCTCTTCCAGAGTCATTAGCGCCGCTGATTGATCCAACAAGCGCATGACCACCGATTCACCATACTGAACAGGCATGGTCGATAAACGAACATCGATGGATGAATCAGCAACCTTGAAGTTAAAGCGGCCATCCTGCGGCAGGCGTTTTTCCGAAATATCAAGACCAGCCATCAGTTTCAGACGCAGCACCAGAGCCGAAGCGATACGCTTCTCGTTCATCACCTGCTCTTGCAACACCCCGTCAATACGTTGACGAATGCGCATGACCTTCTCATCAGGTTCAATATGGATATCTGATGCCTTTGCCTTTACCGCATCTTCAAACAGTGTTCTGAGTAATTTAACAACCGGCGCATTTGAGGCATCGGCGGTGTCTTCTAATTGGTCGAGTGTGAAATCACCATCGGTCAGCTCCTCATCGAGAGCACCGGCCAAGTCCTGTATTTCCTGAGTACGCCGGTAAATTGTGTCAATGGCAGATAACACATCGGATTCTCTGACAACGGCTACCTTAACGGTTTTCTTCAGCAGATTTTGAATATCATCAACGGCATAGATGTCCGTTGGATCCGACATGCCCACAAGACAATGATCTAAATTATCTTCCAGCACTATCACTCTGTAACGCCGTGCCTGAACTTCTGGCAATGTTTGCACCACTTCAGCACGCAAATCATAGGTCGACAGATTAATGAACGGTACTTTAAGTTGCTCGGCCAGCAACGTCAGCAAACGACTCTCGTCGACCAAGCCCATGGTCACCAGAGTACGGCCTAATTTGTGTCCTGTGCTTTTCTGCTCGGCCAGCGCAGACATCAGCTGATCCTCTGAAATCAGCCCCTCCTTAACGAGCATGTCACCGAGTCGAATTTTCTTGGTCGTTACTGCCATCATTAAAAGCCCTGTATTGCTTTCACGCGCTGCTCAGCGTAAGCACGGGTGTTGCCCGATAAGCCCGGAAATCGCAGGCTTTGTTGGTAGGCCGTCAGAGCCCGTGATTGATTACCGAGTTGCTCCTGTAGTAATCCGAGCGCAAGCCACCAATCTGCCCGCTCTGGGTAACTTTGCAGTAGTAGTTGGTATTTTTTACTGGCCAGATTAAGGTCGCCCATTTGCTGCGCACTATAGGCTATTAAACCATGATAATCCGGGGCTGTTGCAATGGTCGGCATATCACTGATCAACAGGTCGTATGCCTTTTGCGGCTCTGACATGACCCATAATCGTGCCAGCATTTGTCGATACTGATAAACCGATGGCCATCGGGTCATTGCCTTGCTAGCTTCCTCAGTAAATTCACTTTCATTACTTTGGATAAGACTCGATAACCACTCGATTCTTACCCTATGAAAATCAGGGTCAATTTCAAGTACGGCGCGATATTCGCTCGAGCTTAAGGTGCTGGTGCTATCTTGAGTGTAGGCTCGGTATTGCTGCTCTGCTTCGGTCCGTTTAGATGCGTTGGGGTTACGTTTAATCACCCTTGTTGCAGTCTCTTGCGTGGCAGCAGGCGTCTCATCAGTCGCTGCTGATGAGCGTGTATTGTCAGCCATTTCTTCCGGAGCTTGGCTTTGATCTACCTTTGCTACAACAGTTGTTTCGGTTTGCTTTTCCTCAGGCACAACGATCTGTGCAGATGGTTCAGTTTGTGTTTGTGCTGTTGTTGTTTTTGTTTGAGTGGCTGATACTGGAACGGGGGCTGGTTGCACGGTTACCGTCTGGTTCAGCGGCGTATCGGCCGGATTAATAGTGGCATTTGCCGATGACACCGCAGGCTCAGTGGATTCAGCCACAGCTGACGCTGGTTGTGCAGCAAAATAAAAATAGCTCGCAACAGCGAGAGACAGACTCACGATGACTGCCACCGCGGCATAAATCATCGTTGAATTGGACTTTGTATCGATGGGCGTTGAGACCTTGTGCGGTGCCTGTTGCTGTCCCTGTCGCTGATCCAGATCGCGCAGCATTTGATTAATCACGCTCATACTAGCCACCCGGACCATAAAATGGCGGTAAATCCACCAGCAAAACACAGTGCGATCAGGAGTCCTGCAATCCAGTAATTAGGTTGCACATCGTCTGTATCCTTACCGGCAAGTTGAATATGCTTACCAGTGACCTTGTACTCTCCCCGGCCATAGGCCAACATCAATGCCTTATGCGCCAGTATATTTACCAGTCGGGGAATACCTCGACTCAGCCTGGTTAATTTTTTTATCGCCGTAACATCGAACAATTCGCCATTCGATAGCCGCTCCATAGGCATGCCGGCTGCACGCAATCTATGATTGACATAAATTCGAATTGAATCTTGATCTAATGGTTTTAGTTCACTGCTAAAACTGATCCGCTGCCTTAATTGCCGCAAGTCTGGCTCTTTGAGACGGCGATCTAATTCGGGCTGACCGAGCAACACAACCTGTAATAATTTCTTTTTCTCGGTTTCTAAATTGGTAAATAAACGCAGGGCTTCGAGTGTTTCTCGCGGTAGCGCCTGAGCCTCGTCAACCAACACAACAACGGGCATGCCCTGCTCATGCAGTTTGATAATCTTGTTCTGTATCTTCTGTGTCAGCTGATATTGATCGATATTCTTGGTGACTCTGATCTTTAACTCAGAAGCTAAGGCAAATCGAAGTTCATTGGGGCTAAGGTAAGGATTCGGCAGGAACGCACAATGGGCTCTGCCATCAAGGTAATTTAGTAGATTACGGCATAACATGGTCTTGCCGGTGCCGACTTCGCCAATGACTTTGATAAACCCCTCACCAGCTTCAAGTGCCACCCGCAGGACATTCATCGCTTCATGGTATGCTGGTAGTTCACAGAAGAATTCTGTATCTGGAGTGAGATTGAATGGCAGTTCCTGTAATCCGAAGTGATAAAGGTACACTAGTTACCTCCTGACCCCATCGTTCGCATCCGATCACGTGCACCTTTGAGATATGTATTCCAGGTATCATCCTCAACCAGAATCGGACGGATTAATATCACCAATTCGGTTTTACGATTTCGCATATTTTTCTGCTTAAATAGATGTCCCAAACCTTCAACATCTTTTAAGAAAGGCAGGCCTGAATCTGTATCCGAAGTCTGAGTTTGCATCAGACCACCGATGACCACCACTTGACCGCTCTGAGCGCGGATGATGCTGTCTGACTCCCGGATGGTGCTTCTGGCGAGTGGTAAGGTTACCTGCTCATCGCCTAGAGTCAGCAATTTTTCCTGGTCCTCTACTTCGCTGATAGACGGATGTATGTGCAGCACGATGTTGCCATCAGGATCAATTTGCGGCGTGACATCCAGAGCAATGCCTGAGAAGAACGGTGTTAAGGTCACATCGGGCGAGGTTGTCGAAGAGCCGGCATTGGCTACGGTTGTCGATGAAATATCTGTCACGAAGAATTCATCGGTACCAACCTTAATGACGGCTTTCTGATTATTCAGCGTAGATATTCGTGGGCTCGAGAGTACCTGAACCATGCCCTGCGTTTCCAGCAGGTCAATCATCAAGTCAAAGTTTGAATCAGCAAACGACACATTGAACACACCGGCCAGTAAGCTAGTGTCATCTGGATTAGTGACCTGACGACCATTTTGTGTGAAGGTCAAGTTGCTACTCGAACTTGAGGAGGCAATGGATGACCAGTCGATACCAGACTGGAAGCTGTCGCCAAGAATAACCTCAAGCACTCTGGCCTCAAGCAGTACTTGTCGACCCATCACATCTTGTACGGCACTCAGGTAGTCAGCAACCTCACGAATGTTAGCCGGATAGGCTCTGACAATGACACTGGAGGTTTGCGGGCTGACCATAACTTTCGACTCGGGCGATCCTGAGACGAGCATTTGCAGCGATGACTGCAGCTCTTTCCAAAAATCATTTTCTGTTTTGGTTTCTATTTCGGTACCAAAACTATTTTCAGTATTACCACTACTGCCCGCTCGGCGGTTTTGATTACTGAAGGCATTACCCTGATTGTTACTCGTACCGCTGGCGTAATTCTGCGCCACCTCTCCCGAATTAACCCGAATAACAGAAGTGCCTTCGCGCTTCACATTAAGGTAGTTAACTGGAAAAATAACGGTCTTTAATTTGGCTGGGAAAACCTGATAAATATTATCAGTTATCTTGTATTCGAAGCCATAGACATCACGCACAATATCCATAACCAGTGGCACACTAACCTCTTTTAACTCAAGCGAGATTTCACCCTGAATCTCCGGAGACAAGACTACATTCCAACGACTGCCCTGCATTAGGCCAACGAAAAATTCTCTGGCAGGGGCTTTATTGACTGCTAGATCAAAACGCGGTTCTGGCGTGCTATTCAGGGACATTTCTGGCATCGGCGGTAGTATCGCCTGTTGCACCTCTTTCGGTGGCGTCGCAACCTGAGTTTGTTGTTGCTCCTGAATGAGTGTATCTAAATCATCGCTCAGCACATTACCCTTGTCTGCCTCATCTGATGACATCGTTTGGCAAGCAGATAACAGCAGCGCGAAAACAAACACCAAGCACGAACGCAATTTAGGACATATTAAATCGAGATTTTTGCTCATGATGATTTCTTCAGAGCTCCTTTTGTTATCAGATTCAATCTTACACGACCTTTGTTGTTTGCGAGTAATACTTGCTTCGCAGTGATCTTAGCAACGCGATAACCTGCGATAGTATCACCAACATGTAGTAACCTGCCATTAATCGTTGCACTGGGTTTGTCTTTGGTCATTCTGACCATGGTCAGTTGCAGTTGTTTAACCGCCACTTTGGACTTGTTACTGGGTTGCTGATAATCAGGCCGAGTCGGATCCGCGGCAATCAATGCGTGTCCCGCAAAAGTGACTATCGCAGCTAGCAACCACTTATTCATCATCAACCTCACCAATCCACCACTCTTGTGTACTGAGGGTGTATATATTCAGGCTCACCTGAGCTGTCGGATAATCTTTCACCTGATAGTCAAACCGACTCCAGTAGAAACGACTGTCCATTCCTTCCAATCGCCCCAGATAGCCCAGTGTATCAGAATAATTACCCTCAAAAATAAGTTTAACCGGGTGCCGATACAAGCCTATCTCGGTACTTAGTTTGTTTTCCTCATCTGTTAGGATCGGCGTGACCAGTAAATTCTGTAATTCTACGAGCGTCAAATTCTTCTGTGATTCCAGTATGTCACGCAACATATCAGCCATTTCATCTGGCGCAACCAATGTGTCTGTGAATGCCCGCAGTCTTCTTTCACTACCCATGATGGCATTTTCCAAGCCTTCCAGTTCCCGCTCTGCCATCATGGCAGGATCATTAGCAATGGCATCTGTCAGCTCTTCTAACTGCTGGTCGAAATTGGTTCTTTGGACATTTAAATTATTGATTTGAATGGCCAGACCAGCGCGTTCATCGCGCACGGGCTGAATAAGAAAATAATCCAGTAATCCGACAACCAGAATGAGACCTGTGGCAAACAGTAACCAGCGCTCACGCGCCGAGAAAGCCGCCACCTTCTGTTGCAAAAACTCGTATGTCTTTTGCTCAGCCACTAGTTCGCTCCCGCAACTGAATCAGGTGCCACAAAATCAATGCTTTGTATGCTGAACACATGCAGATCTCGGTCTTTATCGTACATAATTTCCACTCCGGCAAATCGTCGATCAGAAATACCCTCGAGCGATTCCAGCTGTTGGATAAGCACCGGTACTTGTTTGGGGTCCCTTGTCTCACCGACAACACTCAGTTGACCTTGGTAAACACTTATCTCGGTGAGCCATGTTGATTTAAGCTTCAGCTCTGTCAGATTTTGCATGATGCCAGCAACACCATTCGTCAGACCCTCGCTGCGACTTTCCAGCTGACGTAAGACTGCCTCTAGAGTATTGAAGTGAATGCGTCTATTCTCCAGCTGTTCATTGAGACTGGTAATGTCGCCACGTTTGGAAAAATTCGCTTGTAAGCTGCCCAACTGTGTCTGAACCCGC
>CAXRAF010000019.1:0-6035 GCA_964228485.1 Alteromonadales bacterium | reverse complement strand
ATGACGAACCACTGACAAAACCGGCTACTGCGTGGTCGGGCAAGTTAAATAACGAACGCAACCAGCCTTCACAAATAGATTCTAATTTCGCCGCAAGGGGTGAGATAACATACAGTGCTGAATTCTGATCCCAGACATCAGCCAGCAAGCGAGCCGCCATGGCGGTGGGTAACACAGAGCCGTTAACAAAACCAAAGTAGCGTCCGGCAATATGCGTCACCGTTGCTGCGGCACCATACTGATTTAACTGCGCTATGATCGCTGAAGCGTCGCCGATGTTCTCGGGTAATGACTCATCAAATTCGGCTAAATTTTTCAGGGATTCTTCGTCTGGAAAAACACGGCGTGCCATGACCTCATCGAGGTATTGATAGCTGTATTCTTTGACTTGCTCAAGAATATCTTTCTGCTCCAGTTCACGGAACATCTGTTGTCGAAGTTGGTCTTTCATTGCGACACTATACCGCGTATTTTAATCGGTATAAATCATCAGGAGTGACTGACCACTCCTGATTTATGCCAAGCAGCTATCCTACAGTTCACATGACTGCTGAGTCACGCGCCATACAACCGGATCCCAGTCTTCTTGATCTCGGGTACGGTAGCGCTTTTCAGAATTGAATTTGGCACCGATGTGATAGGTCATGTTCGGCTTGACGTCAATTTCAAGATCCTTACCGCGGAATCGCACACGGCCACCACCACCGCCATAACTACCGGCAAATGGATACACCTTGATGGTATTTTTGCCCGGCGGTAATTGATGTGTCGTTTTCTTAGTATCGACGTTGTTATCGTTCACCTCAACGATCGCAGAGCGATAGTAACGCTCATTGACCGGTGGTCGACGAAATACCGATACCCGACCACAGGCTGATTCATCGTATTCCACGCTGGCATCAGCAACAGCCTCGCCCATCTGATCATCACCCACCAACGACGTATTCAAGGTAAATAAACGCGTGACATCATTTAATTCAGCTGAGAACTTCAGCGGTGTATCAATGGCTGAATCTTCAATATGACTGATGGTCGTATTATCACCGTTTAATAATTCGAGCTTCACATCAAAGGTGGTGGCATTGGCGTCAGAAATAAATCGCATGACAATTTTTTCATCATCCGCTTGCTCACCCATGGCAATCTCAATCGATGCCGTCTCACCCGCACGAGCGACTAAAGATGGCGACCACTCGAGTACCTGAGACGTCTTGTTAGTCTCAGACTTATCGGTAGTCGCATCCCCATCAACCCGATAAATTTTAGTCTCGAACAGGATTAGAGGTCGACCATCTTTATCCGCATCTGATGCCAGGCTGACAGCCTGTAAACCTATAAAAACCAGCATTAAAATATATTTCATCGTCGTCTCGCTCTTGTATATGTTGCGTATTTCACTTTTGCTTTTGTACATAAAATCAGTAAGTTAGCAAATTGGCAAGTTGATTCATGAAAATTCATAATATTCATAATATTCATTCGTATGAATATGCACTAAGTACTATGAATCGGTTTTTTGTTTGGTAATAATGGCTGTGAGGAATGATTAGGGTGTCACATGCACTTAGCAGAAAAGCTAATACAACTTCGCAAACAGCACGGCTGGACGCAGGCCGTGGCAGCACGTGAGATTGATATCCAGCAGTCCTATTTATCGAAATTAGAAAATGGCCGATTTATCCCCTCTGACGAAGTCATCGATAAACTGTGTAAAGCCTATCAGGTACCAAAGACTGAACTCGTTACCGCCATACCTTCCGAGCAGCCTGTAGCAAAATACTGGATTTTTGGAGTTTTAGCAGGCCTGATCCTATTGATTTCCGGTTACTTTGGGCTCGTCTATAACCAGACTTACTATACCTATCGAGCAACCCCTGTCAGCGACAGTGAGTCAGTTGATGCCGGATTGAGTTTTCACTTAACCGATCAATATAATGGCGAGCGTTATGTCACCACCTTTGATGGCGTGACTTATGACTATGAACTGATCGCTGAGCGAGATGTGTTGCGTAAAGAAAATCGCTGGCTGATGACTTCTGGCCTGATCTTAGCCCTCATGTCCATTGGCTTTGCGATTGTGCGTATGGGCCTGCGTTCATGACCAATCAACACACGCATCTATTGACTAAGATAAAAAACGGTCAAACAAGTAGATAAAGCCAAATATGGCAGTCAGCAACAGCACACTCCCGAGTAGCAGATCCCGCATGGTGGCATTGAATCCTGAGCGGTCTTGCTCTATCTCTTCTGCCAATTCACGAAACTGTGCCATATCAATCTGTTTTTGCACCACATAGTTGGGATTTTTTAGCAGTGCCATTGCCTCATCGTACTGCTCATCCATGTATACCCATAGACCCGCTTTTGATATCCCGAAGGGGATCACACGATTACTATCACGATTAGAGATATAGGCTGGGATACCGTTACTCTCGAGCAAATGTTGCTGGTTCAACAGATATTCATTGTCGTCACTATCAATTAGTAATTTCATGTTTCCTGACTTTTATGCGCTAGCGTATGCGCATGTTGCTCCCAGTTCTGACCATCGAAATCGACAATGGTGATATGTTCCGGCTGAGTATCCAGACAGTTGATGTTGATATCGATACCATCAGGATTCGAGCGCGGTGTATAAAACGGTTTGATACCGCACGTAGTGCAAAACGTATGCTGTGCAACCCCGGTATTGAAGGCATAGGTTGTGATATTGTCTTGTCCTGAAAGCAGTCGAAATTGACTTAGTGGCACAATCAGATGAAGGTAACCTGACTTACGGCAAATCGAACAATTGCAGCGCTCAACCTCGACTGACTCCGGGGCTTCAACCTGAAATTTAATGGTGCCGCAATGACAACTACCCGTGTAAATCATGTCAATAATACCTCACGGTTTTGCACAGTTACTGATGTTGCTACTCATGATATTTGCGAATGACAGCGACCTTGTCCCCTTCCATCTCCAATACTTCCATCATGGTGCGCGTGTACTCAATCGGTTGTTTGCTCTGTGGATGAATTCCCTTGCCGTAATGCTTATAACGGATTGCCACAGCTGAGTCGTTAAAAACAAACAGGTTGAGTAACTCCGCTTTATATTCTGTATGCGCACCGAGATAAAATGTCATGCCTTCGCGCATGAGTTGTTTGCCATCGGCGGTGCGTGCGTCATCAGTATTCCAGGGCAAATGGGTATGCCCTACATCATCAGCCAATAGTGCCAGATATTGCTCAAGGTCCTCAGTGCTGGCATCGGGGGCCTGACTGGCAGCCATTTTGGCAAAATAGTCCTGTGCAAATTGGTTTAAATCGATAGCCTTATCTTCAGCTAATAGCAGCGGTGAGCAGAAGATGAATAGTAAGATTATTATTTGTTTCATTATATTAGTTCCGTGGATAACATCGTGTCAGGCAGTGTAGAAGGTCCAAATCCCAATAGCTATAAAACCTGTGCCGGCGAGATAATGTAGATACTTTTCATTGATATACTCGGACACAAAAGAGCCCGCCAGAACACCAATGCCAGTGGCAATGACCAGAGCTGCACTTGCAGCAAGAAATATTGTTAACTTGCTGACATCCTTATCGGATGCAAAGAGCATGGTTGCCAGTTGCGATTTGTCAACAAGCTCTGCTAAAAACATGGTACCAAATACCGTAAAAAAGATTTTCCACTCCATCTGATTTCCTTTTAATTGGCGGCCGAATTAGAGTGGCCACACCACGAGAATTAACGGCACAGATACGAACAAAACCAATACTTCGAGTGGTAGTCCCATGCGCCAGTAATCACCGAACCGATAACCACCGGGCCCCATGATAATGGTATTGTTCTTGTGCCCTATGGGTGTTAAAAACGCGCATGATGCGGCAACAGCCACGCCCATCAACATAGCATCAGGATTGACTTGCAAGCGCTGAGCGATATCAATGGCAACCGGAGCTGCCACCAGAACAGTGGCGACATTGTTTAACACATCTGATAGCGTCATGGTGACGACCATCAATAAAATCAAGATGGCCACCGGTGTCCAGCCACTGGTCACGGTCAAAATTCCTTGTGCGATGAGTTCCGTACCGCCGGCATTTTCCAACGCTACTGCAATCGGGATCAACGAAGCGAGCAATATCAGCACTGAGCCCTGAATGGCATCATAGGCCTGAGACAAGGAGATCACTTTCAGTAGCAAATACAACACCACACAGGCTGCCAGTGCCACAGGCAAATAGACCAATCCAAGACTTGCGGCAAGTATCGCTCCGGCAAACAAACCAATACTCAACCAGGCTTTCTGATATTGGGTGACCTGTAAACCTCGGGGTGCCAGTGGCAGCACGCCTAACCATTTAACTACTGTAGTAAGTTGCTCTTCCTCACCCATGAGTAACAACACATCACCGGGTAAAATGGTTAGTTGTCGCACCCGATCACGAAATGGCTTACCCTTGCGCGACACACCCAACAGCATGGTGTCATGACGGTACAACAAGCGCAGATCCATGGCGGTGCGTTGGCTGATCCGAGATTCAGCCGTTACCACCACTTCGGTCATACTCATGGTTCCAGCCATTGTTCCATGGTGCTTTTTAGAGCGCGAGTAGGTCAGCTTGAGTGCAGTGGCAAAACTCTCAAGGGGTTTTGGACCTGCTTCGAGTACTAACAGATCGCTTTTGCCAATCGGCTCATGCAACATACGACCCGAAAGTCGCTTGCCCTTGCGCACCAAACCGAGGATCAGAACATCATGTTCTTCAGCAGCATCCGCCAGATCACAGATGGTTTGACCAATCACCGGCGAGTCCTCATTAAGCCCCATCTCAGCAACATAGCCCTCGAGATTGGCGAGCTCTTTACCAGCATCGGTCTTACCTCGTTCGACAGGCATAAAACGCCACCCGATGAACGAGATAAACACAATACCAACAACCGCCACACCAAGCCCGACTGGAGCAAAATCAAACATAGAATAGGCTTCACCCAGCGAGGTTTCGCGAAATTGCGAGATAACGATATTGGTGGGCGTGCCGATCAGGGTGACCATACCACCTAAGATGGTGGCAAATGACAGAGGCATCAGCGACAGGGCTGGCGAGCGTTTAGCTTTGGCCGCAGTTTGCATATCTACTGGCATCAAAATAGCCAATGAGGCGACATTATTCATGAAGGCTGATAACAATGCCCCCACAGATCCCAGTGAGGCGATATGCAATGGCAGGGCACGGCTGGTATCAATAATTTTGCCCGTTAATAATTCAATCGCTCCGGACTGTGATAAGGCCCGCGATACCACGAGCACCAGGGCGATAATAATAACCGCCGGATGACCAAAGCCGGAGAAGGCCTGATCATAGGGTATGACCTGAAGCAATAAACCCAACACCAGCGCCGCAAACGCCACCAAATCATAGCGCCATCGGCCCCACAGCAGCATAAATAGTACACCACCCATAAGGGCAAAAAGTGTGATTAATTCATAACTCATTGACTCTGCCTAATTATGTGCCCTGCTAAAAGGCCCCATTGTCACGCAAAAGGGCATAAATTTGTTCCGCCATTTCAGCATACCCTGCCCGGTTAAAATGTACAGCATCCGATTTCATAGATGGGCTTCGCATGAGTGAGCCAATCGTCTCATCATCAAAAGCCAAATTATATTTTTCTGCCAATTCTGCATAGAAAGGCGCTGAACTCGAGAATAAACTTTTCTCAGGCACACCCAGCAGTACCACTTGAATATTGCGCCCCATGGCAAGTTGGATCATCTGCTCAAGATTGCTTTTAGCCTGCTGTTTACTCCTATTACGCAGAATATCATTGCCACCCTCAATGAGAATAACCAGATCAGGTGCGTGTTGATTCAATACATCGGGGAATCGTTGCAGGCCCTGTGCTGTGGTCTCTCCAGAAATACCGGCATTGATGACGGTAAACCCAGTCATGGCGGCCAGCACACTCGGATAACTATGACTTGTTTCGGCACCGACGCCTGCCGTGAGGCTATCTCCGAAGGCGAGGATCACTGCGCCTGGCTTAAG
>CAXRAF010000018.1:0-6330 GCA_964228485.1 Alteromonadales bacterium | reverse complement strand
TACGACACACCGAATGAGTTACAACGACGATTGGGACAACAAATAAGCCAAACAATGGACCACGAATAATAATGAATAGTAAAATCCTGGGTACTGGTAGTTATTTACCCGAGCGCATTCTGACTAATCAAGAACTCGAGGAAATGGTTGATACCTCACACGAGTGGATTGTAGAGCGCACCGGAATTGAACAACGGCATATTGCGGCAGAGGATGAATCTGTCACTGATATGGCAGTTAGCGCTGCGCGAAAGGCGATTGCAGCAGCAGGCGTTACCACCGATGACATCGAACTCATCATTGTTGCAACAGCGACTCCCGACAGTGCTTTCCCAAGTACTGCATGCTATGTCCAGAGAGAATTAGGCATCAAAGGCCCGCCTGCGATGGATGTCAGCGCGGCATGCTCTGGCTTCATCTATGCCCTCAGCATAGCAGATCAGTACATCAAAACAGGGGTTTATAAGCATGTTCTGGTGATCGGTGCTGAAAAACTCTCTGAAGTGACTGACTGGGAAGATCGTGGTACATGTATCTTATTTGCAGATGGTGCCGGCGCTGTGGTTCTGGGTGCATCGGAGGAGCAGGGCATAATTTCCACCCATATTCACTCAGATGGTACCTATGTCGATCTCCTGTATTGTCATAACGGCATTCATGCGCCTCAGGATACACCAGGACCCTATATCAATATGAAGGGTAATGAAGTATTCAAGGTTGCGGTGCGTACCCTCAGCCGTATTGTTGAAGAGACTTTGGAGTCATCTAATATTGATGCATCTGAAATTGACTGGTTAATTCCCCATCAGGCAAACATCAGAATCATACAAGCCACCGCTAAAAAGTTACGCATGTCCATGGATCAGGTGGTTGTGACTGCCAATGACCATGGCAATACCTCTGCTGCTTCAATCCCGCTAGCGCTGGATAGCGCTGTGCGTGATGGTCAGATCAAACCAGGCCAACTTATTATGCTCGAAGCCTTTGGTGGAGGCTTTACATGGGGCTCGGCACTAATTAGATATTAGTTTAGATATAATCTATAAATCATTGAAAATAAGAGATAAATAGTATGTTATCAGTTCTATTTCCAGGACAAGGCTCACAGTTAATTGGAATGGCCAAAGACCTCGCAGATAAGTACCCTGTAGTCAAAGATACACTCACTGAAGCGTCCGAAGTTCTTGGATTTGACCTTATTAGTCTAATCAATGACGGCCCAGAAGCTGATTTAAATCGCACCGATTTGACACAACCGGCGATTTTGGCGGTGAGCGTCGCGGCTTGGCGACTATTGCAATCGACGACCGATGTTAAAGCCGATTATATGGCTGGACATAGTCTGGGCGAGTACTCTGCCTTGGTGTGCTCTGGAGTATTGTCTTTCAGTGATGCTCTCACCGTAGTTAACAAACGCGGACAATTTATGATTGAAGCTGTTCCTGTGGGTGTGGGTGGTATGGCGGCAATAATCGGTCTTGAAGATGACAAAATCATTCAGGCTTGTGAAGCGACAGCTCATGAGGAGGTTGTCTCTCCGGTCAACTACAATTCGCCAGGACAGGTGGTCATAGCTGGTCATCAAACTGCTGTTGAGCGAGCTTGTGAGGCATGCTTGGCGGCGGGTGCTAAGAAGGCTATCCCGCTTGTGGTATCAGGACCCTTTCATTCATCGCTAATGCAACCTGCGGCCGGCAAATTGGCAGAAGTGCTAGATAATGTGACATTTAACAACCCACAAGTACCTGTGGTTAATAATGTCGATGTAAGTATCAATAGTAGTCCGTCGGATATAAAAGATTCGCTGATTAGACAGCTTTATAACCCGGTACGTTGGGCAGAGACTGTGCAATGGTTTGAGGGTAATGGTGTTACAGAATATATTGAGTGCGGACCCGGTAAGGTTCTCGCAGGACTAAATAAACGAATTAATCGCAGAGCACCGGTTCATTTAACGACCGATGTTGCTTCGTATGACAAATTATTGGAGAAAATAAACGCATGAGCGATACAAAAATAGCCCTGGTAACCGGGGCATCTAGGGGCATAGGCAAGGCCATCGCAGAAGCGCTGTCAGCCGTAGGTATGACGGTTATTGGTACCGCAACCACGGAATCTGGCGCAGCTAATATAGCTGAATATCTGACACCGAGAGGTGGCACAGGCATGGCATTAAATGTGACCGATCCTGATTCAGTGACTGCGGTGCTAAAAGCCATTAATGAGCAATTCGGTGCAATTGATATACTGGTCAATAATGCCGGAATTACCCGTGACAATCTTCTTATGCGTATGAAAGAGGATGAATGGGATGCCATAATGAATACTAACCTGACGGCCATCTTCCGCCTCTCCAAAGCGGTTATGCGTGGCATGATGAAAAAGCGCTGGGGACGGATTATAAGCATTGGCTCAGTGGTTGGTAGCATGGGTAACGCAGGTCAGGCAAATTATGCCGCTGCCAAAGCCGGCGTCATTGGTTTTAGTAAAAGTCTGGGGCGTGAGATCGCAAATCGTGGCATCACAGTCAATGTTGTAGCGCCAGGATTTATCGAGACTGATATGACTAAAGCCTTGGGTGATGAGCAGCGAGATTCGCTGAAATCTCAGATCCCAGCAGCCCGATTGGGCACACCAGAGGATATTGCTGCGACTGTGGCGTTTTTGGCTTCAGATGCCGCAGGTTATATCACCGGTGAGACGATTCACGTGAATGGTGGCATGCATATGGTTTAAACGATCAAATTAATCGTAATTTTGGTCTGTTTTAGCGAAAAAAATCGATAAAATCGAAACAAATAGGTAAACAACCTTGTTTTTTGACTTGCATCTTGTCAAAAAAACAATAAACTAGCGACCTGCAATGTTATCGCAGGCTATACACAAGTAAAGAATATTTATCGGAGGATAAAACTAGTCATGAGTACTGTTGAAGATCGTGTAAAGAAAATCGTTGTTGAGCAACTAGGTGTCAGTGAAGACGAAGTGAAGGCAGAGTCTTCATTCGTTGACGATTTAGGTGCTGATTCTCTTGACACAGTAGAATTGGTTATGGCTCTCGAAGAAGAGTTCGACACCGAAATTCCTGATGAAGAAGCAGAAAAAATCAGCACAGTTCAATCTGCTATAGACTACATCAATAACAACGTAGACTAGGTCTATCTTCTCATCTGACATTCCCAAGCGGGAGTGTGTTTATTCAAAGCGGTGCCTATGCATCGCTTTTTTCGTTTGTTGACCACTGAATTTAGTTCTAATCAGCGTTCATTTTTTGGTAGCATTAGCACTTATTTCACAGTCACTCAGAACCAGTGCAGAGAATAGGAATCGTTTTAAAACATGTCTGAACGTCGCGTCGTAATTACCGGGATGGGCGCCTTGTCGCCAGTAGGAAATGACATAGCCACCATTTGGAATAATCTCGAGGCCGGAGTGAGTGGTATCGGTAAAATCACCAGCTTTGATACTACTAACTTTCCCATTGATATCAATGGCTCAATTAAAGATTTTAACCCTGAGCCGCACCTGAATAGCAAAGAGGTGCGTATTCTTGATCCATTTATCCAGTATGGTGTGGTCGCTGCTGCGCATGCGATTGCTGATTCAGGTATTGAGGTCACGGATGAGAATCGTCATCGCATAGGTACCATTATTGGTGCCGGTATCGGTGGCTTGGGCAGTATCGAAGAGTATCATCATATTCTCGAGACCAAGGGCCCTCGACGTGTCTCACCCTTTTTCACACCGGGTTCAATTACCAACATGATTGCAGGCCAAGTCTCAATGAAATATGGTCTCACTGGACTCAATCTCGCAATCGTCACGGCGTGCACCACGGGGCTACACTGTATTGGTCAGGCTGCTAGAAGTATCGCCTATGGTGATGCTGATGTCGTTGTTGCCGGTGGTGCTGAGATGGCAACAACACCGCTCGGAATAGCGGGTTTTACCGCGGCAAAGGCACTGTCTAAGCGTATTGATGAACCAACCAAAGCTTCCAGACCTTGGGATCGGGATCGGGATGGCTTTGTGCTATCTGACGGTGCCGGAATGGTCGTGGTTGAGGATTATGATCATGCCAAGGCTCGAGGTGCCAATATTCTCAGTGAAATCGTTGGTTTCGGTATGAGTAGTGACGCCTATCACATGACTTTGCCACCGTCAGATGGCGCAGGTGCAGCACTTGCGATGAGCAACGCAATTGCCGATGCAGGTCTAAATCCAAGTGAGATAGGTTATGTAAATGCTCATGGTACCTCGACCAAGGCGGGAGATCTGGCAGAAACTCTGGCACTAAAGCGAGTATTCGGTGACAGTGCCAATGACATATTGGTGTCATCATCAAAGTCTATGACAGGGCATCTGCTGGGTGCAGCTGGCTCATTTGAAACCATCGTGACTGTATTATCAGCCAATAACCAAGTTGCGCCACCGACGATTAATCTCGACAATCCTGATGAGGGGTGTGATTTGGATTATGTGGCACATACAGCCAAGCCTTATCAATCAGATTACGTGCTGTGTAATTCTTTCGGCTTTGGTGGCACCAACGGCAGTTTAGTCTTAAAACGCGCCGCAGCGGTTTAATGGCGTTTAGGTGAGAAATTTACTCTTTAAGTCACTCGCGATTGCTATCTTCTCCTGCTCAATTTTAGTGGGTTGGGCGTGGAAAGAATTTAAGCTGATTATGGACTCTAATGTCGTCATACCAGATGAAGGCATAGTTCTTGATGTCCAGCCCGGCATGAGCTTTTATGCTGTGGCAAATGAACTGAGAAGACTCTCAATAGGACCTAATCCAAACTGGCAACGACTGATCGCCTGGTATTACCCTGAGTTGACTGAAGTCAAAGTGGCGGAATACCTCATTGCGCCGAATCAATCCTATTATCAGGTGTTGGCACAATTGACCAGCGGTTTAGGCAAGCAGTATGAAATACAGTTGCTTGAAGGCATCACATTGAAAGATGCACTGCAACAGCTCGCTGAGCATCAGCAACTTGAGCAAGACATTGTTTTAGATGTTATGACTGTGCGAGATCTCTTGAGTATTACTGCGGAAAACCCTGAGGGCTGGCTGTTTCCCGATACTTACCAATTCCCCAGAGCAACAAAGGTCACAACCTTGCTCAAGATGATGCATCAGCGGACTAAAGATGCACTTTCGATTGCCTGGCAAAACCGAGCTGTTGATAATGCTCTGAAAAGTCCATACGAGCTATTGATCATGGCTTCTCTGATTGAAAAAGAAGCGGCGTTAGATTCTGAGCGAGCGATCATCTCAGGCGTATTCCACAGGCGCCTCGCTGAACGCATGCGATTGCAAACCGATCCTACGGTTATCTATGCGATGGGCGATGAGTTTGATGGCGATATTCGCAGCCGCGATCTATTGAGACAAAGCCCATACAATACCTATCGTGTTTTTGGTTTACCTCCTACGCCAATTGCATTACCATCTCAGGCGTCTTTAGATGCCGCTGCCCATCCTGAGTCCGGCTCAGCGCTTTATTTTGTCGCCAGAGGCGATGGCAGCCACGCATTTTCCGATACCTTAGAAGAGCATAATGCGGCAGTTCGCAAATACCAATTGAGAAAGTAATGTCACCGAGCAATCATCGTTTCATATCTATTGAGGGCACCGAAGGCGCAGGGAAATCCACCGCAATTCGCTGTCTTCAATCATGGTTTGAGGAGCGCCAGGTTACACCGGTGATTACTCGTGAGCCCGGCGGTACGCCGCTCGCAGAAGAGATCCGCGCATTGCTGCTGGCACATCGAGATGAATCAGTAGCCGCAAAAACAGAATTATTGCTCATGTATGCCTCAAGAGTTCAGCATACAGAGGGCACCATCAAACCGGCGCTCGAGCAGGGCCAATGGGTCATTAGTGATCGCTTCAATGATGCCAGCTTTGCCTATCAAGGCACGGGTAGAGCGCTAGGCTCAGATTCACTCGAAACACTCGATACATGGGCCTTATCCGGATTTAAACCTGGCCATACGTTATTTCTTGATCTGCCAGTCGATGTCGGCATCCAACGCGCAGGTCATCGTGGTGCACTTGACCGCATTGAGAAAGAAAATCTGGCATTCTTTGAGCGCGTAAGAAATGGCTATCTAGAGCGCGCTAAAGCAGATCCAGAGCGATTTATCATAATTGACGCCAGCAAGTCCATTGCTGAGGTTGAGCAACAAATTATTGCAGCTCTAGATGAGCGATTGGCCCATGATTTCTGATACTCCAGTTTGGTTTGATCCGCATTGGTCCACAATAATGGCGCAAATCGATTCCGGTCGGCTACCCCATGCAATGCTATGGATAACGCC
>CAXRAF010000017.1:0-14463 GCA_964228485.1 Alteromonadales bacterium | reverse complement strand
GTCATTTGGTCAGCCTGCAGTAAATTGATCACTTCAAAGCCCGACAGACCAGGCATCTGTACATCCAGAAAAACGATGTCTGGCTGCTTCTTTAAAATTGCCTGTAATGCCGATACGCCATTGGCGCATTGTTCCAGGACTGTGACTGAGGGTACCTTTTCCAGATGTGACATCATCAGTTCACGCGCTAATGACTCGTCATCCACAATGATCGCCGTTAAATCAGTCATCATTATTCTCCACATACTGCAGTGGTAATTTTATATCCACTTTGAAGCCACCCAACTCTGAATCGGTCGTATTAAATTCATAATCATCATCATAGAGCACTGATAAACGTTCCTGCGTATTTTTCAAGCCAATGCCTACTCGGTCAGAGCGGTTTGCTCTCACGCGAACTGTTTCGCGACCCGAGTCCTCAACCGTCAGTGACAGATACTCACCCATCTTATGTGCAGAAACCCGAATAATGCCGTTATCCAAGGTCTGAGAAATCGCATGCTTAATCGAGTTTTCAACCAAAGGTTGCAGAATGAATATCGGTATCACCGACTTAAGTACCTCATCATCAATATCAAGCTCTAAATTTAAGCGTTCGCGGAATCGTGTTTTCTCGATATCCAAATAACGAACCAGTGTCTCTATCTCTTTCTCAAGAGGGATAAAAAAGTCTTCACCATGTTTTAAAGATGAGCGCAGAAAGCCACTTAACTGGGCTACCATCTTCTTGGCATCTTCTGGTGTATTGCTATCAATCAATGAATATATTGAGTTTAGTGTATTAAACAGAAAATGGGGGTTAAGCTGGTAACTTAAAAACTTTAATTTAGCCAGCTTGGCCTGATTTTCTGCCTCGCTGCGCTTGAAACGCTGATGTTGTTGTTCAGCCTCAACTTCAAGCACCATGCGTTTTTCTTTCTGCAGCAGGGTGTAGTACTTCACACCATGATAAAGCGCGACCCACGAGATAAAGATAAAAATTGATGAGTAAATCCAGCCGCCGTAATCAGCAGGAGCAATATACAAGCCGGTGGTCTGTTCATAGCCGTAGATACTAAGCAAAGTCCATCCAATCGATAATAATATCGCCGATGTCATGACAACAAGGTTACGGCGGATGATCGGCGCAGACCAGAATTGTGCACAAATGACTCTGAGTGGCCACGTTAGAATAATTCCAATAGCCGAGCGAAAGGCGTTGTAAGCCAGGTAAGTGAATGATAATTCGTTATAAAACAGCGTTAGGGTCAGACTGGTGACGATAAAATAAGCACCCCAGCCCAATACCTGTAGCAACCAGAATAGCGAATCATCATTCTGGGTAGCCAGATCAAATTGTTGAAAAAATTGGTTCTTAAGAAAATTATTTGTCATATTAAGTACCAGTTGCATCGTCTATATCCATAATCCTCAGTGCACTTTTCTCTCAGAGCACGAGTCTCTATGAATCAAATCCGGAACAAATTTATTCTCTAATCTGACATCCTGATTATAGACGTTTTTCAGCACCCAACGCGCAGCCATACTTGCCATTTCTTTCAATGGGTATTTAACCGTCGTTAATCTGGGGTATAGATAGTTAGCAACGTCAATGTCATCATAGCCAACGATTGAAATATCCCGTGGCACACTCAAGCCGGCATTTCTTAATGTGACAATGGCACCAGCGGCCATTTCATCATTACCGCACACCACTGCACTGAAGTGTTTGCCCTTACTAAGCAATGATTCGACAGCGGCAATCCCCGATTCTTTGAAGTAATCACCCTCAAAGCACAGATCCTCATCAAAGGAGATTCCATGTTCTTTAAGTGCCTTCTTATGGCCATTGAGTCTCTGAATTGCATCGCCTTTCCAGAGTGGCCCTGATATATAGGCAATATCCGTGTGACCCAACTCAATTTGGCTCTTGGTGGCAATGTATCCACCATGTAAATCATCGAGGACAATGCATTGGTCGGCAATTTCTTCGATATAACGATTAAGTAGAACAAAGGGAACGTTTCGCTTCGACAGTTCTAACAGATATTCATCGCTGACTGCCTCCACGTGGAGAATCAGGGCATCACATTGGCGGCTGATCAGGGACTCTATGCCATGTTTTTCACGCTCTTCACTTGAACGTCCCGAAGTAATTAAGCCCTGCTTGTTGGCTTTGTGTAATTCCTCATCAATACCTGACATCATCGGACCGTAGAATGACCCCGTCAGCTCAGAAACTTGAATGCCAATACTGTTAGTGAATTTTGATGCTAGGGACTGTGCAATATGGCTCGGCTTGTATCCGAGCTGCTCCATGACTGACACAACTCGCTCACGTGTTTTTGGTCGCACCCGTTCGCTGCCATTGATCACTCTGGATACTGTCGCCATGGACACACCCGCTTCGCGACAAACGTCGTAGATAGTGGCCATTAGACTAAACTCTCCAAAATTTGCTGGATAGTGGCAGTTTGTTGGTCGCTTGCAATGTAAAAAGTTAGCATTTCGTATCCAAATAATGGGTTAAAGCATGCCAAAAACACTGTTTCATTGGCCGAATGCGATGGAGCGGTTATTTAACAAGACGAGTAGCTCGTCTGTGCATTCAGGTCGTTATTGTTTTTTTGTATATTATAGTATGTTGGCTGCAATGTAAGCGCTTACATTAAAATAGACCACTCGCTTCATAAGATCAACACCTTTCTTCGCCATAATCGCTATGGTGTTTGTTTTTTTATTGGAGAGAGCGTGCTTTTTTATGTGCAAACGATTGTTTTTATTCATTTTTCTTTTTTGTTTTTCCACCATTCCATCAATTAAAGCAAATAGTTCTAACAATCAGAGCGATGCTAAAGAAGTTTGGCAAACTGACTTCTTTGACGATTTTGACCGTTTTGACGATCAGAACTGGCAAGATCAGATCTTATGGGTTAACAATGAAGATCAGTGTTACGTCAGAGATGGTCAACACAATACTCGGGAAGTCAGTGAGGGCACCCTCAAGTTACGAGTCGTCGATTTAGGCAAAAAAATCGCCTGTGACAATATGGACAAACACGGCAAAAAGCATCCTGACACCCAATATGTCGCTGGCCGTATTGCCTCAAAGAATCGCAAGGAATTTGTCGCTGGCAAGTGGACAGCCCGGATCAGAGTGCTTAACAATGGCCAAAACGGTATGTTCCCTGCCTGGTGGTTACTTGGCGCATTGAATAATGAACCACCTGTCGAAGAACCCGATGAAACTGTCTGCTGGCCACTGGTTGGCTCAGGTGAAGTAGATATATTTGAGCACTATGGTGCCGGTGGAGCTGATCACTATGCTGTCCGTGTCATCAAGTCAGAGGGTGTGTGTGATAAAGGTGACTGGTTGAACCCCCAGAAAGTAATCGACACTGAACTCGGCCAATGGCACGAATACGCCGCAGAGTGGCGTGGTGAGGATATTGTATTTCTGATGGATGGTGAGGAAGTTCATCGTAATGTTGGCTTTGCTAAAGATTTGCCAGAGCCGTTTTTCGCCATTTTAAACTTTGCCAAAATCAATGATGCCCCGATGACCAATGGCAACTGGGTCATGGAAGTCGACTGGGTCAAACACGAGACACTCACATAGCAATGTCTGAGCCCATAGTTAGTCGATTGATTGAGTATTTAGTGTCAGGTAAAACCTGGGGCTTAGCTGGTCTGGTAATGGTCATTTCAATGCTGTCAGGCTGTAGTGAGACAGATGTCGTGACTGAGCAACCCATAAAAGTAGAGATCGTCAAACAAGGCGGTCGGTATCATCTTCACCGTAACGGCGTGCCCTACACTGTTAGGGGTGCTGGTTATACCGGTGACGATCTAAGTTTATTCAAGGCGCACGGCGGCAATGCCATTCGGACTTGGGCTACGCACCGTCCTAATGGTGCATCAATGATGGATTTTCTCGATGAGGCACACGCACTCGGGATCAGCGTATCGCTTAATCTGCCAGTTCCTGCTGCACGCTGGAAGGTTGATTATACCGATGAGCAATATACTGCTGAGTTAATGGCCAAACTCAAAACCGAAGTACTCAAGTACAAGGACCACCCTGCTCTGTTGACCTGGTTTATCGGCAACGAGTTGGATCATGCCGCAAGGGATTTTGCCGTGTATGATTTTGTTGATGATGTGGCGGTCATGATCAAACAGATTGATCCGAATCATCCGACCACTACTACTCTGACTGGTCTGAAAGCAAACGTGCTTAATGAGGTGAATCAACGCGCACCCAATCTCGATTTCGTCAGCTTTCAGGTTTACGGGCAGATTCACAACCTACCAGAGTTTGTCCAATCCCAGCAGATACAACAACCCATCATGATCACTGAGTGGGGTGCGATTGGGTTTTGGGAGATGCCTCAAACCGAGTGGGGAGCCCCTATCGAAATGACCAGTACTGCCAAGGCCAGCAATTACCACAACAGTTATCAGAAGATATCTGCTGTCAATGACATTATGATCGGCAACTACGTGTTCTTGTGGGGACAGAAGCAGGAGCGCACACCCACCTGGTTTGGCTTATTTACTGACCGAGGTGAAAAAACAGAGGCTGTCAACGTCATGCAATACCTATGGACGGGCGAGTGGCCAGATAACCGCGCACCGCAAATTTCACAAATCAACCTGAATAATTATGAGGCGGATGACAATATCACGCTGACTGTCGGTCAACCCTACCCCGCCTCTGTCGGCGCTACCGATCCCGATGGTGATGATCTCAGTTATCGCTGGGAAGTAAAGCCTGAGTCCGATTCGAATAATAAAGGGGGGGATTATGAGGAAGCTATCTCCAATCTTGATGACTCAATTGCTAATCAAGAACACAACAAAGCCAGTATTATTGCCCCCAAACAACCGGGCGCCTACCGATTATTCGTGTACGTGAATGACAACAATAACCACGTTGGACATGCCAATATTCCGTTTAGAGTTGTAGCTGAAGCGTCACAACCGAATTAGCCGGTAGGCTCAACTCAGCCACCTGTTGGCATAATTCAATACTCAGTGTAATTTCTGTTTTGCTGGTGTTTAGCAACTGCACACTCACAACATCCTTGCTGTTTTTTGTCGCACATGCATGAAGCGTGTCTTGTGCTAACGCAGGTGTTTGCAATCGAGTCAGCACTGCATAATCATCGGGTCTAATGGTTCGGCTGAACTGAGATAACACATGATAGATGGGTGTGTAATAGACATACTTTGAATGTGTGTCGATCATGATCGGGGCACCACAAAAGTTACCAACATGATTCGGGCCACCATCCTGATCAAGCACAATATTCCAATCGATCCAACCCGACATCCAATGATTAATACTGACAATGATGTTGCGGGCATATCGATGCACTGGAGTATACTTTGGATGGTCCTCAACCTTGGGCGCCCAGATCGCTGTATAGGCCCAATCGGTGGCGTTATCATTCCACCAGAAGGCATCACAATCAAACCAACCTGTCTCCTGAAAACCTTCGGGGTCTAAAATTCCCTCAGGCGCCGGCTTGCCAAGATCATCAATACACCCCTCGGTATGTATGATGTCAAACTGCGGGTACTTATTATGCACACGCTCCAAGCAATCCTCATAGACCAGATAGGTACTCTCATACCAATGCACAGCCGTGCCATAAACATACTGAGCAGTTTCAGTATCGGCCAGAATGGTATCTGTCCACTGCTCCAGACCATCGCGATTTTGATCATAAATAAGTAGTTTGACCTCTGGATGAGCACTTGAATGCAGTGCTGGTCCTAAGTGATCCTTTATGAATTGGTTCTGACTCTCTGGGCTGAAGTGCATACTTTCCCATTGACCGTTATTGCCATGCGGTTCATTCACTGGCGTCAGCCCCCAGATATCAACACCCTCATCGGCATAGGCCGTCAGATAACGGATCAGGTAATCCGCATACGTCTGTCGATACTCGGGTTTGAGCTCTCCCCCACCGACCTCATAACTCGTTGCAGCAGATGACTCGATATACCAGTCTTCTATGGTTTTCATCCAAGGCGGTGCGGTCCAGGCCGAGGCGATAATTTTTATCGCCGGATCACCTTGCCCGGCCTTTATGTTATTAGCCTGTTGGATCATTGGCAGCAAGGTAAATTCAGGATCACAAATATCCGCGAAGCTGCTTCTATTGAACGGTGCATAGTCCTGTGCAATAGAAAAATGCTGCAATGTTGTATCGTCGGCCACCTCAGCGTAAGAGTATTTTCCCTCAACACAAAAGTCACAGGCACCGATATGACTGCGAGCCAGAGTAAAATTGGCTCCCTTATTACTGTAGATTGCTGCCATCACCTCATCACGGGATTCAGCCTCCAGATGAGCTAATACAAAGGCGGATGATTGCGTAAAGGAGGTACCGATCCCCTGCATCTTTTGCCTGAGCGTGTCTGGCTCAATAGTCAGTCTGTTATCAGACTTTGGTTGCGCTCTGGTGAAGGTTAGATTGGGATGTTTGGCGTGTTTGTCACCCGCTTCTGAAGTGATCAGAACCTGTAAACATTGGATTAGGTTATCTTCAGCGGGCATCGATTACTTGGCTGGCGGGTGTGATTAGGTATCTGACAGTAATTCCGGAAAATCTTCCTGCATGACTCTCTTGGGCGTCCGGTCAATGGTAAAAAGTCCCCAGTGTTTCTCTGGCTCCATCGGCTCATCTGAACCCTTCCAAAGTTCATCAAACGCCTCAAACACAAAGGTCAAAATATTCTCATCCTGCGACCATTGCATCAAGTCCTGATAATAGGTTTGCTGTCTTTGCTCGCACACATTGGTTGAGCAAATACCGACGCCATTAGAATTTGTGGTCCATCCAGCTTCCGTGATAACAACCGGCTTGTGCGGATATAAATTCGCCACGCTCTCGTAGTTTTGCTTAGTAAACTCGAGCGCCTCATGGATGTGTTTATATTCCCACACCGGATAGGTGTGAATAGAAATGAAATCAACCACCTCGGCCAGTGGTTGCAGTTTATTCAACCAGGGCACGTAATTTTCGCAGAAGGTCACTGGCTGCTCTGTGTTGGCTTGAATCTTTTTCACATAATCAACCACACTGGACACAGGCACATAGTGATCAGTCCAATCCACAGTTGCCTCATTGCCAGCCGAGAGTGAATGAATGATGGTTGGATACTGATTGGCCAGATCAATCAGCTTTTGGATCTGTGCTGCATTGTTGATTTTATTTTGTTCTAGCTCCTCTTCGGTATAGGAGCCACCGCCACCCCATGGGCAGCCAAAATTATTCATCTCGGCGCCAATGTAGGCGCCGAGCATTAGCTTGATGTCGAGTTGCTCTCGTTCGATCACATCCAGAACCGTCTGGGCATGTTGATCACAGTCATACAGACGCAAATAACGCCAGTTCCGCTGTAATATCAACAGATCCTCTTTGACCTCATCGTAACTCGGGAATGCATGTCCCGGGGCTTGTCCAGCCCGGAAACCCGAATAACAAATGGCCGGTTCGAATTGGATTTTGTATCGATTAGATGACTGCATTACGACTGATACTTAAGACGCTCGTCTAGATCCCAGAGTCCCCAGTATGCACCAACATCACCCTCAGCACCTACTTTCCATGATTCATCGAAGGATGAGAAGTAGAAGATTTCAATATCCTCTTGCTTTGACCATACCTGTGTATCAATGAAATATTTCATAGCGTTAATTGCTGATGGCTCAGCACCATAAAATGGCGCGCCCTGACTTGGCCAGCCTGTTTCTGTGACGATAATACGTTTGCCTTTCCCAGAATGCTTAGCACGATGGAACATATCCTTCATATAAGGTAATGAGTAGTTCAGACTACAACCTTCCCAAAACGGATAGCAGTTTGTCAAAATAACATCACATGCTGCCGTGATATTGGGACAGTTTTCAAACTCATAGTAGGCGTCAACATAACCCACTTCTTTGTCAGGACATGCTGCTTTGACCTGCTCGATGTAGTCAATCAACTCCTCTTCAGTGAGGTCCTTGCGGTACAAAACTTCATTACCGACTGCCAGAATGTCAGCTACACCTTCGTTTGCTAACTCAATCAGGCCATTGATCTCAACTTCATTTTTCGCATGATCATCACCCAACCAGGCGCCAACCAACGTTTTCATGCCTAATTCATGGGCAATTCTTGGAATGAACTCATTTCCCTCAGTGGTTGAGAATGACCGAACCCACTTGGTGTACGGCTGAATAATTTCCAGACGACGCCTTACCTGCTCTTCACTCAACTGTGAGCCGGGTCCCTGACCATCCATGTATGGACTGAAACACAATCCATGCATGCCTGACTCTAATGTTTTGTTGTACAGCTCTTGTATCTCTACAAAAGTTTTTGATGCAATATCAACTCCGGCTAACGACAATAAGTAGTCGTCGCCTCTTGAACGTGCTCCCATTTTATTTCTCCCGAGCTATGCCAACGACACAGCAACTTGTATCTGTTTGATCTCACCCTGTCGTAAAAACAGAGCATTGCAATATTCAGCAGGAATGGTATTTCCTGCCAGCTCGATCACATCGCCCGATGACTTTTGTATTGTTATTTGCCACTCATCAGCTGCGCTATAGATGATCGGTACCTGGCACAAACTAAAGGCTAGTTGCCCAGGCTGTAATTCGATGACGTTGTCGTTACCGTTCACATCAACAAAGCTAATTTCAACGGGTTGGTCGAGAAACTCTTCTTGATTAATCAAACTCAAATCAAAGTGAATCTCACCACCCTCAACAAATGCACCCAACTCACCTAAACGAGAGAGGATGTCTTCTTTTACTTGTCCGGTCATACCTGGCTGCTTCACACCGGCATCACGAACCGTATGTGAATAGGCATCCGTCGGGAATGCGCCGTACAAGGCAGGTGATTTGAATATGCCAATACCTGCTTTAATTTCATAATAATGCGCTTTTATCTGGCCAATAATGGTTGGGTCTGAACCATCTTTTACGGCCGCATAAAATGACTCATTAGCCGCCAGCAGAAGCTTGGACACCATATGCCAGTAGATGCTGCCAAGCCCCTCGTAGGCGTAGAAAGTACCTGAGCGACCAGTAAATGATTGATGATCAAACATCTGCTCGTAGACATCTAATAACAGCTGTTTTTCAGCCGCCACCAAGTCACCAAATTCAGACTTATCCAAGGCATCTAATGCATCAGCTAAGTAGTCGGCATTATGGAAGTCGGCACAGAAATGATACTGACCGGTCTTGTCACTGCGCACAATAGGATTTAGTTCATCAGCCAATAATTTTTGCATCAGTGCAGAGGTCTCGACTGCTTCACGCGGTATGTTGTTCTTCTCAACAAATCGGGCTAATTCGCGATCCGGATACAGCAAGTAGCTATATTGGTTTTCGCGGAATAAGGCGCTGTTTTTGAGTGCATCCAACACAGCCAGACTTTCTCGTCCCGACAACAACCCAGAGCTGAGAACGGCCACCTGACCTTCCAGCATTTCATACAGATAGCGGATCGATACTTCGTCTTGACTAAATGCCACGAGGTTATAAGCATGATAGAGACCATCCTCACGGCGATTTGAACGAATGGAGGCATCAATACATGGCAGGATAGTATTCAAAAAGCCCATCAGCTCTTCTTTACTTAGTGATGATTTCTCGCCACTAAATCCGGCATCATAAATCGCATTCCGGTAGTCTGTCGCATATTGGCCGAGAGCATCGATAACCGCCTTACGTTGTTCGTTAGAGACACCTGATATGATGGCATCAGCATGGTTTGCAAACACCTGATTTAGGTTCTGCATGAACCCATATACCTCACGTGAGAGCTGGTAAGTATCTGTCGTTGCATTGTCTAGTTGCTCTAACCAGAATTTTACAAAACGTCGGACATAGCACAGCGTGACCACTGACACACCATTACCCACTAAAGCGTTGTTGGCATCATTCCACTCGGGTCGCTGTGTATTTAACCAAATACCAGCATCCGGGATAAAATTACTCATCTTAGTGAGTAACGTCAGTAAAATCTTTTCACAGAAATTAACCCGGTACACCTGACCATCATCATCCAGAATCAGTCGGGCATCAGAGCCATTCGTCTCGGTGAGGGCTACTATTTTGTCATTCAGCTGATGATCAAAATCGATTGTGTTCTGAGGATCCAGTACCGTCTCATCATAGCTTTTGATGCGATATGGGACATTGGCATAGGCAAAGATGTCCTGTTGCATAAACTGATCGAGTTTGCCGGGATGGAACTGCTCTGATAGCTCCAATAGCTTTTGCAGGTAGATGATCTGATGATCACCCCAGTAACCGATATAAGCCCATGGATCATTTGGCTCTGGGCATTCCCAATCAATGCCGTTTTTCATGATGCGATAGGGGTTATAGCCATCCGCGGTAGAGGCATTAAGAAATTTACAGATGATATTCTCAATGAATTCTGGGTACGAAAGACTCAAAGCCTCCCAGTTCTGGAAAATGTCACGCCAGTTTCCCTGATAATCGGATACCGGTGAGCCGTCCTCATTTTTAGTGACAATTGAGAACAGATTCCATGGTCGACTTGGGTCGCCGTGGCGTCGGCTAAAGGTCAGTGGTAAATACTCATATCCGAGTCGGATCACGTCGGCGTTGTTCGTCGTCTGACATGACTCTAGTAGCGTTTCGTGCGAGAAGGTTTCTGGCAATCCTGATAACCAGTCAGCATAACATTCAGCAAGCAGGGTATTGGCCTGCTTGAAGAAGTCTGCGAAATCCTGCCGATCGATCTGGTAATTATCCAGATAGATACCGCCACGCATAATGTTATACAGCGTATTTGAATAATGACGGCTGGCTGAGAGGTTCTCGCTGGTCGTTTGCAGACCATCCGCCGCCGCAACAAGGCTACGCAATCGCTTTGTGCCGCTGACTACATCGTCGAGCACTTCAGCAACCAGGTTAGCATTTTGTTCAATTGCCTTACTCAGGTTGGCAACAGACGAAGCATTCTGATTTATCTCAGCAACTATTAACCAATCTTTCTGCTCTTCAGCAGCCAGTGTTAATGTCGCACACTGGTAGAAGGCGCCACGGGTACCCTTGACATCAAATTCTGTACTCACAGCTTCGCCATGACTGAATGCCTGCCATTGTTTATTGCTAAGCAGAACCTCGGCATTGTCCAAGCCAGCGCCCCAGACAGTATTCGCCCGCAGTGCCTCACTCGGCTCAGCCTTGTCGACTGGCACAGCACTCAGCATGATTAAACCGAGTCGTGATGATTCAATGAGCTCGGTTTTCTTGTAACCATCTAACAGATTACTATAGGCATTCTGGAAGTCGTGACCTGTACCGGATGGTAATAGGTTGGCCACACCATCCATGATGGATAGTTGAATCTCACTGTCTGTGAGGTTACTTAGAAACGAGCGCCTAACAAAACCAAACTTGTCGGTGTTGTACCAGCCGTAACTGAATTTGAGGCCCAAGTCATGGTTAATTTCTTCAAAGATGAGCTTATTGCTATAGACACTTTTGTAGATATTACGCTCAGTTTTATAAAAACCGTCTAGAGCTCTGTTGAATGGTTGCCACAGGCTGGTTTTGCCATTGTTTTCAACCAATAACTGGGTTTTGCTGCCAGTGATCCCGGCATAATCATGAATTTTGTCGTCGGTGTAGTATGGAAACAGCGCATTGTCTCTGTCTTTCCGACCAGCAGATAATGAGCCATTACTGGAGATGAACATCCAATGATCAGAATCACTGACGATGGTCATGAAGAAGTCAGGCATCTGATCGTAGTTGCTGATACGATAAAATTGTTCACCATTGATGGTCGTGAAGCCGCCTTTGACCTCAGAATCATTATGGTACAGGGATGTGTTACCCATCCAGATTTGTTTCGAATTCATATTGTTCAGTTCGTTATCGTTAGTTGTTATGAACAATCATCAGAGTGCTAAATGGGTTTTTGTTATTGCAGCGGTATTCTGATGGTTACCTCAAAATATATTATTATATTGAATGTTTTATTTCAGGCTGAAGATTAGATATGTGACAATTAAATATCAATCTTTCTTTGGGACAGAATCGATAAAGTGGACTGATACTAGGATAAGCAAAAACGAATATGTCTGAGCAAACAATAAGGTACATAATTGGCATCGATGCTGGCGGCACAAAGACTCTGGCAAAAAGCCTCGATCTGAGGACCGATGATACTTATCTCGTGCGTGGATCCTCGGGCTCACTGACCAATGATATTGAGGGTGCTTGCCTGACAATCACCGACCTAGCTGCAAAGCTGTTATCAGAATCACAAGCCAAGCCAAGTCAAACCCTGCTCATTTGTGGCGCAGCCGGTGCCGAAGGTGTGGTTCAGAAGCACCATCTACTAAGGGCGCTCGATGTCCTTCAACTGGCGCATGTAGAAGTTACCAGCGATGCCCATATCTCGCTGCTAGGCGCTACAGGAGGTAAACAGGGCGTCTGTGTTGCCATCGGCACAGGCTCAGTGGCATTGCGCTATGAAGAGTACGAAGCGATCTCCCGGTTTGGTGGTTGGGGCTTTCTGGCAGGCGATCAGGGCAGCGGCGCCGATCTGGGTAGAAATGCAGCACGCGAAGTTTTAAAGGCCCGCGATCGTAAGGTGGATGATCCATTAGTTGATGAGTTATTAGCGATCATCGGTACGGAGCGTGATGAAATCCTGTCTTGGTTCAAGCATGCAACACCGGCAGACTTTGCCGGGCTTTGTCCTACTGTTGTCATGTATCGAGCGAAATCTGATATTGCGTATGCCGTCCTTCAAAAAGCCCTTAATGATATTAGAGAGTTGATCTCAGTCGCGCGCGGTGATACTGACTTACCGGTTTATCTGACCGGTGGTATGGGACATGAAGTATACCCCTACTTAAGACGAGAAATTCGCGGGGATTGGTTGCGATTAGGCGAAGGAGACGCCATCGATGGCGCCCTGTTATTAGGACGCCAGCGAGTTGAAGAATTAGGCTAGATTAAGCAGTAAGTCCTCAAGTTTGCGCTGATCGATAGCAAACTTGCGGATCCCTGTAGCCAGATTCTCAGTTGCCATCGGATCCTCGTTCAACTGCCAACGGAATTGATTCTCAGTTAATTCGGCCTCGGCCTCAGAGGTCTGACCATGATCTGTCAACATTTGCGTCAAAGGCGCATCATTGGCATCCAGCTCTGACAACAAATCGGGACTGATTGTCAGACGGTCGCAACCAGCGAGCGATTGAATTTCACCAATGTTGCGGAAACTCGCACCCATTACAATCGTCTGATGGCCATGAGCTTTGAAATAGCGATAAATCTCAGTCACTGACTGCACACCAGGATCATTAATACCCTCGAAATCTGTCTGGTCGGTATTCTTCTTATACCAATCCAGAATTCGTCCGACAAAAGGTGAAATCAGATACGCTTTGGCATCGGCACAGGCGCGCGCTTGAGCGAACGAGAAAATCAAGGTCAGGTTGCACTTAATACCTTCTTGCTCCAATACTCGGGCGGCCTGAATGCCTTCCCAGGTAGCGGCAACTTTAATCAGCACTCGTTCATGATCAAGACCCGAACTTTTATACAAATCAATGATCGAACGTGCCTTATCAATCGTGCCTTGCGTATCAAACGACAGATGCGCATCTACCTCAGTTGACACATAACCCGTGACCGACTCCATGAGTTTCGCACCTATCAGCACAGCGAGTTTATCCGCCGCTAACGAGGCCAGGTCATCTCCGGATGTTTGCTCTCTGGCCCAGGCAATGGCTTCTTTACCCAGATACAGATACTTTTCATCACCCAAGGCTTTTAGCAGTAACGATGGATTAGTCGTGGCATCGACCGGTTTAAATTCTTTTATCGATTCAAAGTCGCCAGTATCGGCAACAACGGTTGTCATTGATTTCAGTTGTTCTAATTGTGATGACATGTATGCTCTCTTGTCAGATTTAGGTTAATAGTGAGTGATTAATCAATAACCACGGCGAACATTATATATTTAGGCTAAACAGTTAAACAGATGTCTGTTCAGAATGCGGCGTTTTTATCTCGTTTTGACTCATGATGTATTGCACGAAACTCAATCCCGCATTGGTGTACATGTTAAATACTTCATCAATACCGGCCTCTTTGAGTATCTCCTCATCTTTAGGGTACCTGGCGGTAGCTGCAATTTTGGTTGTTTTATCCTGCTTCCGTACTCTTTCAATTACTTCTAAGCCGATCTCTCCGAGCGGTAAAGTAATTAGTATCCATTCGAACTTGGGAGGCTTGACAAAGGTATCCCAGAAGTCGGCTTCAGCTGGATTACCTCGAATCGCATTTCTGCCCAACTCTAGATGTTTATCAACCGAGCGCTGGTCAAAATCAATACCGACCACACAATCGCCATGCACCAGATCGGAAGAGCGTCGTGTAGGGAAAGAGTGTCTCTCACTGTGTAGATCTCGGTG
>CAXRAF010000016.1:0-3716 GCA_964228485.1 Alteromonadales bacterium | reverse complement strand
GAGAATTAATGCTGCCGAGTATATTAGTCAACCACCCTGGCCTGGCTCTGTGAATCGTAATGCCTACCAAAAAATTGTTGGAGGTATGTCTGGCTTACCTAACGCAATGCGTGATGTGATGTTATCCAAGATTGAATTCTCAGTGGCTGCTACTTTAATTCAGCAAGACGATAATGGCGTAACGGTCACAACGGCTGATGATGAGATATATGTTGCTGATCGGGTATTATGCACAGTGCCTGTTCCGGTATTGAACAAAATCGAATTTCAACCAATCTTGTCTGGTAACAAACAAGTCGCCAGCGATGGTGGATATCGCTACGCTGAATCTTCGCGTTTATACACGCAATTTTCTGAGCGCTTCTGGCAATTCGACAACCTCAATGGTTGGGGAAATACGGAATTTGAGGAGGTATGGCAACCCACCTGGAATCAAACCGGTAATGGCGGGATTATACAAAGCTATTTCAGAGAATTAGCAGCAGAAGTATTTGATTCCATGGCACCGCAGGAGCAAGTGGCATCAGTGCATAACCGCTGGCGAACTGTTATGCCTGATTTGGATGACTATATCCTCAGCAATTATGTTTTTGCCTGGGGTGAGCAGGAGTGGACGGGCGCAGCCTATGCCTCGCCGACAGACAGTCAGGAATCGAATCTTAAGGCATCACTGAGTGAGCCTGAAGGGCGGATCCATTTTGCCGGCGAACATGCTTCAAACTTCGAGGGCTGGATTCAGGGTGCACTTGAATCGGGTATTCGGGCAGCCAAAGAAATAAACCAAAGTAGTTAAGCTCAGTTGCTCAACTATCTGCATCATAGATTAGTTGATCATTATTGATGGTTTGCAGTACTTTGATATTTTTCAGCTCCCGATGCTCAATCGTTAGCGGATCGCGGTCTAAGATGACGAAATCCGCCTGCTTACCAACCTCTAAGGATCCTTTAATTTTCTCTTCATAGTGTTGATAGGCTGGCCATATGGTCATGGCTTTGAGTGCCTGCATGGGTGTAACACGATGCTCTTCACCAAGTACCTGATCTGTTCTGGTCGTGCGGTTAACAACACTATCTAGCAGACGCATTGAGTTTGGAAATGTCACAGGCGCATCGGAATGCACGCTGAATTTTATGTTTTCCCTCAACATCCAGCCCGTGGGTGAAATATTATTGGCTCGCTCAGGACCAGCAACCGAATCACGATGCCAATCTCCCCAGTAAAAAGTATGCATCGGATACAGTGCCGGAAAAATACCGAGTGCCTTTAGTTGCGCAACCTGATCCGCTCGAGTGAACTGACCATGGATCATCACTGTACGATGGTCGCCAAGCGCCCTTTCTTCCGCTATTTTACCAACGAGCTTTAATAACTGATCAACCGCGGCATCGCCGTTGGTGTGTACCATAATTTGCCAGTTATTTTGGTAAGCCAGTTGCAACAGGTCGTAGGCTTCTTTATCGTCAAATGCCGGATACCCTGCATAGTCAGTTGGCTGACCTGCTGGCGGGACCAGATAAGGCTCGGTGAACCAGGCAGTCTTACCCTGAGGCGAGCCATCGAAGGTCAACTTTACACCACCGATTCGAAAACCATTTTGATACTCACTGGACATGAGATCGCTGCGCAATATGGCATGATCGCTCAGAACCTTAAAGTCTGGGTATGAGATAATATCGATACTAAAGCCGACCTCGGCCGCGATTTGCGGTAGGCTTTGTAATGTTGCCAGATCAGATTTCCCTTCCTGAACGGTGGTAAAACCATTAGAAACATAACTATGTTCTCCAGCCTGATACGATTTCACCATATCTTCAGCACTAAACTGTGGCAGTAATTTAAAGAACAGCATGAAATGGGCATTTTCCTGCATCACGCCACTCGGTGTTTTACCGTCGGCCTCGCGCTCAATCACGCCGCCGGGAGGATCGACGGACTCAGATGTAATCCCCATCAGTTCGAGCGCTTTTGAGTTATAGGCTCCCAGATGACCTGATTGATGCATAACTACGACCGGCAATTCGGTGCTTACGACATCAAGTTCCTGTCGCGTTGGATGGCGCTGCTCTTTTAGCTGTGAATCATCATAATTAAAGCCAATAATCACACCATAGTCTTTGGCAATTGATGAGTTTTGGTGAAATTCTTTGAGTACTCGCTGTAAATCCGCAATGCTATTCACTGGGCCATCGGGTGCTGGTAATAGATTAGCAACAATGGATTGCACACCTACGCCGGCGAAATGACTATGCGCATCAATAAAGCCTGGTACCAATGTTTTACCAGCCAGGTCAATCACCTCAGTTTCGGGGCCCTTGAGCTTTTGAATTGCCTCTTTAGTACCGACTGCCTGAATTAAGCCATTTTTTGTCGCCAAAGCAGCCGCAAGCGGATTACTATCATCCATCGTGATGATCGTGCCGTTTTGATAGATTTTATCGACGTAGTCAATGGGCTTTTCGCTACATGATATTAAGAAAAAAGCTATTGTGATAATGGAGACTACTGTTTTCATTGGCTAACCTCCTGAGGCACTATGCAATTAGTGTTTAATACATCGCATAAGACTATACCACAGACTTCAACATTCAAATATTGATTAGCTGTCAGCAGTTATTGATCGGTTTTTATCCGAATTATTCAGGCTTTTGTGCAACCAGATAGAGTTCGCCTTTTTTATAATCCCAACGCTCGACAATCTCAAATCCACAGGCTGTGTGAAGGTTCACTAATTCAGAAGAGGAGAACGCATTAACTGCGGGTGCCTTACCAAAAAACTGCATAATGGGAATAGCAATGCGGATAAGTGGGTTCATTTCTTTTAGACAACCGGAACCCGATATAAATACACCACCGGGTTTTAAGCCTTTGAATATTTTTTTGAGCGTTACTTCGTTATCAAACGTAAGATGGAGGATACTGTGTCCCATGATGGCATCGAACTGGTCGTTACCAAAATCGATATCTTCTACAGCCGCAACTTTAAATTCAACATTATCAACATTAGCCAGCGCGGATTGTTTACTTTTTGCAATCTTAATCATCTCGGGTGAAAAGTCATAAGCAATGATGTGTTTCACATCACCCGCGTGTTTCAATGCTGTTGTTCCGGTACCGCATCCAAACTCCATGACCTGGTGATCAGGCTTAAGATATTTGCGACTGATCGCTAATTTTTGTTCATAAATAGATTCATCAGGAACTGGCTTTGCAGAATATTTGCTTGAAACTCCATCCCAAAATTGTGCATCAGTTTTCAAATGACTGACTCCGATATACGATTGTTAATTATGAATATTGGGATGATGTTGAATTAAATAAAGACTAGATAGAGGATGTTTGTAACAGTATCTTTCTATAAGACTGCGTAACCGGAGCTATGTCGTTAAGGGCGCAGGTTAATAGCCTATTTGATGACCACTTCTGCCTGCTCACGAAATGTTTCTAAATCAGCACAACCTGTCAGGAACATGGCCAGTTCCAGTTGTTTTTTCGTATCTGACACCAATGTTGCCACAGCATCAATTGCGTCCTCCATTTCTTTATCCAGAGCAGCGAGTAGAAACGGTTGTGCCATGGCGCACATATCGGCACCAAGCCAGAGTGCTCTGGCGCAGTCCAGACCATGTCGAATACCCCCTGAAGCAACAACATTCAGTGTTGGTAGTTCATGTCTGCATTGCCTAAGTTCTATGAGGGTGTCAACGGTTCTGACTCA
>CAXRAF010000015.1:0-4653 GCA_964228485.1 Alteromonadales bacterium | reverse complement strand
GGTGCGGCGACCACAAAGCCAGCCTCAATAGGTGTTAGGTTAAATTCAGTTGATACAAACCCCACCACCCCGGAGATTACCGAGGCATCGAAACCAAACACAAACCCACCCATAGAAACTACGATGGCACAATACAGAGAGTAAGACGATTTATAAGTCATATGAAGTCCGTTGTTATTGTCATTATTGGCTGAACAGTCGGCCGGATTGCTTCGACTTTACTAAATAACGCCATGGTTTTCATCTGTGATGCGATAAAACAACATTTTGGTGCGTTTAATGTCTATTCCTTACAGAAAATCGGCGGTTTTGAGAAATTTATATATACTTAGGTAATACCCAATGACCAGACCTTAAATGGCCAACCATGAAAAACAACCTTCCGCGGCGCATGCTGAACAAAATACCCCACTTTGGTTTGCTGTTATCCGTGTTGTGTCTGTTAACCATTTTATGTTTTGTGTTTCCTGAGTATCTCACCACACCGGCTATCCGCTCGAATTATCCTATCCCCCTGATCCGAGAAGTGATGTATTGGGCGCTAATGATTGCTACGGCAACCACCATATACTCAGCATTATTTTCCCAGCAGCGGAAATTAGCATTTGCATCAATGGCGATCTTGGTGGCGTGCGCTTTCCTTGGTGGTAGTCAGGTGCATCAGAAACCGGAGTATGACACCTTTATAATCCAAATAGGTCTGGATTGGTTTGTTTTGGATCTGGTGATCTTAGCCATAGTCTTTATCCCCTTAGAGGCCTTCTTTCCGCATCTGAAAGATCAAAAGATCGTCCGACAGGAAACCCGCACTGATCTGGTGTATTTTGCTGTCGGCCATATGGGCTTTCAGTTCATTATGTTGTTGACTCAAAAGCCAGCTGATGAATGGTTAGAATTACTCAGGCTGTCGGGCCAGCAATCATTTCTTGCTGAGTTGCCGCTGCTAGTACAAGTTGTGATTGCCTTATTTGTTGCTGATCTGACGCAGTACTGGATTCACCGTCGTTTCCACACATCGAGCAAATTATGGCGCTTCCATGAAATCCATCATTCAATCAAAACGATGGATTGGCTGGCAGGCTCGCGATTACATCTGGTTGATATTTTATTTGTCCGGCTTCCAGTCTATACCATGGTCATGTATCTCGGTCTGGCACCAGAGGCGGTGATTGGTTACATATTATTCATGGCATTCCATACGGTATTCATTCATGCCAATGTTGGCATCAGCTTTGGTTGGTTAGCTTATATCATCGCCACACCACAGTATCATCACTGGCATCACAATGATCAGCCAGAGACATACAATAAGAACTTTGCGGTGCACTTTCCTGTGATTGATATGCTGTTTGGCACTTTCTATCTGCCAAAGGGGCGGTGGCCTGAGCAGTACGGGGTGACTGATCTGCCCTATTCAAACAGTTATTGGTCACAATTCATTGGCCCATTTAAAAAATAGCCACACAGCGCTAATGTCGAACAGTCACTCCTAGGAGCGTGAGTGTTTGCTCGCTTGAAGCAGTCGGTCCAGATGATTCGCAAACGCTTGCTTGTCCGCGGCGCTTAAGGCACTGGGGCCACCTGTTTGGATACCACTACTACGCATGGTTTCCATAAAGTCTCTTATATTCAGTCGGCCCTTGATGTTCTCTTTGGTAAATAACTCACCACGAGGACTCAAGGCATGCCCGCCTTTGGTGATGATGTCATCCGCCAGAGGGATGTCGCTGGTAATGACTAGGTCACCTGGATCACACCACTCAACAATCGCGTTATCAGCGACATCAAACCCCTTATCAACTTGCTTAAACTTGACATACTTTGAGGCTGGGGTGCGCAAGTAATTATTCGCAACTAAGATGGTATCTGTGGCCGTTCGATCGGCTGCACGAAACAAAATTTCCTTAATGGCAACCGGGCAGGCATCAGCGTCGACATATATTTTCATGACTCGATCATATCACTGTGTTGCCACGGATGCGGCATATCGTATTTCTATGTTCATTCGGTCGCGGCTATCTCTTTATTAAATCGATATAGAGTAAGCCGATTGATGATCGAATATACCGCGGGCAGCACGAACAAGGCCAATAGCAGTGCACTGGCCATACCACCGACCATGGGGGCAGCAATTCGACTCATAACTTCCGAGCCCGTGCCGCTGCCATAAAGAATGGGTAGTAGACCAATCACAATGGTGGCAACCGTCATCATCACCGGGCGAACTCTCATGGCCGCGCCATGCTCTAACGCTGTCAGGTAATCTTCTTGAGATATTGGACGTCCAGATTCACGCGCTTTTCTGCATATCTCAGCGAAGGCAAGATTCAGATATACCAACATCAAAACACCTATTTCGACAGCCACTCCTGCTAAGGCAATAAACCCAACACCTACGGCAACAGAGTAATTGAAGCCTTCCAGATACAGCAACCACAAACCACCAATGAGTGCCATAGGTAGTGTCAGCATAATCATCGTGACATCTCTCAAGCGCTTGAAGTTGAGATATAACAGCAACACGATAACTGCGAGGGTAATGGGCAATATGAACTGCAATTTTTCTTCAGCGCGTTGCAGGTATTCATACTGTCCCGCCCAACTCATGGAGTAACCCGCAGGAAAATCAATCGCCTTATCAATCGCGGCCTGTGCTTTAGCAACATAGGTTCCGACATCAATGCCAGAGATATCTATATAGGTCCAGCCATTGAGTCGCGCATTTTCACTCTTAATCCCGGGCGGACCATCTTCGATGATGATAGTAGCCACATCGCCTAGTGCAATGCGCTGCCCAGATGGCGTTATTACGGGCAGGCGAGCGAGTGCTTCAGGTGAGTCGCGATAATCCTGAGGATAGCGCAGATTGACCGGGTAGCGCTCTTGGCCTTCGACACTCTCGGTAACATTGACACCACCGATAGCGGTCGCAACGACCTGCTGGATTTCCGCAATGTTCAAACCATATCGACTGGCATCGACACGCGAGATATCGACCTTTAAATAACGACCACCCGCAACACGTTCAGAATACACTGAAGCTGTGCCGTCAACAGTCGACAACGTCTGCTCTAGTTGTTGACCAATGCTCTGAATGACCGAGAGATCGGGCCCAGCAACCTTAATACCCACCGGTGTTTTGATACCGGTCGCCAACATATCAATTCGAGTTTTAATGGGCATCACCCAGGCATTGGTTAGCCCTGGAATATTCACCACACCGTTGAGCTCTTGCTTTAATTTCTCGGTGGTCATGCCTGAGCGCCATTGTGATCGAGGCTTTAATTGAATAAAGGTCTCGATCATCGTTAATGGTGCCGGATCGGTGGCGGTTTCAGCACGACCGATTTTACCAAACACGTTGGCAACTTCTGGAATGGTCGCGATCAGCTTATCTGTCTGTTGCAGTAACTGGCGCGCCTTACCAATGGATATGCCGGGGTAGGTGGTTGGCATATACATGATGTCACCCTCATCGAGATCGGGCATAAATTCACTACCAATTTTATTGATTGGATACAGACCGGCAATACTAATACCAATGGCAAACAGCAGAGTAAGCTTCGGAAAGCGCAATACGCCACGCAAGATGGGCCTATAAGCCTTCACCAAAATAAAATTCAGGGGGTTATATTTTTGCGATACCATGCGACCGCGAACAAAATAACCAATCATCACCGGGATGAGGGTAATGGCAACAATAGCTGCGGCGGCCATGGCGTATGTTTTAGTGTAAGCCAGAGGCGCAAACATCCGTCCTTCTTGTGCCTCGAGTATGAACACTGGTAAGAACGAAACGGTGATTATCAACAAACTAAAAAACAGCGCTGGTCCGACCTCCGAGGCAGCTGTAGTGACCACCTGCCAGCGATTTGCTGCAGTTACTTTGGTGCGCTCCAGGTGCTTGTGCATATTTTCAATCATCACAATCGCACCGTCGGTCATGGCGCCAATGGCAATCGCAATCCCACCGAGCGACATGATGTTGGCATTGATCCCTTGCGCTCGCATAACAATAAAGGCCATTAAAATTCCCACAGGTATTGTGATGACGGCAACGAGAGATGAGCGCAAATGAATCAGAAAAGCCAGACAAACAAGGGAAACAATAGCTAACTCAGCGAGTAATTTTTGCCACAAATTATCAACCGCCCGATCAATGAGTGCCGATCGGTCATAGACCGGAACTACTTCGACGCCCTCGGGCAGAGATGCCTGCAACTCAACCAGCCGCTGTTTGACTGCATTGATCACTTGTTGGGCATTATCACCGAAGCGCATAACCACAATGCCGCCAACCACTTCGCCCTGACCATTTAATTCCGCAATACCACGCCGCATCTGCGGACCGATCGTGACATCTGCTAAATCGCCTATGGTCAGCGGTGTGCCCTGAGCACTGACACCGAGCGAAATCTGCTCGATATCCTCAATCGCATCAATATAACCCGTCGCGGTGACCATATATTCGGCTTCAGCAAGCTCAATCACCGATGCACCGACTTCCTGATTGCCTCGTTGCAGCGCCTGTTGAATGTGTTGCAGCGGAATATTGTAGGCACGTAATTTATCCGGATCGACCATGACCTGGTACTGTTTGACCATGCCTCCCACTGTCGCCACCTCAGATACACCGGCGACCGATTGCAACTC
>CAXRAF010000014.1:0-4255 GCA_964228485.1 Alteromonadales bacterium | reverse complement strand
ACTCATACCAAAAGCAGCAATACTGACGTTCATAACATCGGACATGAGTAGTTGTGTCGGTAAGAAACTGACAAAGTAAACATCACCCGGGATCAGCGAAACATTAAAGGTTTGCTCAACCCAAACCACAATATCCGGTAACGAATTAGACAGACTGATCCCACCAATCAGGCCAAGCAATGTGCCGAAAAAGCCGTTCAGAGACCCCTGCACAATAAAAATACTCAGAATCTGTCCCGGTGAGGCGCCGATGGTTCGCAAGATAGCGATATCGGCCTGTTTGTCCGTGACCACCATCACCAGTGTGGTGACGATATTGAATGCTGCGACCGCAATGATGAAGGTCAGAAGGATAAACATCATAGTTTTTTCCATCTTGATGGCACGGAATAGACTACCGTGGCTACGAGTCCAGTCACTGGTAAAGTATGGCCCATCAAGGGTCTGATAAATCTGCTGAGACAGGGAGGCGGCACGCAATACATTATCGGCCTTGATACGCAGACCAGATACTTCATTGGCCGGATAGCGCAGCAGTTTCTCAGCGTCTTTGATATGAACAACAGCCAATCGAGCATCGATTTCGGCGCGTACTTCGAAGATACCCACCAGTGTGAAGCGCTTTAATCGTGGGCTGATCCCCGCAGGTGTCGCGGTAGTGCCCTCGACAGAAATTAGAGTGACTTTATCGCCCACGAAAACACCTAATTTTCGCGCGATGCCACTGCCAAGAATAATGCCATACTCGCCTGCTTTCAGATTCTCTAACTCACCAGCCAGCATATGGTCACCGATAATCGATACTTGGTCGTGCAACTCGGGCTGAATTCCCTGGATCAGGCTGAACTGGTTGCTGGCACCGGCGCGGACCATTCCCTGAGTGGTGATGTAGGGTGCAGAACTGCTGACCCCTTCCTGAGCATCAATGGTTTCCTTCAGTGATGGCCAATCATCGAGACGCCCTGTTAGCCCGGTCACCACCACATGCGGTGCCATACCGAGAATACGCTGCTGCAACTCACGCTCAAAGCCATTCATGACCGACAAAACGGTAATCAGTACAGTGACGCCCAACGCAATACCCAGCGTCGATGCCAGCGCAATGAAGGAGATAAAATGGTTACGTCGCTTTGCTCGGCTGTAGCGTAATCCAATGAATAATGAGGCTGGTTTTAACATTCTGTGGCTAACAGATTACTTATGTAATTAATTTGAGGGCGATATTAGCAAAGATCCAGATAATATGCTTCAATTGTCCCTGTTAGTTTACTTAAAATCGACTATCTTTATAACTAAAGATATGGAATCAATGTTATGAAAGCAGCAGATGAGCGTCGCGACTATTATCGGATCAATGATACCGTTGGTCTGAGAGTTGAACCAACCACTCAAGAGCAGATACCTGCCATGGAAGATTTCACTGAGCAGTCTGCTGATGAGTTCAGGTTAATCAATCATCTCAGTCGCATTGATTTGGAAAACTCCACCCTGCTCCATAACATTCAGGACACCAATCCCGATATAGCCCGTTATCTCAAACTCATCAATATTAAAATCGAAGCCATTGCTAAACAGATTGTTGCCATGGGCCTAACTGATGAGGTGAAACCGACCGATATCACCTTGAGTGCTGGCGGGATCAGTTATAGGAGTAATATTCCCTTCGATAAGGGCGATCTGGTGAAGTTGCAAATGATTCTGTACCCATCCAATGCTGTGATCAATGCCTATGCCAGAGCTGTCAGAAGTCAGCCGCAAGGTGATGTTTTTGACAATGCCTTTGAGTACATACTCATTACCGAATCTGACCGCGATACTTTGGTGCGACATGTGTTGCAACTGCAATCGAATAGCCTGCGTCAACGCTCACTGAATAATCAAGCCAATGGGAATTGATAAATTTGTGAACCAATCGCCATAGATATCCACTCAGTTTGCTATAATCCAGTTAAAGTACTTTCAAATAATTTTCAATTAAGCTATTGTTTTACAATGAATTGATATATTATTGATTAAGATTTAAGAATTATGATTCTTGGAGAAGAAACATGTATCGCTACATCATCGCTGGTTTAACTTTACTCCTTAGCTCGACATTGACTGCAGATGAGCTGAAAATGCCTATCGGCACCCAAGGTGACCGAGACATGCAACGGCCTGTCAATGGCATGGCTAAGCAAGCCGTTGAAGATCGATATGGTGCCCCTGAGATGATTAAAGGTCCGGTAGGTGATCCACCGATTACGATCTGGAAATACAACGGCTATAGTGTCTACTTTGAATACAACCGTGTCATCCACACGGTATTGCATAAATCCTAACCTAAACCTGTCTAAACCCTTATTCTCGCACTTACTCGAATGAGTAAGTGTGTTACTATGCGCCTCCGTTTAATAATCTCCTGACTCGGATGAATCTGGCGTTAGAAAAAATCACATTTTCTAATGGTTCTGCGAAACAATTAGCCCCGCTGAAAACGAGTGCTGATGCGCTCACCTATGCGCTTTTATCAAACGCCGAGCTAAGACCGCTCGTCGTGATATGTCACGATACTCAGACCATGCACCGTCTGGCGCGGGAGATTGCACACTTTGTCAGCCAGCCAACTGATATCGTCACGTTAGATGATTGGGAGACACTTCCGTATGATTTATTCTCGCCACATCAGGATATTATCTCTAACCGGCTAAAAACCCTTTATCACTTGCCGCAAATGAACCAAGGGGTCATTTTGATCCCGGTATCGACTTTGATACAGAAGCTGCCACCTCAGTCATACCTGCAGCAACACAGTCTGATGATTAATAAGGGTGATCATCTGGACATGCTGACCATGCGTGAGCGGCTGATCAGTGCCGGCTATTTCGCTGTTGATAAGGTACTCGAGCACGGTGAGTTTGCCACCCGTGGCTCATTGCTGGATATGTTCCCGATGGGGAGTGAACTCCCCTTTCGAATCGACTTTTTTGACGATGAGGTCGACTCGATCAGAACCTTTGATACTGAAACACAGCGCACTATCAGTAATGTCGATGCCATTCAACTGCTACCCGCCCATGAGTTTCCAACCGATGAGACGGGCATTCGACAATTCCGTAAACAATGGCGGGAATTATTTGATACTGGTGATAAGGATGGCCTGTATCAACGCGTAAGTGACGGCGAACTGCCCGCAGGGATTGAGTATTACCTTCCGCTGTTTCACGAGCAGCTTGCCACCCTGTTTGACTACTTACCCGATGACTACCTGCTGGTTGTTGATGATAAGTTGCAACCGACTATGGAAACCGAATGGGGTGAAATTCTAACGCGCTATGAACAACGTCGGCATGATGTCAGTCGCCCTATTGTCACACCAGAGTCTTTATACATTCGCCCGGAAGAAATTAACCAGACTATTAAGCCACTCGAGCGACTCAGCTTTGGCGATAAATATCGTGAGCAACTCATCGCGACCGATGCCGTACTTGATGTCAGTGTTGATCACACCAAGTCTGATCCATTAGCCAAGTTAAAGACCTTTCATGACCGCTTATCAGGAACCACCATACTATGCGCGGATTCCAATGGCCGTCGTGAGTCATTAATCAATTTATGCCGCAAATATAATCTGGCTATTCAGACCGTCGACTCTTGGACTGAAGCCTACAATACTGCACAAACAGAGCCTAGTACTGAGGTGTTAATTCTGGTGGCACCGTTAAATGCTGGATTTGTGTTGCCAGCACTTAATCTGGCAGTGATCAGCGAAACCAATCTGTTTGGCCAACAGCAGACACGTCAACAAAGCAAAAACGAACGTCGTATTGATGCCGATGCCATTATTAAAAATCTCGCTGAATTAAAGCCGGGAGATGCGGTGGTCCATGTCGATCATGGTATTGGTCGTTATAACGGTCTCGAGACCTTGGTCACTGACGGTCTGGAAGCTGAGTATCTGATGCTGCTGTATGCCGACGATGACAAGCTATACGTGCCAGTACAATTGTTACATATGATCAGTCGCTATAGTGGTGCCAAGGACGACTCGACACCACTGCATCGTTTGGGCTCAACTCAGTGGTCGAAAGCAAAGCAAAAGGCCGCTGATAAAGCGCGAGATGTGGCAGCTGAGTTATTAGATATCTATGCCCGTCGGGCCGCCAAACCAGGACTGAGTTACTCTCTCACTGCAGATGATTACAGTCGCTTTGCCGCGCAATTTGGCTTCGAAACAACCGCTGATCAACAGTCAGCCATCGAGGCAGTTATTGCT
>CAXRAF010000013.1:0-7645 GCA_964228485.1 Alteromonadales bacterium | reverse complement strand
CAAGAAGCACTTCGCGGTACAATTCGCTCTGACTATGCAGAAACACTTGATGAGAACGCTGTTCACGGCTCTGACGCACTGACTTCAGCAGAGCGTGAAATTAACTACTTCTTCTCAGCGGAAGAAATCTGCGAGCGCACTCGATAAGCGAGCGACTGATGTCTGAAACAAGCAGCGAAAAAATTAATTTACTCAACCTGTCTGCGGATGGGTTGCGTGCGCTGTTTGTTGATCTCGACGAAAAGCCGTTCCGGGCAACTCAGGTTCTAAAGTGGATTCACCAGTTTGGTGCTGATAACTTCGATGATATGACCAATGTGTCAAAAGCGCTCCGTGAGCGTTTAGGTGAGATTAGTGTTATTCAGGGACCAGAGTTACTTAAAGAAGAGCATTCCGATGATGGCACCATCAAGTGGGCACTAAAGCTCGGTTGTGGTCAGGCGGTAGAAACCGTTTTTATCCCGGAAAAAAATCGTGGCACCCTGTGTGTCTCTTCGCAAATTGGTTGCGTGGTGGATTGCAGCTTCTGCTCTACAGGGCATCAGGGATTCAATCGTAATCTGACACTGGCTGAAATTATTGGTCAGGTGTGGTTTGCGATGCGTTATTTTGGGAGTGCCAAGGTCACCGGTGAGCGCAAAATATCGAATGTCGTCATGATGGGTATGGGCGAGCCGCTGCTCAACTTTGAGCCGGTCGTTGATACATTAAATCTGCTCATGGATGACAATGCATACGGCTTATCCAAGCGTCGTGTGACACTGAGCACCTCCGGTATATTGCCTGCACTTGATAAATTGCAAGAGCGAGCCGATGTCGCATTAGCCATTTCATTACATGCTCCGAACGATCAGTTGCGTGATGAACTGGTACCCATCAATAAAAAGTATCCGATTAAAGACCTACTGCACTCGGTGAAAAAGTACCTGGATAAATCATCGGCAGCGAAGAAAGTCACGATCGAATATGTCATGATCGATGGTGTCAATGATTCCCTCAAAAACGCCAAACAACTGGTTAAAGTACTGCGTGGGATTCCCTGTAAAGTTAACCTAATCCCGTTTAACCCATTTCCCGAAAATGATTACCTCACTTCAGCAGAAGAAAACATGCGTGCATTTGAACTAGAGCTACTGTCTCATGGTATGATAGTGACACGTCGAAAGACACGTGGTGATGACATTGATGCGGCTTGCGGACAACTGGTCGGTAAAGTCAATGACAGAACGCGTTATGCTGAGCGTAAAAATAAGAAGAGTATACCCATACAACAGGTACCAAATTAGGGAGGTTAATAACAAATGCGTCATGTTCTGTTACTGATATTGGCCATGTTATTTCTAGTAGGTTGCACCACCACTTCAACAAGTTTCACGACACCATATTCTACATCGACACAATCTGAAGCGGTCGCTGGCGATGTTGACCTCGGGAAGGCGGCTAAAGCTCGTCTTACATTGGGTCTAAGCTATCTCGAAAATGGTGAATATCAATTAGCCAAATCGAATCTCGATAAAGCACTTGCGCACACACCGAATGATGAAGAAGTGTTGCGTGGCATGGCCTGGTATTACCAGCAGGTCAATGAGGAGAAGCTGGCCGAGGAATACTACCAACGTGCGCTCAAAATTAATAACAAGAATCCTTCGTTGTTAAATCAATACGGCGCCTTTCTCTGTGCGCAGAAAAAATATGCTAAGAGTCTGGAAATGTTCACTGCCTCGGCGCAGATACGAACCAATGAAAATATCAGTGGTACCTATGAAAATGCCGCTACCTGTAATTATCTGGCCGGCAACCTAGAGCAGGCAGAGCAAAATTATCGCCGTTCTCTGAATCATAATCCCGAACAGGTCGGTTCATTACTCGGTATGGCTGAGCTTGAATTCGGTAAAGGTCGTTATAATCGCACAAAATCGTACCTTGCACGATTTGAACGTGTATCTCGACATACACCACGCTCTCTGTGGTTAGGAGCTCAAAATGCGGCAAAAATGGGTGATCTGGATGCTTTAGCCAGTTATGGCCTGAAGCTTGAGCAAATTTTCCCGGATTCACAGGAAACCGAAAACTATTTGGATGCGAAAGACTCATGGCTGAGGTAGAACACACAATGACCTCAGGTCCGGGTATTCTGCTGGAGAAGGCGCGCAAGAAAAAGCGCCAGAGTGTTGAGGAAGTGGCTGCCAAGCTACATCTGTCTCCGTCGGTGGTAGAACAACTTGAGAACAACGAGTTTGAAGATGAAATCCCTGATGCATTCGCACGCGGTTATTTGCGCAATTATGCCAAGTTACTGGGTATCGATGAAGAGGAAGTAATCGCCAGTTACACCCAACTGATTGGTCAGTCTAAGGTGAAAAATTATTACTCGCCAACGACCACCGTCGGCAATCCCTCAAAAGCCGGTATTGCAAGTAGTCAAATCATCACAGCAGTGGTTTTTGTTATCCTCCTCGTGGCTGCCATCATTTGGTATTTCGCCAAACCGACGGGTGACGTTGAGGCCACGTCACTCTCACAGTCTCAGCCACAACAACCTGAAGCGCAACCAATCGCTGAGCAAGCTGCAGAGCTGACACAGACTGATAGCGCGACAGACACCCAGATCCATGCAGAATCGCCGCCACCGGTTGAGCAGTCTGCACAGTTAAGTACAGCACAGCCAGTGCAAGAGCAAGCAATCGAGCCACAGATCCCCACTGGTTTTGTGGAAAGCTCTGAAGCGACACTGGCATTCGAATTTACCGAAGATTGTTGGGTACAGGTGACTGACTCGAATGGTGAGGTGCTGGCAGTAGGACTCAAAACAGCTGGTCGGCAGTTTGAAGTTTCAGGCGTTGCGCCGATCTCTGTGGTACTTGGCAAGCCTAATGCAGTGAATATTGCGTATAATAATTCAGCCGTTGATTTAGCTTGTTTCCCGGCTGGTTCGACAGCACGCTTCATGTTAGATAGCCCACAAGTATGCGAGACATAGAGTCATTATGAGTATGCATCAGGAAAATAAAATCACTCGTCGTAAGAGTAAACAAATTCAGGTCGGTCGTGTGGCCGTCGGTGGTGATGCGCCAATATCAGTGCAGAGCATGACCAACACTGAGACTACTGATATTGCTGCGACACTAGAGCAGACCAATCGTCTTGTGGCAGCCGGTGCGGATATTGTTCGTATCTCAGTCCCGACCATGGAAGCTGCTGAAGCCTTTGCTAAAATTCGAGCTCAGGTCACTGTGCCACTGGTAGCCGACATTCATTTTAACCATAAGATTGCACTACAAGTATTAGAAACAGGCGTTGATTGTCTGCGCATTAACCCGGGTAATATTGGCTCAGAAGCCAAGGTTCGTAAGGTGGTCAGCTCGGCAGCCGATAAAGGGATCCCGATTCGAATCGGTGTGAATGCCGGTTCACTGGAAAAGGATCTGCAAGAGAAATATGGTGAGCCAACCCCAGAGGCGCTGGTTGAATCAGCTTATCGACACATTAATATCCTCGAAAAACTGGGGTTTGATCAATATAAGATTAGTCTCAAGGCTTCAGACGTGTTCATGACAGTCGAAGCCTATCGTATTTTAGCCAAAGAAGTAGACGCACCATTGCACTTGGGGATAACTGAGGCTGGTGGTTTCCGTTCAGGTGCGGTCAAATCAGCGATTGGTTTGGGTATGCTACTAGCCGATGGCATTGGCGATACCATCCGTGTATCTCTGGCAGCCGATCCAGTGGAAGAGATAAAGGTCGGATTTGATATTCTCAAGAGCTTACATATTCGCTCAAATGGCATTAACTTAATCGCCTGTCCGTCATGCTCGCGTCAGGAATTTGATGTGATAAAGACGGTCAATGAGCTAGAGGCAAGATGAGAGGATATCCGTGAACCAATGGATGTGGCCGTAATTGGCTGTGTGGTCAATGGTCCCGGCGAGGCATTTACTGCCGATATTGGCCTGACCGGAGGTCGTCAACGCAGCTTGCTATATGTTAATGGCGAGATGAACGAACGGCTGGATAACGCATCATTGGTCGATTCTCTAGAACAAAGTATACGCGCGCACATTGCTAACAAAGACAAACAAATACCAATAAAAGAAACAGCATAAGAAGAATTCATCGTGAGTCAGCAAGTTAAAGCCATCCGTGGCATGAATGATCTATTGCCACAAGATTCTGGTTTATGGCAACACATCGAGGCAACCATGCGTCGAATTGTGACCGGCTATGGCTATCAGGAAATTCGGATGCCGGTTGTGGAAAAGACGCAACTATTCGCCCGTGCGGTGGGTGCATCGACAGACATCATCGAAAAAGAAATGTATACCTTCGAGGATCGCAATGGCGAATCATTGTCACTTCGACCTGAGGGTACTGCTGGTTGCGTTCGCGCCGGTATCGAGCATGGCTTACTATATAACCAAGAGCAGCGTCTGTGGTACATGGGACCATTGTTTCGCTATGAGCGTCCACAGAAAGGACGTTATCGTCAGTTTCACCAAATGGGCGCTGAGGTATTTGGCTTAGCCGGTCCTGATATCGATGCTGAATTAATCCTGCTGACCAATCGAATTTGGCAGGACTTGGGCATAGGTGGGATGGTGAAATTGGAAATTAACTCGCTGGGATCGGCAGCAGCAAGAGCGGCATATCGAGAGCAGTTAGTGACCTACTTTGAGGCAAATCTGGAATCCCTCGACGAAGATAGTCAGAGGCGATTGACAACAAATCCGCTACGCATTCTGGATAGTAAAAATCCCGACATGCAAGCGCTGATTGAGGCCGCCCCGATGTTAATTGACTCACTTGATGAGGCTTCAAAAGCTGATTTTGATGCCCTCTGTAACATGCTTAATTCGGCCGGTATCGATTATCAGATTAATCCGCGTTTAGTGCGTGGACTGGATTATTACAATGGCACAGTGTTCGAGTGGACAACCGACGCGTTAGGCTCTCAGGGCGCAGTGTGTGGTGGTGGACGTTATGACGAACTGGTGGCTCAGCTCGGTGGTAAACCGACCCCGGGAATTGGCTTTGCCATTGGTATGGAACGATTAGCGGCACTTGTGGTCTTATCTGAAAGTTCGACTAATACAGCTGATTTGGACTGCTATATCGTCAGAATGGGTGAAAATTCAGAGATTTCTGCACTTTTATTAGCAGAACACTTGCGAAATTTATTGCCAGAGTTGAAAATTCGCACCCACTGTGGCGCCGGTAATTTTAAGAAGCAACTTAAAAAGGCTGATAACAGTGGCGCACGACTTGCGCTGGTGCTTGGAGAGTCCGAATTAACGAATAACACCGTGGGTGTGAAATTTTTACGAGAGCAACGTGATCAGCTTACCTTGAACCGTGATGAGTTAGCGGCTGAATTAAGCGATTTGCTCACAGAATAGAACATAATTTTAGAAAGTAGATTAAAGGAACAGTCAGTGGAATTTGAAACTGAAGAACAACAGGCAGAAGCCGTCAAAAAATGGTTTAAAGAATATGGTTTAACCATTGTCCTGGGTTTAGTCATCGGTATGGGCGGTGTGTATGGCTATCGTTATTATGAAACTGAAAAAGAAGCGGGTTTTGAGCAAGCTTCGGTCGCTTATACTGATGCGATGGCATCGATTGCTGACAAGACAGCATTTGACGGCAAGGTAGCACAGTATAAAACAGAATATGGCAACAATGTTTACAGCAACCTGTTAGGATTTCACCAAGCAAAAATGGCCGTGGATTCCAATGATCTGGCAGCGGCTGAATCGGTCCTTGCTGATGTCATGGCCAATGCCGGCCATGAGGTAGTTGAACACACAGCTCGTATCCGTTTGGCGCGTGTTCAAATCGGCCAGGAAAAATATGAAGAGGCATTAACCACCATAGCCGGTGCTAAAGGTGATGCCTACAACTACAGTTATGAGTTATTACGTGGTGATATCTGGTTAGCACGTGGTGATCAACAGAAAGCGAAAGATGCCTTTGCCAATGCGCAAGAACTCTCAGGTCAAGGTCCTAGTCACCCTGATCTGGCAGTCCTGCTTGCTGAGCTGTCATCTGTTTCTGAGCCTTCAGCGAGTATGTCTGGAGATGCGAATGAGTAATTGGCGTTTACTGCCATGTCTCCTGATCTTGGCAGTACTTCAGGGATGTAGTTGGTTTGAAGGCGACGATGATGATGCCTTTCGTCCAGCAGATTTACCCAACATCACCGAGCAGTTTGAAGCCGAGATTACCTGGTCAAGAGATGTGGGTGAAGGTGTCGGTGAATTCTACAATAAAATCACCCCGGCAATTTTAGGCAATCGTATTTATATATCCGATGCTGAAGGTCTTGTGACGGCACTTGATGCTCGCACGGGTGAGAAGATTTGGCAGACTGAAGTTGGCTCCGAGATATTTGGCGGCGTTGCTGCTTCAGCTGGATTGGTTGCACTTGGTAGCTCGAACGCTGAGGTCATTGTGCTCAATGCCGATACTGGTCAAGAGGAGTGGCGTAATCTGGTATCCAGTGAAATCGTCTCATCTCCCGTGATCAGTGACGGTAAGGTCATGGTCCGAACAATCGATGGCAAAGTATTTGCCTTAAATGCCAGAACTGGGCAACGGGATTGGCTCTATGACCGCAGTGTCCCGGCACTGACCTTACGAGGTAACGCTTCACTCAGTGCCGGTGGTGGTGTTGTGGTGACCGGTTTTTCTAACGGTAAGATTGTGCTTTTCCTAGTGGAAAATGGTCGTGCTGTATGGGAAAAACGCATCGCTTCAGCTTCTGGTCGCTCAGAACTAGACCGTGTGGTTGATGCTGATGCCACGCCGGTATTGGTTGGTGAAACCATTTATGCCCTGACATTCAACGGTAACATTGGTGCCTATAATGTCAGAAATGGCGATGCACTCTGGCAACGCGAATTATCGTCATATCAAAATCTCAATGTCGATGGTCAAATCATTAGCGTAGTTGATGCCCGTAGTCGTGTGAGAGCGCTGGATCGCCGAACAGGCGGTACGCTATGGACTAATGAGGAACTGTTTGATAGGCGTCTTACTGCTGCAGTGTCATTTGGTGGCTATATCGTTGCAGCGGATTATGAAGGATACCTGCATTGGTTTGATACCGACACAGGCCGCCTCGTGGCTCGTAACGACCTTGGTGGTGATGGTATCGTAGCCGATCCAGTGGCCACAGGCACAACGTTATATGTTTACACTCGAAGTGGTAAGCTCGTTGCGCTAAGAGCGCCTTAATCAGGTGATCAACCGATGCGTCCGATAATTGCTTTGGTTGGTCGACCTAACGTCGGTAAATCCACTTTATTTAATCGTCTTACCCGCAGTCGTGATGCACTGGTGGCAGATCACCCGGGCCTCACGCGTGATCGAAAATATGGCTACGCGGATATCAATGGCCAGTCCTGTCTGCTGATAGATACTGGGGGTATAAGCGGCGATGAGGAGGGTATTGATACCCTGATGGCTGGTCAATCATTACAAGCCATGGAAGAGGCGGATTGTATTGTATTTCTGACCGACGCCAAAGAAGGGCTTGCCAGCTCTGATCAGATGATAGTTGATCATCTTCGTCAACTAGCCAAACCTGCCATGCTTGTGGTGAACAAGGTCGATGGCATGGATGTCGATACGGCTTTACTAGATTTCT
>CAXRAF010000012.1:0-30945 GCA_964228485.1 Alteromonadales bacterium | reverse complement strand
CATCTGCCTGAAGAGCCATCAATGACCGACTTACATAATGAAATTAATGCATTAAAAGCGCTTCTCGAGTCAAAGTTAGCCATTGAGAAGCGCTGATCTGATCAGGGGTTGTAGTAGGTCTCAGCCCCGGGGCCGACCGGTAGTCCAATCAGGAATACCCAGATATAAAACAGAAGTGTCCAGGCTACAAAGAAGATCATCGAATATGGCAGCATCATGGCGATCAGTGTTCCCATACCAAGATTCTTTTGATAACGCGAGGCGATGGCGAGGATCAAACCAAAGTAACTCATCATGGGTGTTATGATATTCGACACGGAATCACCGATTCGATAAGCGGCCTGAATAACTTCAGGGGCAAAGCCTATCAGCATCAGCATTGGTACAAAGATAGGTGCAGTAACCGCCCATTGCGCCGATGCACTACCCAGTGACAGGTTGATCATGGCACACATCATGATGAACAGGACAAATACTTCCGGACCATCCAAGCCCATAAACTGTAGGAATGCAGCGCCCTTAACTGCCAGTACTGTACCCAGATTAGTCCACTTAAAAAAGGCCACAAACTGTGCCGCAAAGAACACCAGTGTTATGTATAAGCCGAGACTGCCAAGGCTCTTTGCCATGGCATCAATCACATCGCGATCGGTTTTCATGGTTCCAGCCACACGACCATAGACGTAACCCACAGCCGCGAATGATAGGAAGATAAACACCACAATACCCTTCAGGAACGGAGAGCCGCCAATTTTGCCGGTTTCAGGGTTTAGTAAGATACCAAAGCCCGGGAAATCGACACCCGGAGTTACTGTCATCGCCAGTATTAGCACCACTGCCAAGAAGGCCCAACCAGCCGCCTTGAGTCCACGCATCTCAGCTGCTGATGGCTTATCCATCTTTTGCTCGCCAAGATCGATCGAAGCCATGTCGTTACTGTATGGCCCAAGGCGCGGCTCGACGATCTTCTCAGTAATGAATGCACCCGCAATTGAGATGACAAAGGTACTGACGAACATAAAGTACCAATTCACCTCCGGTCCTACACTGTACGCTGGATCAAGTAGATGGGCTGCCGCTTCAGTAATACCGGATAATAACGGGTCAACCGTGCCGAGTAATAGGTTAGCGCTGTAGCCTCCTGAAACACCGGCAAAGGCCGCCGCCAAACCGGCCAGTGGATGTCTGCCTAAAGAATGGAAGATCATCGCTGCCAGTGGAATTAGAACCACATAACCCAGCTCAGATGCCGTATTGGAAACAATGCCGGCGAAAACTACCGTAAAGGTAACCATGCGCTTTGAAGCATTCATCACCAGTGAACGCATGGCAGTAGAAAGAAGACCAGAATGCTCTGCTACTGCTACGCCCAGCATCGCCACAAGTACCGTCCCGAGTGGGGCAAAGCCAGTGAAGTTTGTCACCAAACCAGTGACAATCCGCTGCAATCCCTCAGCATTCATGAGCGATACGACGGTGATCATGCCATCGGCTGCACGACCGGAGCTACCCTCAGGCCGCGGATCGGCAACACTGACATCGAAATAACCCAGCAGACCACTCAAAAAGATCACACCTAGGGCGAACATGGCAAACAGGGTCACGGGATGAGGCAGTAAATTACCCAACCATTCGACAGTGGCAAGAAATCGATTAAATAGGCCGCTATTCGCGGTAGTCTCTGGATTTGACGGCTGACTAGACAAGAGCATTCCCTTAAATTATTTTTATAACACCAAGCAGTATAACTTTTTAGACCGCTGACAGAAAGATTGTGTCAGTAACTTAACCGACGATAACCGGATTGCCGGCATGAAGGATAGTGATTACCTGAGAATGATTCAGGTTTTAGACAATAAAAACCTGTCTCGCGAGGACTTTTTCCTGCTTAGAGATTAAAATAATGATCTGCCCGTAATAGCCCGAGAGACTTTGGATGGAAAATGGCTGATCAGTTAACCCGACTTATTTTTGATGATTTCAATATTCGCGGCGTCGCTGTGCGTATTGTTAACGATACCGACCAGTTAATTTCCTCTCACAACTACCCTGCGCCTTTGGCAAAGTTGTTATTAGAAGCGGCAGCCATTAACGCCATGCTTACAACAACGTTAAAGTTTGAGGGGAAAATTTCACTGCAACTTCAGACACCCAATAGTCTCAAATTACTCCTTGTCCAGACGACGCACGAATTAGAATATCGTGGCATCATTCGCCATGAAGATTATGCCAACGAAGTATTCGCTGAACTGACTCAGGGTGGCCAGATGGTGATCACCATTGAGCCTGATAAGGGTGAGCGATATCAGGGGATTATTGCTTTGGAGGGTGATACTTTAACCGCTTGTATCGAGGGCTACTTTGCCCAGTCTGAGCAATTAAAAACGCGACTATTAGTATATTCACGTCCAACCGGTGTATTTGGTTTATTACTTCAGGCATTACCGGATCTGTCATCTGATGCTGATTTTGAGCATGTCGATACACTGGCTCAAACCTTGACTGAGGAGGAGGCGTTTGAGCTCGAAAATCATGATATTTTGCATCGGCTGTATCATGAGGAGCGTGTTCGCTCACTCGCTGATGAGAGCATCTCCTTCAACTGTACCTGCAGTCGCGACAAGATGCTCTCAAGTTTGCAACTGCTGGATGATGCTGAGATTAGCGAGATTCTCGAAGCCTCGGGATATGTAGAAATACAGTGCGAGTTCTGTATGACTCAGTATAAATTCAGTGCCATAGATATCAAAAGTTTTGGTGCGGTAGAAGGCAACGATACCCGACACTAACTCCCGGCAATAAAGTCGTAAAGCATAATGCCATCAAATTTGGCACCTTGGTCAGTAAAGTAATAATTCATAAAGTCTTGCTGAACCGTTTCGCCAGCATCCTGTCCAGCATGGAGTAGGTATCGGCCATCCACAAGCATTCCCTCATGGGCCGTGATGATACCCATTTTAAAGTAGGACTGCTTGACAAAGGCGACACCAAGAAAGTCTGGTAATGAGCTGAGCAAATCTGGCGTTATCTGCTCATTAGGTATGTAGTGTATCTGCACCGGCTGAGACCAGTTCAATTTCAGAAACTCGGTGTTATCCTGTTTTTTATTGAGGGTGACTTTGGCCGTAGCCAAATGCTCTTCTGATAACACTGTCCTCGTGATATCGGGTGTCATTGGATGATGCAAGATTCTGTCAGAGGTATAGTGCCAACGTGATTCATATGTCGGTGCTGGCTTGCCATGAACTGTCTTGTAGTGAAATTTGATAATGGCGTCGCGCGACTGCTCCCAGGACTGACTGTGGGCCAGACTCATGGTGGTAAAGATGTGGCTGGTGCAATCGGACACATCTAATCTGAAAATCGGATCCAGATCAGGAGCCTGCTCCTCACCAAGATTGAATATTTCATAGGGCGTACCGATGCGCCAGTATGATAAAGCACGTAAACGTTCCTTATAGTCGGGATGACGGGTATGAAACTGCGGTAATATCTCAGCCAATTGCTGTGACTTTATTTGCCATGGCTTAGGTAACTCAGCAATCCAGTCGTATTCTGTCTCTGCAAAGACACTGGCAGGTCGTAACATCAGCATGAGTAGTAATGTAGGAACAAATAATTTAAGTTGCATAAGTCGCGGCATAAACTCAGAATCAGACATAACCATATCAGTATAGGATGTCACATGCAGCACTTCAATCTAGCCGATATTCCAGATGTCAGGGATGGCTTAACACGAGTTGAGCGTGTGATTTTATATTGTCTGCATCAATGTCAGCAAGAGCGTCAAGGCGGCTTTGTTCCCACGGTAATGTTATATGGCCGAGTGGTTGAACATATTGATATTACCGAGCAAGAGCTGGTGAGTGTACTGCAGCGATTTAGTAACTATAACGAGGCCAATAGTCGTGGCCTGGGACAGGATCGTTGACGACCAAAAAAAATGGCCCCAACAGGGGCCATTCTTATACTAACTTTAAGTCTTAGTTGAAGTTCTTACGGAACTCGACGCCAATGATGCGAGGCTCGTTAACAAAGGCTGTATTGTTGTTGAAATCAATACCACCCTTGATGTTTTCCTCATCCGTTACATTGCGAGCGAATGCCGCCACTTCGTAATCATGCTCATTGTTGATATAACCAATTCTCACACCTGCTTCGAACTGGCTGCCGAGGTTATATTCCACCGACTCATAGATGAACAAGTTCGTGTTACCTTGTCGTGCTAAGTCAACAAAGGCATAAACCTCACCTGAATCAAGTGGGAAGGCAAAGCGGCCTGTTGCGATGATCACGTTCTCTGGTGATTGTGGGAATGGGTTACCATTCACAAAGGCGTTACCACTGCCATCTAGAGGATCCGTCGGCGTACATTGCCCAGAGCCACAGGTTGGGATTAACAATGCGCCATCCTTAATCTCTGTGTCTGTCGCTGTATAAGCTAATGTCAAAGTAACATACTGATTCAAGCGATACGTAGCATCGATCTCATAACCCAGAGCGGTACCTGTATTGGCATTGTCCAACCCGATGTTATTGCCATTACCACCTACTTTCGTTAGCTGGATATCATCAACGTCATATGCGAATAATGCACCATTCAAACGCAGTGTATTGTCCAACATATCTGATTTGAAACCGACCTCATAAGAGAGAATAGTTTCAGAATCAGCGATTGATGGCGTACCAAAGAATGCTATGTCACGACCCTGAATCGATTGGGCACGGAAACCACTGGCAATACGACCATAAATGCTGGTGTCTTCATTCCACATATGGTTAATCATAGCTTCCCAGCTAACACGGCTGTCATCAAGCTCGACAGGGTCAATCGGAATACCAGCACCAGAAATAGCCTGGAGGTCTTTCTCATCTTTGGTATAACGCATACCCGCGACAAGCGTCGTGTCATCAGAAACGTCATAGGTCAGCTGACCAAAGCCGGCCCAAGTTTCGTTGCCTTGATACACCGTCGAAGAAGGTATGAAGAATGGTGATGTAACAACCTCAAGATCAGACTCGAAGTAGAAGTAACCAACCTGCCAGGTATAGTCGCCATCGGTATCAGAGGCTAAACGAAATTCCTGGGTTAACTGGCTAACATCAGCCTCGTCCTGTGTAACCGATGGGAATGGAATAAATCCAGGACCCATGAACGGTAAGAATGAGGCACCAAAACCACCGTCAATATCCCCTAAACTAGCACCCTTCGCAGTATGCTTGGCTGTGATAGCGGTAAAGGTCATGTCACCTAAGTCATAATCAATCGTTAAGACTGCACCGTCACCCTCATAGTTCTGTGGGTTATTATCACCTTCGTCAAAGAAAACCGTGTTACGGATAAAGTTTTCATTCAGACGGTTGCTACCTGTAGTCAGTACATTGGCACGGAATAATGTCGCTGTACCACTCAAGTCACGATTCTGGTAGCTGAATAAAATATCAAGGTCATCATTCGGCTGATAAGAGAACTGCAGACGAATCGCGTTGTCCTCAAAACCACCCATCACATCTTCTTCACCGGTAAAGCCGTTGCTGATCCAGTTGTCGCGATGGTTACTCAGAACTGATACACGTGCTGACAGATCTTCGCTCAGAGAACCACTCACGGCCCCCTCTACGATCTGCGTACCACGCTCACCATATGATAATGAGAGATAACCCTCAAATTCTTCGGTTGGACGCTTTGAGGTTAACTTAACAATACCCGCTGTGGTGTTACGACCAAATAAAGTACCTTGCGGTCCTTTAATGACCTCGACACCTTCCATATCGAATAATGGAAAGCTTTTCAGTACCACGTTCTCCATGACCACGTCATCCATGATCACAGACACTGGCTGAGAAGCAGCCAAGTCAAAGTCTGTGTTACCGAGTCCGCGAATGTAAAAACGCGGTGCTACACGACCATTTGATGATTCAGCGTATAGACCGGGTATACGGTTTGCCAGAGTGAGAATATCTTCACCACCGGCAAACATAGCATCGAACTCATCGCCGTACAGAGTACTAACTGCAATCGGCACCTCTTGAGCAGATTGCTCACGCTTCTGAGCGGTAACGATGATTGTCTCAAGCGTACCGTCGTCCTGTTCTTCAGTTGCCTCTTCTGCATATGCATTAGGAGCAACTAATATAGTTTGAATTGCCACAGCAATTGCGGCTTTTTTAAAGATATTTTTCATAGTGTCACACTGATTTGGTTGTTAGAAAATCCCGCAAACTGCATCTCATGGCGGGTTGAGAAGCAGTTGTTGTCGAAATATTAACCGATTTTTATGGCACACACCACTGAAAGTTGATCGGGAGTGGGCTAAGTTACTGTCTGGTATTAACCAATAACGTCTGCAACAATCGTCTTTGCTTCGCTTTGAATTTGCTTTAGATGCTCCTCACCGATGAAACTCTCAGCATAGATCTTATACACATCTTCGGTGCCTGACGGCCGAGCAGCAAACCAACCGTTGTCAGTGCATACCTTTAACCCACCGATCGCCGCATTATTGGCAGGAGCGTGGGTCATTTTAGCGGTTATCTTCTCTCCAGCGAGCATATCAGCTGCGACATCTTCAGCCGTTAACGCCGATAGCTTGGCTTTTTGCGCACGAGTTGCAGGAGCATCAATACGGGCATAAATCGGGGCACCAAAACGCTCGGTCAGTTCCTGATAATGTTCACCAGGATCTTTACCCGTAACAGCCAAGATCTCACAAGCCAGCAGACACAAAATAATACCGTCCTTGTCTGTGGTCCAGGTTGAACCATCCATACGCAGGAAAGATGCGCCAGCAGACTCCTCGCCACCAAAGCCAAAACTGCCTGTTACCAAGCCATCAACAAACCATTTAAAACCGACCGGTACTTCATTGAGGGTTTTGTTTAACGCACTTGCAACCCGATCAATCATGGACGAGCTGACCAGAGTCTTGCCAATTGCGGTATCTGAATTCCAGTCCGGTCGATGACTAAACAGATAATTAATCGCCACCGCCAAATAATGATTCGGGTTCATCAGGCCAACACTCGGTGTGACAATCCCGTGTCGGTCAAAGTCGGTATCATTACCAAAGGCAATATCATAATCATCCTTCAACTCGATCAAACTCGCCATTGCAGATGCCGAAGAGCAATCCATGCGAATTTTGCCATCCTTATCCAAAGTCATGAAACTGAAGGTGTAATCCAGCGTGGTGTTGCGCTGATGGATTTTAATGTCGTACGTGTCTGCAATTGCCTGCCAGTAAGCCATGCCAGAGCCTCCCATGGCATCAGCACAAATGGCGATGTTGGCATCACGAATCGCCGGCATATTAATCACATGTTTAAGGTCTTCAACATACGGCGTCATGAAGTCGAAGTCCTGTGTTGTTTCACTAGCCAAGGCATCGGCATAAGACATTTGCTTTACCTGGGTGTTGTGGTCAGCAAGATATTGGTTGGCTCTGTCAGCAATCCAACTTGTTGCATCACTATCCGCAGGACCGCCATTGGGTGGATTATATTTAAAGCCACCATTATCCGGAGGATTATGCGATGGCGTAATGACCACACCATCCGCTGGTGAATCGAGCGAGCTATGGTTATAGGTCAGAATGGCATGTGACACCGCAGGGGTTGGGGTAAAGTCATCCGATCGCCGAACATTGACGCCATTCGCGGCCAATACCTGCAGTGCCGTTTTCTCAGCCGGAGTTGACAAGGCGTGGGTATCCTTAGCCAAATACAGGGGACCTGTGATCGACTGTGATACACGATAGTCGCAAATCGCCTGAGTGATGGCAAAAATATGCGCCTCATTGAAACTAGCCAAAGCTGCGTTGCCACGATGGCCAGAGGTTCCAAAAGTGACTTTCTGAGCGGGATCATTAACATCCGGAACTTTCAGATAGTAGTCACTGAGTAAATCAGCGACATCAGTTAAATGCTCGGGTGATGCCTTCAGACCGGCCTGAGGATGAATTGCCATTAATTATATCCGTGTGTGTTTATTGTGATCTCTGCATGATGTGTCATGCAGCTGTTTCATTATTCTCAACTTTTCCGGTCAGTATTCTGGCCAGAAAGAACAGCCCCATCAACACCCAAACCACGTTCAGTGCCGTTGCCGGATAGGCACCGTAATAGCCAGTATTAATGATCAAGCAAAAGCTCGCAACAACATTCATGCCCTGATAGGCCTTAGACTGTGAATCAACTTTTTTATTGCTCACGAGGAGGTAGGCGGCGATTAAGACGATCATCCCAAACCAACCGATAGTATCGATAATTATTTCCATGTTTTCTCTGAATTATAGTTATATCAACAGAGAATTATTTCAGAGTACGGCTCGAATGCCAATTAGGACTGAGAATAAAATGTGTGAGATTGTTCTTAGAAGTTAAACTGCATGCCTGTGTAGAGGCCTTCAAACTTGAGATGACCATCGGTATTCATGTAGTCAGACCACTCGGCACGATATGCTTGATAACCAACCTCAACCTGAATACCACTGTCTGCCCGATATCCCATCATGATCCGTGACTTATTAAACTCTGAGTTTGTGTCTAGTACGTAGGTTGCATTAGCTTTGAAATAGAAATTGCTCTCAGGAATGTCGTATTGCACGTTACCGTATAAGCCTGCTTTGGTATCTTTGTGTTCGATGATTTGATGCATGTTATCGCCGCGAAGCACTACTCGACCGTCGAAGCGCACCACATTCATTCCAACATCGATATCAATGTCACTATAACCAAGACGATAGTAAATTAAGTGGTCGCGATGGGTTAAATCCACCTGACTGTCAACAGATTTTCCAGCGCTGTAGGCCACACTATCAAATACCACTAGTGAGTTAACGTTGGCACGCTGCTTGTGCTCTTTGATATTGGTTTGTAATCCGACATTAGGAACCAGTGACTTCTTTCGGCTAATGGTTAATTCCAGAACACGATCAGAATCGTACGCTACTTGACCAGATGTCTCATTGATATAGGTATTAGGCTGGGTGTCTGTTTGTCCGTTTAAGAAAGGGCGCCAGAGTGAGTCAGTATAGCTCAGGCTGATAGCCGAGTCTGCTAAGATCGCGTGACAGCTGAAAAGTGATAAGATAGTAATCAGTTTGACTGTTTTCATGACTCGCTAACTCCATTACCCAATGCATTTTTAGAAGCATAGGCGAGTCAAACAAATCTGGTTGAGACTTAGATCACATTTTGTAACATTCCACTAGTCTGTTGTTGGCACTCTGACATGACCTTCCATGAGGATCCGTGCACTGCGACTCATGATGACTTTTTTAGCCAACCACTGATTGGCTTCGAAAGCTGTCTCAGCACCCACTTTTAGGGTGCCCGAGGGGTGGCCAAAAGTCAGGCTTTGTCTATTTCCACCACCAGCCATCAAGTTGACTAGGGTTCCCGGAATGGTCGAAGCCGTAGCAATAGCCACAGCCGCGGTACCCATCATGGCGTGGTGCAATAAACCCATCGACAGGGCGCGCACATTCACATCAATATCCTGCGCATCAACCGACTTACCACTTGAGGCAATGTAGGATTTCGCAGGGGCGCAGAAAGCCACTTTCGGGGTATGCTGGCGGTTGGCGGCCTCTGACACATCATCAATTAATCCCATCTTCACGGCACCGTAAGCACGTATTTTCTCGAAACGTTCAAGTGCATCAGAGTCGCCATTAATCGCGGTTTGTAATTCAGTGCCGTCATAACCAAGTGCAGCGGCATCGAGAAATATGGTCGGGATTCCGGCATTGATCAAGGTTGCCTGCAAACGACCAACACCAGGGACCTGTAATTCGTCGATAATATTACCTGTTGGAAACATCGCAGCGTCAGCGGCTGAGGGATTGATAAATTCAATTTTCACTTCTGCGGCCGGAAACGTCACGCCATCGAGTTCAAAGTCACCGGTCTCCTGCACCTGACCATCGGTCATCGGAATATGTGCAACAATGGTTTTTGCAATATTCTTTTGCCAGATTCTAATCTCAGCAATGCCATTTTGTGGCACGCGCTCAGCGGCTACCAAACCCGACTGAATGGCAAAGGAGCCAACGGCCGCTGTTAGGTTGCCACAGTTGCCGCTCCAATCAACAAATGCTCTGTCAATGGCGACCTGGCCAAATAGATAATCGACGTCATGATCAGGCACTGAGCTGTGAGACAGTATCACGGTCTTGCTGGTGCTGGATGTTGCGCCTCCCATACCATCGGTTTGCTTACCATAGGGGTCGGGGCTGCCAATGACGCGTAGCAGGAATGCATCCCGCTTGGGTCCGGGTACCTGAGCAAATTCGGGTAATTCATCCTCACGAAAAAATACCCCCTTGCTGGTGCCGCCGCGCATATAAGTCGCAGGGACTCTGAGTTGTGGTTTATTTGAATATGACATGGAATTTAATCCGTTAAAAATTCGTCAGCGAATCGTTGCAACACGCCGCCAGCCTTATCAACAACGACTTCTTCTGCTGTATCCAAGCGACAGATCACTGGAAAGGTGACTACCTCACCGTTTCTCCGGGTCATGCGCACTGTAAGTTCAGCACCCGGCGCTATTTCGCCTTCGACGTCAAATAATTCACTGCCATCAATAGCGTAGGTTTGCCGCGTATCTCCTTTGACGAACTCAAGGGGTAACACGCCCATACCGACGAGGTTTGTTCTGTGAATACGCTCGAAGCCTTCGGCAATAATCGCCTCGACACCGGCTAGTCGAACACCCTTAGCGGCCCAGTCTCGGGACGAGCCCTGACCATAATCTGCACCAGCGATGATGCATAGAGATTGACCTCGTGCCATATAAGTCTCAATCGTTTCCCACATGCGCATCTGTGTACCCTCTGGCTCCAGTCGGGCAAGTGAGCCCTGAGTGATATTACCCGCATCATCCAGACACATCTCGTTCAGTAGTTTGGGATTCGCGAACGTAGCACGCTGGGCGGTTAAGTGATCCCCTCGATGAGTCGCATAAGAGTTAAAATCTTCCTCAGGCAATCCCATTTTGGCCAGATATTCGCCGGCCGCGCTCGAGGCCAGGATGGCGTTCGATGGGGACAAATGATCGGTGGTAATGTTATCACCCAATACGGCCAGCGGTCGCATGCCTCGTAATTGGCGTTTACTAGCCAATGCTCCTTCCCAGTATGGTGGACGACGAATGTAGGTGCTCATTTCACGCCAGTCATACAGCGGGCTTTGCGCTTCTTCGATGCATCCTAAGTCAAACATCGGATCATAAATTTCGATAAACTGGCTGGGCTTCACATAGGTTCCGACGATGGCATCGATCTCGGCATCTGTCGGCCAGATGTCATTCAGTTTGATGGCATTGCCATCCTTATCGACACCCAATACATCATTCTCAATGTCAAACCGGATGCTGCCAGCAATGGCATAGGCAACTACTAATGGCGGCGATGCTAAGAAGGCATTCTTGGCATATGGATGGATACGCCCATCGAAGTTACGGTTACCCGAAAGCACGGCCGTGGAATACAGGTCGCGTTCAATGATTTCTTGCTGAATTGCTGGATCCAATGCCCCACTCATACCATTACAGGTGGTACAGGCATAGGCCACAATACCAAATCCCAACTGCTCTAACTCTGCCAGTAAGCCAGACTCTTCAAGATACAGCCTGGCCACTTTTGAGCCCGGTGCAAATGACGACTTCACCCAGGGCTTGCGCACCAGCCCAAGTTCATTGGCCCGTTTAGCAAGTAATCCTGCGGCAACAACATTACGTGGGTTCGAAGTATTGGTGCAACTCGTAATCGCGGCGATAATAACCGCGCCATCAGGCATTTGGCCGTTTTCTGAGTCATAGTCACCCAACATACCTTGTGCTGATAAATCAGCCGTTGCCAGACGCCTATGGGGATTCGATGGGCCCGCCAAATTACGACCGACTGAAGATAAATCAAACTCAAGCACGCGATCATATTCCGCGGCTGTTAAGTCATCAGCCCATAAGCCGGTAGTCTTAGCATAATGCTCTACCAGCTCAACCTGACTGGGCTCGCGACCGGTGAGTTTGAGGTAATCAATGGTTTGTTGATCGATATGGAACATACCCGCTGATGCGCCATACTCTGGGGTCATATTTGATATCGTTGCCCGATCACCAATGGTCAGAGTGCGCGTCCCCTCGCCATAAAACTCAAGGTATGCTGAGACAACTTTTTGCTCGCGTAAGAATTCAGTAATGGCCAGCACAATATCAGTCGCGGTTATCCCCGGTTGGCGCTCACCCATCAGATTTACACCAACCAATTCCGGTAAACGCATCATTGACGGTCGGCCGAGCATGACTGTTTCGGCTTCTAATCCACCAACTCCAATAGCGATGACACCTAAGCAATCAATATGAGGTGTATGGCTGTCGGTACCAACACAGGTATCCGGAAATGCGACGCCATTACGCGCCTGGATCACCGGCGACATCTTTTCGAGGTTAATCTGATGCATGATGCCGTTACCCGCTGGAATAACATCGACATTTTTAAAGGCCGTTTTACACCATTCAATAAAATGAAAACGATCCTCATTGCGACGATCTTCAATGGCGCGGTTTTTATCAAAGGCATCTGGATCAGCGCCACCATATTCGACAGCGAGTGAGTGATCGACTATTAGCTGGGTTGGTACGACTGGATTTACCTGAGCAGGATCACCGCCCTTCTCAGCAATGGCATCGCGCAATCCAGCCAAATCAACAAGTGCTGTCTGCCCCAGAATGTCATGACACACAACGCGAGCCGGGTACCACGGAAAATCGAGGTCACGTTGGCGATTAATAATCTGACCAAGGGCATCTTCGAGTAACTCGGGATCACATAAACGCACCAGTTGCTCAGCCAACACACGTGAGGTGTAAGGGAGGGTCTGATAAGCACCCGGCTTTATCGCCTCAATTGCTTCTCGGGTATCGTAATACTCAAGACTGGTTCCACTCAGGACTTTTCGATAGTTATCATTCATTACTTTTTCCAGTGAGAGAATATAAATTCAGATTACATAATCGCTCAATAGATTTTCTTGAAGACGCCATAAATACATCCATGTAGGCTTGGCCTCTGCATCCATGCCTCGGACACTTCTGAAAATCTATTTTACGCACTTATATACTCTGATTGTTTATATTCTCTCCGCGTTAATTAGACTACTTTGTTGTTTATCTAAGAGCGATTAATCACGCTCTGCGATTGGCACAAATGCGCGATCTTCAGGACCCGTGTAATGCGCAGATGGGCGGATGATTTTCCCGTCCTCACGCTGCTCTACCACATGAGCTCCCCAGCCAGTGACACGAGAAATAACAAACAGCGGTGTGAACATATCTGTTGGCACGCCCATCTGGTTGTAAGACACAGCAGAGAACCAATCCAGATTTGGGAACATTTTTTTGATTTCCCACATCACCGATTCAAGACGCTCAGCGACTTCGTACATTAAGCGGTCGTTATTCTCATTCGACAGATCTTCCGCAACCTGCTTGATAATGTCGTTTCTCGGATCACCCACGGTATACACCGGGTGACCGAAACCAATCACAATTTCCTTACGCCCAACACGCTCTCGAATATCGGCCTCTGCTTCATCGGCACTTGAGTAGCGACTCTGTATTCGGAATGCCACTTCATTGGCACCACCATGCTTCGGCCCACGCAGGGCGCCTATGGCCGCAGTGATACAGGAGTGCATATCCGAGTTGGTTCCTGCCACCACTCGCGAGGTGAATGTTGAGGCATTAAACTCATGTTCAGCATAAAGAATCAATGACACATGCATGGCTTTGACCCACGAATCACGTGGTTTTTCACCATGCAATAAATGCAAAAAGTGCCCGCCGATTGAATCATCATCGGTTTCAACTTCAATGCGCTTGCCGTTAAACGCATAGTGATACCAATACACCAGCATCGAGCCAAACGAGGCCATTAAGCGATCGATAATATTGTTGGCATTATCTTTATCGTTAATGTCTGTCTCGGTTTCTAAGCAACCTAGAACCGAACAACCCGTGCGCATGACATCCATCGGATGCGCTGTTTTGGGTAGTGTCTCCAGTGCCGTCTTAACTGCCTCAGGCAGACCACGCAATGTTTTTAATTTTGCTTTGTAAGCATCAAGCTCTGTTTGGTTGGGAAGCTTGCCATATATGATTAGATAAGCCACTTCCTCAAACTCAGCACCTGCAGCGAGTGCCTTGATATCATAGCCCCGGTAACTTAAATCATTACCCGTTCTTCCAACAGTACAAATGGCGGTATTACCTGCAGCAGTTCCCGATAACGCGACCGATTTTTTTGCTCTAGGTAGAATTTGTTCAGTCATTATTTGCCCTCATTACTTTAATATCTTAATCAGCTAAATTTAATCTTGTGACGCAGCGAATAGCTGGTCTAATTTTTGTTCGTAGTCGTGATAGCCCAGATAATCGTAGAGGTCCATGCGCGTTTGCATGGTATCGACCACCTGTTTTTGTGTGCCATTAGCACGCACCGATTGATAGACGTTTAACGCCGCCGCACTCGCAGCCCTGAATGCACTCAATGGATACAGCGCTATGCTCACACCAGCCGAACCTAGTTCATCGGTGGTGAACAATGGCGTGCTACCAAATTCTGTAATGTTCGCAAGCACTGGAACATTTACCGCTTTGACGAATTCTTCATATTGTGACAACTCGGTCATTGCTTCTGGAAAAATCATATCAGCACCGGCCTCAACACAAGCACAGGCGCGATCAATCGCAGACTGCATACCCTCGACAGCCAAGGCATCTGTACGTGCCATAATAACAAAGTCCGGATCAGTCTTAGCATCGACCGCTGCCTTTACACGATCTACCATTTCTGATTGCGAAACGATGGCTTTATTGGGTCGATGACCACAGCGTTTTTGCGCCACCTGATCTTCCATATGGACGGCACCAGCACCTGCGGCAATCATACTTTTTATGCTGCGAGCAATATTAAAGGCACCACCCCAGCCAGTATCAATATCGACTAGCACCGGCAATTCAGTGACATCAGTTACACGCTTAACATCGATCACAACATCTTCCATCGTGGTGATACCAAGGTCTGGAATGCCACAAGAGCTGGCTGCGACACCGCCCCCTGAAATATAGAGTGATTTGAATCCCGAGGCCTCGGCCAGGCGAGCATGGTAAGCATTAATAGCCCCAATACATTGTAGTGGTTTCTCAGCAGCAACCGCTTCCCTGAAGCGCCTACCCGCAGAATAAACTGTCATTCTTGACTCCTTTTATTAATTTGCTAGCAACTAAGCATTAACCTCAGCCGCGAGTGGATCGTTTGATTCGTGTATAAAAATCCGCTCAACACTCTCACGTGATGCACGAATGTGTGCACGCATAATGTGCTCAGCCATCTCCCCATCACCTCGCTTAATGGCTGCAACGATGTGTCGATGTTCACTAAAGGCTTGCTTGGCCCTCTGACTACGCATGCCAAATTGATAACGATAGAGGCGCACCAACTGGTACAGGTCGTTACATAGTAGGTTGAACAATGTGGTATTGTGACTGGCCTGAACGATGCTGTAGTGAAAATCTAGATCGCCTTCTTTTTGAAAATAGGCTTGGTTTTCGCTACTTTCGATATCGTGCGCATGTGTTTCCAGCAATGATTCGAGTCTGACAATTTCATCAGCGGTGATGAACTGTGCCGCCAGTCGAGCAGCCATCCCTTCCAGAGACTCACGAACCTGAAATATCTCCAGTAAGTTCTCGACACTGAGCTCAACGACACGTGCACCGACATTGGTTTTTCGTGTCACCAGACGACAAGCCTCTAATCGACCAATCGCTTCTCTGAGTGCACCGCGACTCACCTGATAATCACGGGCTAACTCCGGCTCACTTAATTTTGAGCCGACTGGTATATCACCATCAAATATGGCTGATTTAAGTTGTTCAAATAAACGCTCTGGAATAGAAACAGGTGTGGTCATCACAATACCTCGTTTTATGTGAGTGATGCCATGTCAATACATGTTGCAGGCCAATATTGTCGACAATTTAATGAATATTTCGAATTTTGTCAATATTATTCAGCTAAAACGAGCAAAATTGTCGACATAAAGAGCTTCATGTCGACAATTGTTAATGTGTATGGATTACCGGATTATGAGCTGGCGATGAGTGGTACACCGGCAATATAGTAATGATACTTGACGATCAAACCGGTAATGACGATCGCAATCACAGGGATGAGCAATTCCATCCAGGCCGGCATAAACTCAGTTGGCTTCACACGTGCGCCATCACGACGATTAATAAAAATAACCGAGAGAACAGCCCAAACCAACATGCCACCAAATAGAATGAGGGATTTGCTATCACCATTTGCCAGCAAATGTGCTACAGCCCATGTTTTGACGCCGGTCAATTGCGGATGCCGAATAAACTTATTCAATCGGCTTTTACGAAACGAGGATAGCACGAAGAAGATAAAGGCAATGGTGACCAAGAGCATGGCTGGGTGTCGCAGCGCAGCGGGTGGGTTATAGATAATCTCTGGGGTAGCACTTCGCCAGCCAAGGATGATCAGAGCAACGGATGCCAGAATCGCCAGTGCGAATATTCCCTTATAGGGCATTTCCCCGATACGACCAACCAAATGATTTCGACTGTCTGCCATGAACACGGGATAGAGATGCACTCCCATCCAAAGCAACATGCCTGCGACTAATAATGTCATGAATTACCCCTTTCTTTGTTTTAGTTGATTATTGCGACTTCACTATTCTATTTACTATGCTATTTACTATCCTAATCACTGGACTGAGCATCTGAATCATGCGCCTCATTATCAATGATAGCAACCGTAGCCTGCCGTCGGCGGTCGACCTGTAACTGGGTTACATCCGGGCGCGAATAGTGACCCGCCGGATCGAAATTATGTCGCTCTCGTCTGACAAGCTCATGATTAATTTCACAGATATATAAGGCCTCATCACCCTGCTGTGGTGCGAGTACCCATTGCCCGTCTGGACCACAAACACAGGAACCGCCATCGGCCAGATAATCACCGACAAAATTGGTGCGCATTTGCTCGGAGATTGGCAGGTCATCTGGGATGTCACCTCGACGCATGATACTACTAACTGAGATAACGTAGGAGCGTGCTTCGCGAGCGATAAAGCGCGTAATATCTTCCGTATTACGGACATTACCGGGCCAAACGGCGACATGACAGTCTTCTCCCATGCCATACAGGGCTGCTCGAGGCAGGGGCATCCAGTTTTCCCAGCAATTCAAACCACCCACAGTGAAATTACCAAGGGTATGTACACGTAGACCATGGCCATCGCCGGTCGACCAGAACAGTCGCTCCTCATAGGTTGGCATCAATTTCCGATGCACAGACTGGATGCTGCCGGCATTATCGATGTATACCAAACTACAATACTGGCTGTGACCACCTCGGTCATGCGCGCGCTCAATGATACCCAGATAAATAGCGATACTATGATCCTTTGCCAGGGTGCACAGTGTGTCGAGATCGCCCGACTCGATTTGTACCGCATTACGCATGTAAATCGAGTTCATGCTCTTTTGCACACTACTCTCAAATTGTGCCCCTTCCGTTAACTCGATCCAGAATGGATAGCCCGGAAGCAATGCCTCGCCAAATACCACCAAGTCAACTGACTGGTTAGCGGCCTGACTGACATAGTCAGCAACTTTTTCCAGCGTAGCGTCCTTGTCGAGCCATACCGGCGCAATCTGCGCCAGCCCAATCGTGAGATGATCTCGATTCATAATTTTGTTTGATCAATAGCTGTCATAACTAGAGCTTAACTGAAACAACTTTAATTCCAAAGTTTTTGTCAGTGAGTGAGATGGTGTGTAATGGAATGTTTCTGTTGATTGAATCGCACCCGGATGCGCTTTATTGTATTAGTAGACCGACGCGCGAGGTGACTTTTTGCGAAATATTACAATTATGCTTCTGACGACAGTTTTGCTGCTCATGCTATCTGTCGGCATTGGTGTGTCTTATTATCAGCAATCGCCGAGTCGCGATGAGCTTGTTATAGTCGTACATGGTCTTGCTCGTAGTGATAATGCCATGTGGTTAATCGAAACACGGCTAGCCAATGCGGGATATGATGTTTGTTTATTAGATTACAAAACCATCAGACAGGAAAGCCAATTACTGTTTGCAGATACCGAGCAACAGATCGCGCGTTGTCTCAACGGCCAGAAAACACATTTTGTTGGCCATTCTCTGGGGGGACTGGTTATCAAGAACTTTCTAAATAAATCGTTTAGCCGCAACAATATCGCCGACCTTGGGGAGGTCGTTTTTGTCGGCACTCCCAATCATGGGAGTGAAGTCGCCGATGCTCTCAGAGACCACTACATCATGACCCTCGGTGGTGATGTCATACAATCACTTATGCAGGGTGGTGATACCCTAGGCCAGCAGGTGGGTGAAAATACCATTCCAGCAGGTGTTATTGCCGGTACTAAAAGTAACCCCCTAACAGCAAAATACTTCACCGCAGCCAATGATGGTTTTGTCTCAGTAGATTCGACAAAGATAGCGAACATGAAGGATTTTATTACCCTGCCAGTGGGTCACTCAGCGATGCGTTATGATGGCGAAGTTGCCTCTCAAATAATGCATTTTCTTGAAAACGGCAAATTCCACCATCGAAACTAGTATTCTGCTGAATTAAGCCGCATAAAATACCCACTTTTACGGCCATTTAACACGCATTTAAGATTAAATCTGCTACTCTTAGCATGACTGACAAATATTGACAGAGGTACGCGATAATATGGCGCAAGAATCAGCTCGTTATGTGAGTAATCTGGTACGAGATACCTATGCACTCATTCTGGCTGGAGGACGAGGATCAAGACTACGAGAGCTAACAGACTGGCGGGCAAAACCAGCGCTGTATTTTGGTGGCAAGTTTCGTATTATCGATTTTCCGTTATCAAATTGCATCAACTCCGGCATTCGTCGTGTCGGTGTCGTGACCCAATATAAGTCACACTCATTAATTCGTCACGTCAGTCGCGGCTGGGGGCACTTCAAAAAAGAATTACGCGAATCTGTGGAAATATTACCCGCCTCACAACGCTACTCCGATGATTGGTATCTTGGCACTGCCGACGCGGTATTTCAGAACATCGATATCATCCGTGATGAAATTCCCAAATACGTATTGATCTTGTCTGGTGATCACATTTATCGCATGGACTATGGTGTGATGCTGGCGGAGCATGAGCAATCAGGTGCTGAAATGACAGTCTCCTGCATGGAAGTACCCGTTCAAGAGGCAGCAGGCGCCTTTGGTGTCATTGAGGTCGATGAAGCAAATAAAGTGATCGGCTTTGAAGAGAAACCCGAGCAACCGGCAGAGATTCCGGGTAAGCCGGGGTACTGTCTCGCCTCAATGGGTAACTATGTGTTCAACGCCGAGTTCCTGTTTGAACAGTTAAAGGAAGATGCCGAACGTGAGAGCTCTGATCGCGATTTTGGTAAGGACATCATTCCTTCTATCATTCAGGATTTTCATGTGCAGGCCTATCCGTTTCGCTCAACCGTCGAGAACGTTGAGCCCTATTGGCGTGACGTTGGTACATTGACCTCGTTTTGGCAAGCGAACATGGAGTTACTCGATGTGACGCCTGCCTTGAATATGTACGATCAAAAATGGCCGATTTGGACCTATCAGGCGCAGTTACCACCGGCAAAATTTGTGTTTGATGAGAATGAGCGAACCGGGCGCGCGATCAACTCGATGGTTTCCGGTGGCTGCATTATCTCCGGAGCCTTGGTCAACCATAGTTTGCTGTTTAACAATGTTGAGGTGTGCTCCTATTCCGAGGTCACCGACTCGGTGGTTCTACCGGACGTGACTATCTTGCGAAATTGTAAAATTAAAAAAGCCATTATCGATCGCGGCTGTGTTATCCCTGATAACACCACCATTGGTTACGATCATGAACATGATCGTCAGCGCGGCTTTCGTGTTACCGACAGTGGTGTTGTACTCGTCACCCGTGACATGCTAGGTCTCCCCGTCGGTTTCCAGTAGCAATGAACAAAGTATTGATGTTGGCGTCTGAAAATGGTGCCTTCAAAGGTGCCAAGGTTGGCGGTATCGCAGATGTCATTAGAGATCTTCCCGCGGCGTTACACACGCAACAGATCCAAGCCGATATTGTCATGCCGTCCTATGGCTTTCTTACAGCGCAAACAGACGCAGAAATGCTCGCGGAGTTCACGGTAGAATTTAAAGCGGGCGTTGAACAGATCACGATTTACACAACTGCCAATCCCACTTGTCCAGAGACATGCGTCTATTTGATTGACCACCCATCCTGGCATCATGAGCCGGGTAAGGTATATACCGACAGCGGTGACCGGCCATTTGCTGAAGATGCCAATTTATTTGCTCTGTTCTCGGTAGCAGTCGCGGAAGGGTTACATGGGGGGTATTTACCTCGACCAGACTGTGTCCACATACATGATTGGCACAGTGCGTTTTTCCTAATCTGCAGTCGTTATATGTCCCGTTATCAAGCGCTGTCTGATATTGATTGCGTTTTGACCATACATAATCTGGCAATTCAGGGCATTCGTCCGTTGCAAGATGATGAATCATCACTGGCCGCCTGGTTTCCAGAGTTCTATGCCGAGTTGAAGGAAAATGCGCTACAGCAGATTCGTGATCCACGATACCAAAACTGCATTAATCCCCTCAGAGCAGCGATTAATCTGGCGAATAGAATTCATGTGGTCTCGCCAACCTATGCCAAAGAAATACTTCAGCCGTCGGATAATGAACATGGTTATTTTGGTGGTGAGGGTTTAGAGCGTGACCTACAGCGGCGTGAACAGGATACCTATGGCATTATTAATGGCTGTAATTATCCGTCGGACTTGTCGACATCGGTTGAGAACTTTCAACAGTTTATCCAACTTGCCAGAGAAACATTGGCTGATTGGCGTGATAAGTTTGGCGAATCGGACAATCAATACAGCTTGACGGACAAACGTCTTGAGATTCTGCAAACGAAGCATTTCACACCCACTTTTTTAATGACCTCGGTCGGCCGACTCACCGATCAGAAAGTACTTATCTTGCGGCAAAAAACGGATCATCACGAAACGGTATTGGATGCCGTACTCGAGCGTTTACATCGGTTTTCTTCCGCTGCGCTCTTCATCATGGTCGGCAGTGGTGATCCCAAGCTAACTCGGCTGTTCGTTGACATCGCTTCGCGTCATGACAATTTTATCTTTCTCAATGGCTATGCAGAATCTCTGCCCGACTGGCTCTATCAACAGGGAGATTTATTCTTAATGCCGAGTTCCTTCGAGCCCTGTGGCATTAGTCAAATGCTGGCCATGCGCGAAGGTCAGCCCTGTCTCGTGCATGGTGTCGGAGGATTACGAGATACCGTGGAGCACAAACAATCCGGTTTTGTGTTTGGTGGGAGTAATTTAGATGAGCAGGCTAGACACCTGCTCGATAGCTTAGATGAGGCGTTAGCGACTTATAAGACCGACCAGTGGAACGACATTAAAGCTTGCGCAAAAAGTCGTCGTTTTAGCTGGCCCAAAGTCGCCAAACAAATGCAACAGACGCTGTATCGTTTTAGCTAAGTAGCTTAAAACATGGGTAATGGTTGACCTGACAATGTTACCTGGCCACTTTTCATTTGCAGCTCAAATGTCAGATTATCTCCATCACGCTTAACAAAGCCGGCATCGATATAACCCTGTATCATGGGTCCAACACCCATTGAGTTCAGAAATGCTTCCGGGACATATCCTGAGCCATCAATTTCCAGAGCCTGGGCAATGGTCATGAGGTTATTCACATCGATAAGATTCTCATCTACTGTAAATGTCATTTCAGAGCTCATCTTGCCTTGTGCTGTGGTCATGCCCAGCTCACGAATGGAATAAACAGGCTTCTTATCGAGCATGGCTAAACCAATTTCACCCATCTGGTTCATTACCATGCCCATATTCTGATCGGTCATTTTATAGTTGAGCTCATTAATCTTTTTTAATGACTCAACATCTAGATTAGAGAATGACTGATTTATGGTGATATCAGTAAAGTTCATGCCCATAGCGCTGAGTTCGGCAATGCCCATGTCTACGTTACCAAATAGCATGTCATCCTTTGCGTCAGACTCTGAACTAATCATGATACCTTTGAGTTCTACGACACCGGGAATTTCTTGACCCGTGATGCGCATTTCAGCCATGCCAAGACTACCTTCGCCGAGGAAAATCGCAGTAGGATCATATAAATTACCGTCCATCGACTCCATATCGAGATCCATTTCAATCTCACCTAGCGTGATACCAAAAGTACCGCCATCGGAGATTGATAAACCATCCCAACTGCCTTCGAGCGTGACTTCGCCATCAGTACTCGCGGTGCTGACAAAACGAGCTGGGTTAACTGAAATGTTGACCCCCTCTTCAGAAAAATTAAATTCTTTAAGCTCAGAAATGCTGTGTGTATCCCCTCCTAAAGTCAGGCGACTTTGCAGTGATAACAGCTCATTGAAGCGATCATTTAAGTCTGGGAACTGATCGGTCATGAATGCTGGAAATTCAACTTCAGAATCGATATCCATCAATCCAAGTCCCAAGCCGCCAACCTCAGTCAATATTGGGCCATGTTTCATGGTGCTGTTGATGGTGAACGTTAATACGTCATCCATGGTCGGGTCGAAATCTGCCAAATTGACATTTAATTTCACTGAAGCAGTAGAATTAAACCAGGTGCGTTGATAATCGAGCACCTCAAATGATAATCCCGGAGTATCTGCCATATGGGCATATAGCTCCTTGAATTTTGATTCAGCCTGTTGACCGATAAAGTTGGGCGCGATACCCAACATTAGAGCTAAAACTACAACCAATATGATGATAATTTTTTTCATCTTGAATCCCTTTTTTGGAAAAATTAGCTTTGGAAAGCCATATATTGCTTGAGACAGTCAGGATTAGCAACAGCGTCGAGGTTTTTTAATGGTCTTTGGGCTAATATTCGGCTAATTGCCAGCTCCATTTTTTTACCCGAACGTGTATAAGGTATATCGCTTACAGACCAAACATTCGTCGGGACATGTCTTGGGGTTGTCTTGGCTTTAATGCGTTGCTTGATCTCTAAGATACGCTTCTCGGTCAGTGACTCACCGGCTAGTAGCTTAACAAATAGCACAACCTCAACATCACCTCCGGCTGGCCTACCAACACACAAACTATCCTCAATCCAACTTAGTCCTTCGGTCTGACGATAGATTTCTGCGGTGCCGATCCGGACACCACCCGGATTAAGTGTGGCATCACTGCGACCATAAACAATCACAGAGCCATGATTGGTGATCTTAACAAAATCACCATGCGTCCAGGTGTTTTCATAGTGATCGAAATAGGCATCGTTAATACGCGCATTCGTGTCATCGTTGAGAAAGTATATTGGACGCGATGGAAAAGAATGGCGACACACAAGTTCACCCTCATGATCAATCAGCGCCTGACCGTCATCATCGAAGGCAGCAACATCCATCCCAAGCCCAAGGCATTGAATTTCACCGGCATAGACGGGCAAATTTGGATTACCGAGCATAAAGCAGCCAATGATATCTGTGCCACCGGCGATCGAGCTGACGCAAATATCCTGTTTCAGCTTTTGGTAGATGAAGTCATATTGCTCTGGCAATAGCGGTGCGCCAGTCGATAGCATGGTTTCAAAGTGTGGCATCGGTAACTGACACTCATAGCCTGAATCTTCTAATGCCTTGAGAAATTTGGGGCTGGTGCCAAAAATATTGATTTGCTCACGTTCGATGGTCTCATAAAACTCAGCGATTGATGGAAATCCCGGGCTACCCTCATATAAACAAAGACGAGCACCCATGGCCAAAGAGCTAACCAACCAGTTCCACATCATCCAGCCACAGGTTGTGAAATAAAGAATCGATTTCTCTGCTGTCAGATCAGCATGTAATCCGAGTTCCTTGATGTGCTGTAATAAAGTACCACCGATTGAATGAACGATACACTTAGGCTTACCCGTCGTGCCTGAGGAATACATTATGTACAGTGGGTCGGCGAACGGTTTACGCACATAGGTTGGTTGAATCGCTGGCTTAATGAAATCATTCCATGACACAAAACGACTCGGATCAAGGCCGCTAATGTCGTCACCTTGCTCGAGAAAATCGACCAGTACAATCTTTTCGATATCTGGCAAGCGGCGGGCGATTTCCTCGAGTTTGGGTATCAAACTATGTGTTTTGCCGTTGTACTGATACGAAGTGACTGACACCAGAACGTTAGGATTACTTTGCCCAAATCGATCAACCACACCCTCGACACCAAAGTCACAACTTGTTGAAGTGAATGCTCCTCCAAGACCTGATACTGCCAACATGCTGATCACGGTTTCAGGGATATTCGGCATGTAACAGGCCAGTACATCGCCGCTCTTGATGAAGGGTTTCAATCCCGCTTGAAAACTAGCAACGCCCTGTTTCAGCTCAGCATAGTTTATTTTACGCTGCCGTCCTGATTCGTGAATAAAATGAATTGCACAATCCTGATCAGCGCCTTTGCCTAACAGATTTTCGGCAAAGTTTAGGCGGTAGTTCGGTAACCAACCGTAGGCTTTAAAACCATGATCGGTGCAAACAGGATGTTTATCACCCTCGCCAATGACCTGATAGAAATCCATCAGGGATGACCAAAAGGCCTCGCTTTTTGTCACGGATAAATGATGCAGAGTAGCGTAATCTGGAATATCGACTGACAGTTGCTCAGAAAAGTATGACTGAAATCGCGTCATTTCTGACTGCGCGATGCGGGTTGCGCTGGGTGCCCATAGCGGTTGCATTGTGACCCTCTAATCAAGGTTATTGGTTTTATTGCCTGCATTTTACTCTGAAACAGCAGCAATCCCAACCTCACATGGCAAGGCCTGTTAAGTTTTTAGGGCTCTAACATGACGCGCGAGCGGACCTCGTTTAATGCCGCAACTGAAAAGCCGCGATCATAGAAATACTCAATCTTGCCTGTGGCATCGAGTAACATCACGCGCGCATTGAGCGGTCTGGTGTTACCGGTTAACTGCTGGATTAACTCGCCATCTTTATAAATGGTTATCACACCTTTCCAGAGTTCCTTGGGGATACCGCTGCGCATGCCATCATCGATGAATGTTTGAAACATCCTGGGGGCCATACCTGCGATTGTAGGTAACTCATAGACATCGAGCTTGGTCTTGGTCATATCCAAACCAATCAGCCAGCGATCGATGTCAAACTGAGAATTCTGTACATAGCCAATGAGTAATAATGTCTGCTTACCCTGAAAATGACCCGGCATGGTGACTTCCTCTTTCTCCAACGTGGTGCCCGTGACCGTGGGGAACATTTGATTGGTTGGATCAAGGTTAGGATAGGTGGTTGAGCAGCTCACTAAACTGAGCATTAACAATAGTGCAGCAATATATTTCATATTCAAAACCATAGTCTGTGTGAATAGTCATAATTACGAGGTTCCGTTTGGCTCAGAACAGCGCATCAGATAAATAAAGTCATTCATAGGTCTTGCGTATACAGGCTATATTGCATAGGATGGCCGCTTGGAAGAGGTGCGAAGATCAGATAAGTAATGGAGAGTGCTAGTCTCGATGACATTACGAAGGGGATCTATCGCCGAAGATTGAAAAGATTACTAGCCTTGTCTGTTCATTCTGGTCAATGAGGTTGAATCCTTTTGACTGTCACTAGTTTGGTGGAGAGCTTCTACGATAACCCTCTGTTTCATCAGTCGGTTTGTTCATCTCTCCAGTTATAGTGACACCTAATCTCCATGACCGCCTCAACGAATGGTAATTTAGGATGATAAATGGCTAACAAATATGCACTACTGGGTTCTGGTAATACGGGTTCGAAAATACCCGAGTTGCTGAATGCAGATGAGCAATACACCTTCTTCAACAGCAGCAATCCGCCAACACTCGAGCGACTGGCCGGTCACGATGCGATCATCTGTTTTGTCGCAGGGCCGGTATTAGAGCAATACATTGATATACTCGTCGAATCCAACTTACCTGTTGTTAGCGGTGCTACCGGGATTGAGTGGCCAAGTGATCTGAATGAACGACTTCAGGCTACTGGTGTCACATGGGTATGGGCAGATAATTTTGCTCTGGGTATGAATATCGTTAAGCATCTGATCGGAGCCATCAATGAATTGTCATTGCTCTATCATGATCCTACTTTTCAAATTCATGAAATACATCATGTGAAAAAGCTTGATGCGCCCTCAGGGACAGCATTGCGTTGGCAGGATTGGTTAGAGCATGACGCAGCCATGTCCTACGAACGCGAGGGTGATGTGGTCGGCACGCATCAACTGACCCTTGATACAGAATTCGAGAAAATTACCCTGACCCATGAAGCGAAAGATCGCCGTATATTTGCGCACGGTGCCCTTTGGGCAGCCCGGGCATTATTAGAGAGAGATTTACCCAACGGACTATTACCGCTGGATTACGTAACCGCAATGCACAGACAAGGTGAGTACTATGTCAGCAACTAATCGATTCAATCTGAGAGATTTCCCACTTTGGACCGCATTAATCACGCCCTTTACCCACAACGGTGATGTCGATTATGACGACCTGCTGACGTTACTCAAGGCGCAGGAAGAAGCTGGTAATGGAATTGTACTCCTGGGCTCTACCGGTGAAGCTCTGAATCTGGATTTGGCAACCAAACAGGCAATTATTGAGTTTTGCTGTGAGCAGAATCTGAATGTGCCATTAATGGTTGGCGTCGGCGGTACCATGTTAAAAGATACGCTTGACTGGATTGGTTGGCTTAATCAAAAGCCGATCCATGCCCTGATGATGGTGACTCCCCTGTACTCCAAGCCCGGCTATCATGGTCAAAAAGCCTGGTTCAAAGCCCTGTTAGATGCCGCCAATGTGCCGTGTGTTCTGTATAACGTACCTGGACGCACCGCGGTCAGTCTGGATTTTAATACCGTTAACGACCTACTGCACCACGAGAACTTTTATGGCATCAAAGAAGCCTCTGGTGAGGTTGATTCATTCAAGGCCTACTGCCGTGCAGCACCCGGAAAGGTCATGTTCTGTGGTGATGATGCACTGATGCCAGAGTTCACACGCGCCGGGGCACATGGGCTCATCTCGGTGGTATCCAATGTCTGGCCACGGGCAACCCACTTGTATGTTAAGCAGAATCTGAATTCGACATTTCTGGATATCACTGTCTGGCGCAAAGCCTGTAATGCTTTGATGTGTGTTTCCAATCCCATTCCGGTGAAGCGCCTTCTTAATGCTAAAGAAGTCATCAAAAGCGCCTTCTTACAGCCACCGCTACATGCCAATGATCTCACCGATGTAATGCCTTTAATCCAACAGGATCAGGCTATCAAGGACTGGTATATGCAAAATACAAAATACTCAAAACGTATCTCCTAGGATAGATGCCCACAGGCAATTAGTGATATTATCCGAGCCGCTAAACTAGTCACTCTAAAGACGCTATAGACGAGAACATTGATGTCCGAATCATTACGCATTGCCCTCGCCCAACTGAATACTCATGTGGGCGCTGTTCCTGAGAATACTCAGGCAGTGATTGATTGGGCCCTCAAAGCACGTGACGAATTACAGGCTGATCTGGTTATTTTTCCGGAATTAACACTGGTCGGTTATCCACCGGAAGATCTCCTCTGGCGTCCCGGCTTACGAGAGGCTGTAGAGCAAGGCTTGCAACGCATCCTGGCTGAAGTCAATGGCATTCATATGATGATTGGCTATCCCATTTGGCAAGACGACAAGTTGTATAACGCAGCCAGCTTGCTGTTCGATGGCGAGATCATCGCAACTTATCATAAGCAGGCACTACCAAACTATGCCGTGTTTGATGAGAAACGCTATTTTAGTATTGGTGGTGAGGCCGTTGTTGAGACCATCAAGGGTATTCGTGTTGCTCTGACAGTCTGTGAGGACTTATGGGTTGCTGAGCCGGCATCTATGGCCAAGCAAGCCGGTGCTGAAATGCTGTTGAACATCTCTGCCTCACCGTGGAATCAGGGTAAGTTTGCCGCACGACAGGAGGCATTTTCGACCCGAGTACATGAGACCGGATTACCGGTTGTCGCAGTAAATTTAGTCGGCGGTCAGGATGAACTAGTCTTTGATGGCACTTCCTTTGTCATGGATAAACAGGGCCAACAAATTCTAACCATGAGCTCCTTTACCGAGCAGATGTGTTGTGTTGAGGTGAGCAGAAACGAGCATGGACTGTCGCTCACCAGCGACCCTTCGGCTGCCACACAAGACTCACTTGAGCATGTTTATCAGGCACTGTGTCTCGGAGTCAAAGATTACATCCGCAAGAATGGTTTTCAAGGCGTGGTGATTGGCCTGTCCGGTGGGGTTGATTCAGCCTTAACTGCTGTGATTGCTGCCGATGCGCTGGGTCCTGAGAATGTTGATGTGGTTATGCTGCCAAGCCGCTATACCCGCGATATGAGTCTAGAGGATGCTGAGACACTCGCGAATAACCTTGCGCTGAATTATCGTGTGATCCCTATCGAGACAGTGTTTAATTCGTTTGTTGAGCTTCTTTCAGATGAATTTTCCGGGTTGGAGAACGATGTCACGGAAGAAAATATTCAGGCGCGCTGTCGTGGCATTATCCTCATGGCCATCTCAAATAAGAAAGGCAAGATGCTGCTGACCACGGGCAATAAGAGTGAAATGGCCATGGGTTATTCGACGCTGTATGGTGATATGGCTGGTGGCTTCAATCCTTTAAAAGATGTCTCGAAAACCCTGGTATTTGAGCTGTGTTGGCACCGTAATAAACGAAGTCCCGATATTCCTGAACGGATTATCACACGCCCACCCTCTGCCGAACTGAGAGAAGATCAGGAAGATCAAGATAGCTTACCGCCATATGACATTCTTGATGCCATTCTGGAACGCTATGTTGAACAGGATGAATCGATTAAAGATATCATTGCTGCAGGCTATGATGAAGCTCTGGTTCGTCGCGTTGTGAGGTTATTGGATATCAATGAACACAAGCGTCGACAAGCACCGCCGGGGCCGAGAATTACCCCGCGTAACTTCGGCAAAGACCGGCGTTTCCCAATTACATCAGGCTATCGCTACCGTAAACCTGAATAAGATCACATCCTGTTGCAGGCCACCTTATTTGATCACATGCCACTCGGTCTGACGACCCGCCGCATAATGCACTGCCTTGCCATCATAGACCGCGGTTTGCTCTAGTTTGATCTGCACCCACTCATTGCGCCATTCTTTGACCTGAGCTTTAATATTGCCCTCAATGGCATAAGCGGTATTCGGATACAATTTCCAATCGCCACGAACCGGCGTATCACCCTGATTATCCCACATACCGATGGTCGGCCCCATGGCATGACCAACGAAACCAATCGGATGGGTGTAGATTGAGGCCACCAAGCCTTTCTTCTCTGCCGCCTTTTTAGCGCGCTGTAAAATCTCGTTGCCGGTTCGGCCTGTCTTGTACTCCCGAGTCAGGGTATCTTGCCAGTCGTTGCCTTTCTTCAGCGCATCGACCAGACCCTGTGGCACTTTGGTTTCAGCAAAGCGCATCACGTAACCCATTTCCTGAGTGTCTGTACATAATGTCAGATAGCAAATCCCAACATCAGTGTGTAGTACGTCACCGCGCTCGATCACCATGCCTGATTTACCCATGAAAGTGGCATCACCGGGGTTGTTATCACCCTGTCGCTGAACATTTACATAAGGTTGGAACCATGGCCGCACACCGAGTTGCTCAAATCGCTCTCGAATATACCAGGCCACATCATCGGTGGTGGTCGCTCCCGGCGTGATCACGCGGTTTGAAAAGGCCTCCGAAATTACCCCACGGGCAACGGCTACGACATGTTGGTAGAGTTTTATTTCCGCTTCTGTGCGCGTTTCCATCCAACGTATGACCAGATTCTCCGCAGGTACTAGTCGGTCGATATATTTATCATCAAGATGCTTGACCATCTCGTTATACAGCCCGCGTGTCAGACCATCGGCCAGCGCCCAGCTCTTTGAGGTATTAATGCCAATTTGCTTGGGATCTAATTCGCTGATAATTTCTGCCAGTCGTTGCCACTGCTCCTCGAGAGAACCACCTTTCCAGCGCGTTGGATAGACCTTGCCGATGGGATATCGGCTCACCGAGAAGCGCTCCACTTCGTTGCTCTCAGGATTATGATAAAAAACCAGTATTGTGGTTCTGCGAGCGGCAAATGTTGGTTGCGGTACCAATGAGTAGAACAACTGATCTTCGCTGTATTCACGGTGGATAACCAGCCACATATCTAAGCCGGACTCTTTCATCAGTTGCGGTAGCAGCGTATCCAGGCGTGAATTCACCAGTTCATTGATAACCGGTACACGATCTCGAAAAGGTAACACCGTTGGTGGGTCACTGATGACTCGCGCCATGACAGACAGAGAACTCATAGCGATTATTAGTGCAATAGATATGAACCATTTAGACATCGGATGTATTCCTCAATGAGCAGTAATATTGACGCAATGAGTGTCGCAGTCAGAATCTCTGTTGTCAATCTCGCCAATTGGGACCTGGTAACCAAAATTCCCAACCATCTGACCGCTACAGGATGATTTACAAGCTCTGCATACTTCTCATGTGAATACTCTAATGAGGGTTTATCTACGCTGATTTTTGCATTAGACTGCCATGCCACAAGCGGCAATAAATATTTTTCACATCGAGGATCTCGCATGCTAGTCATCGCCATTGCTGGTGGTTCAGGTTCAGGTAAAACATCTGTGGCAAGCAGACTAGCTGACGCCATTTCAAGT
>CAXRAF010000011.1:0-5300 GCA_964228485.1 Alteromonadales bacterium | reverse complement strand
AAAAATAAACGTCAATATTTTCATATATATACTAAAGATAGTTAGTGTAAGTACTAAACTTCTTAGACAATTTAGCTAGGGCAAAAAAATATTTCGGCGGTTAATTTAATAGCGCCATAATAATCAGTTTTTCGAGATTTTATCGAAATTGCATTAGCTCCCTTCAGTTCAGCTTTACTTTTCATGTCCCTTTCGACCTCTTTTGCGGTGTATTTTGCGCTTCGCCTTATTGTGATTTCATCTAGTGGGTTACATGACTCGGGCACAGCGTCCGTTGGGTAAGTCATTATATTGAGTGATGCATTTTTGTTAACCGTACCGGTGGCACAACCAGCCAAAACGATTAAAGCAGTACTTATTATGGTTATCCTCATTTAATTATCCTCAACTGTGACACTAAACTTAGTCGTTGTATGTAAATACGGGAGTAATGATTTTTTCGATTTACTGTTCTTAGCTTCTAGTTGTGAAGTGCAATTTCCTTTGCTGATAGCAAACGAGCGTTTATACTTGCCTCAACCTCTGCTTATAGGAGTATTAAGTGCCTACATCATTTATGGTTATTGATGACTTTCTGGATGATCCAGACCCTCTGCGTAATGCAGCTATACAAATGGATTATCCGGATGTTCAGGGTCCTTATCCAGGTCGCAATTCTAAACAACGTTTGAATCTGGAAGGTCTTGAGCATGAGATATCTCGTCTCGTCGGAGAGCCTCTGATTCCTATGACTCACAACCAGGCACACGGCAAGTGCCGTATTGCGATGGCTGATGATATTGGTACTGCGAAAGTGCATGTGGATGGTTCTCATTGGTCTGGGATATTGTATTTAACAAAACCGGAAGACTGCCAAGGTGGTACAGAATTCTTCCGACATATTGATTCCAACTCAGACCGAGCACCCTACAATGATCATGAGGCTATGCAAAAATATGGTGTTCCCTCTGCTAAGGAATGGGTAGCAGATATCATGGAACGTGAATCAGCCGACGACTCTAAGTGGGAAATGACCATGCGGGTTCCCATGCGATACAATCGCCTCATTCTGCTCAGACCGTGGCTGTGGCATACAGCTGGAGAGTCGTTTGGTGATACTCCGGAGAACGCCAGACTAGTCTATCTGATGTTTTTTGCCTCAGGAGGCAATAATCACTAGGAAAATTTCTTACAGACATATTTTCAGGCTTCTGTAGCATAACCCACGTTACTACTTGTGTAGGGTTAATGTGAGGAAGCTCTGTGAGAAGCCACTCATTTACGACAAAAGTTCTCTTGGTGCCTGTCATGATGATGGCGTCACTCTGTGGTGCTAAACCAACATTCGATGCCACAGATGTCCACACATCGACAATAAAAATCAAACAAAGCTTACCGAAAGAAAAACATAAAGACTTTGATCAGGCACTTTTCTATTTCACGCTAGGTGGCTCAGAGGGCGAAATCAACAAGGTTACTGTCGCAGTACTCAAACGCGAATATGGCGAACATGAAATCGAGTTAATCAATCAAAACCAAAAGCAATTACATGGTATGACCGGCCAGCAAATCCTGGAGCGTTATTACCAACAAAAGAAGCAAGCTCAGAAAGACTCAGCCACAGACAAAAATACTAAAACCGATACCGGTCAGTGATCAGATAAATCACCAACTAATCTACTGCTTTAATGGATAACTTTTTAACATTTTGTTAATAAATGGCCTTTTTCGAGTGCATTGGTTGATAAACGCTAGATGTTATTGTGAAGTTCCCATACCATTAGCCGTCTGTTGAAAAATGCAGTCATGTTGGGTTCTATTGCGTAGTTATGTTGTCTTGGATTAAAAACAATTGGGGCGGTCTGTTATCCATATACATCAGCTATGCTGTCATCTGGGCTAGTTCTTGGTATCTATCCGTTAACTTCGAAACGCTGTCTAATATTGCATCATTATTTCTTCCTGCGGGTATTAGAGTAAGCGCCCTTATCTTGCTTCCAATGAGGTTTTGGCCGGCTGTCGTGTTGGCTGAGTATTCAGCCATGGTGTATATCTACGGCGATGATTTCCTGAAGGGATTTTACTCTTTGGGCGAGTTTATCCGGTTCATGCTGCCAGTGCTGACATGTATGCCGTTTATCATTGTTCTTAAAAGAAGCACGGGATCATTGGAGCTGGGGTCAGTTAAGCACGTTTTTGCCCTGATGAAGTGGTTGTTGTTGTCACAGGCAATGACTGCAATCATTATGGTAGCGGGTAGTTTGCAGACAGGACACATAGAGCAGCCATTCATTGTCACAGCACTATTATCATATGTGTTTGGCGATATGGTTGGCATTTCAATCATATTGCCATTTGTCTATATCATGTATCAAATCCTTAATAGGAGTATCTCGATAGAGACAAAGGATGTGCTGCAGTTTCTGTTGGCATCCACCGTGTTTATTACTGCACTCACGTTTTTATTACTCTACTACCCTGCTCTGTCTTATTATGTGAAATTAATGGCTCTGCTACCCATTATTTATGCTGCTATCAAACATGGGTGGCTGGGGGCATCTGCCACAAACTTTTCGGTTCTGATCTTTATCTTAATATCCGAGTACATATCGACCAGTTTTGATAGCGTACTCGAGAGTCAATTATTCATGACGATCACGACCATCGTAAGTCTGTTGCTTGGCGCAGCCATGACTGAATTAAATAAATCTAATCGCCGATTGGTAGAGCAGAATCAGGAGCAAATTAAGATCAACAATGAACTGGTCATGCAGATGGGCAAAAACCAGCGCTTGGCGAAAAAGCTGGTCGATGTTCAGGAGAATGAGCGAAAATCGTTATCGATGGAGTTACATGATGAGATTGGTCAGAACATCACAGCACTCAAGTTGAATATCTCTGCAGCCAAGAACATCAATACTGACAATCATGTCGAGTCTATTCTAAACTCGATCTATGAGATAGCCGAAAGGACCTATGATTCTGCGTATGATCTGATGCACTCACTCAGACCCCGAATTATTGATGAGTTGGGTATCGAGGAGGCCATTAAATCATTCCGACAAGTGCTAGCACGTGCTGACATAAACTATAACCTCAACATTGATGGCGATTTGAAAGCGATCGATGAACCCCTAAAAATTGCAACTTATCGCATCCTTCAGGAAGTCGTGAACAATACGATTAAACACTCCGGTTGTCGTGAACTTGAGGTAATGCTGAGGCTTGATGAGCGACATTTAATCTTGTCATTTAGGGATGATGGTGACGGTTTTGATACCTCTGTCCAGCGCGATGGTTTTGGTATTCAGGGTATTGATGACAGGGCTGCAGCATTCGGAGGTGGCTTGGCCATTGAATCATCCGGAGCCGGCACCCTGATAAACGTAAAGCTACCGCTATTTCAATAAATTCCCATAAAAATTATTAGCGATTTAACAGGTCCTTGATTATTTCACCTTGCGTTTCTTTTTACGCATGAACAGGTTGTAGATAAATTGGTAGATACGATAGATTCGGATAATGGGTTTATCACTGAACACCAACAGCTCTTTGTTATCAATGCCTCGCGCAATATCACTGGCAACACTTTCAGCTGTCAGTTGGCTATTCGCCATCCATCGCTCGACGCGATCGATGGTATCCTGACTGGATGTGATCATGCTTGACGTGAGATTGGTTTTAAAAAATGAAGGACAGCCAGACATGACATGAATATGATCATTGAGTAGCTCACAACGCAGTGATTCACTGAATGCGACCACAGCCGCTTTACTGACATTGTAAGACATCATTCCACCTAACAGACCAAACGCAGCCAACGAGGCGATATTCACGATTGCGCCGGGCTCATGTTCACTGACACTCTCTTTCATGAGCGGAATAAAGGCTTTAGAGCTATTAATACAACTCATCACATTGATGTTCAGTAGACGTTCCCACTCGGCTTCATCGGTATCCATTAAATTGCCAGAGCTAGCGATACCGGCATTGTTAATGAGAATATGACAGGCTCCACAGGATGCTCTGACTGCGTCAGCAAGATGGTCTAAGTCAGATGCAACACTGACATCACAACGAACAAAGTGTGCTTGGGTAAGCGTTAGTAACTCACTCACCACCGCCTTGCCATCAGTTTCATTACGATCAGCCACCACCACCTGATAACCTTTTTCAGCATATAAAAAGGCCAGGGCTTTTCCTAGACCACTGGCGGCACCGGTAATAACGATTGTTCTCATTCATTAGCTCCCTATATTTCAGTCAGAATAATAACCTGTCTCTGAAAAAATATCGAGCAAACGTTCGATATTGACATTGGCGGCTATCAAATCTAGTATCCTCTTTAACATTTACAGCTCGGTGCATTCAATGGACTACTCAATCAGTGACTCCCTGCAACAACGACTTGATAAAAGTAAAAGAATTCTGGAAGACGAGGTGTTTCCTCTGGAGCATCTGTTACTGGAAGGAAAGTATGATCAACTCATGCAAGCCATCGCTTCGATCCAAACCAAGGTCAAAAGTCTCGGACTCTGGGCGCCAAATCTGCCTGATTCAGTGGGTGGTTCGTATACCGGGTTAGTCGATTTAGCATTAACCGGTGAAGTTCTTGGGCAGTCACCCATCGGCCATATATGTTTTGGCACACAGGCTCCCGATGCAGGTAATGCAGAGCTACTTCACCTTCATGGTACTGAACAGCAAAATGAACAGTGGCTACAACCGCTCGCTTCTGGGACGATACGTAGTTGTTTCGCGATGACCGAACCCCACACAGCGGGCTCAAATCCAACTCTGCTGGATTCTACTGCTGTTGTCGATGGTGATGAATGGGTGATTAATGGTCGTAAGTGGTTCACGACTGCTGCTGATGGCGCACAATTCACCATCGCCATGGTTATCACAGAGCCAGAGGCCGCCAAGCACATGCGCGCAAGCATGATCCTCGTGCCATTGGATAATCCCGGGTTTAATATCATCCGCAACATACCTGTGATGGGGCATGCCGGACAGGGTTATTTTAGCCACTCTGAGGTTGAATTTAATGACTGCCGTGTGCCGTTGTCGAATCTGGTCGGACAACGTGGTCAGGGATTCCTGTTAGCACAAGATCGGCTTGGTCCCGGACGAATCCAGCATTGCATGCGCTGGTTGGGTATTTGTCAGCGTGCCCTCGATATCATGTGTCGCTATGTGCAAACCCGAGCAATTAACTCGCAACAAACGTTGGCTGATCAGCAGATTATCAAGCAGATGATCGCGCAATCTGCTGCTGAATTGGCTGCCGCCCGAGCACTGGTACTGGAAACCGCATGGCG
>CAXRAF010000010.1:0-11009 GCA_964228485.1 Alteromonadales bacterium | reverse complement strand
GGGCATTCCCGCAGTTGTCGGTACCAATAACGCCACGGCCGTGATCCGTGATGGCAGTGAAGCCACAGTGTGCTGTGCCGAGGGTGATACCGGTAACATCTACGATGGCATTTTAGATTTCACCATCAAACGCAGTGAAATTGATAACATGCCTGAATTGCCATTCAAGATAATGATGAATGTCGCTAATCCTGATGGTGCCTTCAGTTTCTCTCGCTTACCACACGCAGGCATTGGTCTGGCGCGTTTAGAATTTATCATCAATGTTATGATTGGTGTGCACCCTAAAGCATTACTGGATTTCGAGCAGCTAGCAGCCATGGATGATGATCCGGATCTGATTGAATCGATCCGCGCCCATATGGCTGGTTATGAGTCCCCTACCGATTTCTATGTTAACAAGCTCACCGAGGGTATCGCGACGCTGGCTGCTGCTTTCTATCCCGAGAAAGTCATCGTACGGATGTCCGATTTTAAATCAAACGAATACGCCAATCTTCTGGGCGGGCATCTATATGAGCCTGAAGAAGAGAATCCGATGCTGGGATATCGCGGTGCAAGTCGCTATCTGTCTGACGATTTCCGTGAATGCTTTGATATGGAATGTCAGGCACTTCGCAAAGTGCGTAACGAGATGGGGCTAACCAATGTTGAGGTCATGATCCCATTCGTTCGCACGCTGGACGAGGCGAAGGGTGTTAGTGAGTTGTTAGCTGAGCACGGACTTGCGCGTGGTGATAATGGTTTACGTCATATTATGATGTGTGAGCTACCATCAAATGCACTACTTGCTGAAGAATTCCTCGAGTATTTTGATGGCTTCTCTATTGGCTCTAATGACCTCACGCAGTTAACGCTGGGACTGGATCGAGATTCCGGTTTAATCGCGAATTTGTTTGATGAACGTAACCCAGCGGTTAAGAAAATGCTGAGTATGGCCATTCAAGCGTGCAGGAAACAGGGTAAATACATTGGTATTTGTGGCCAGGGACCCTCAGATCATCCAGATCTGGCTAAATGGCTTATGCAAGAGGGAATAGATACGGTATCATTGAACCCAGATTCCGTACTAGAAACGTGGCTGTATTTAGCAAGTCAAAATGAACCAAGTAATTAAAGAAACACTCGCACAACATTTTAACCCTAAAGACATACTAACCGATGAAGAGAGTTTCCAGACCTATGGCCAGGACTGGACTCGCTTCTATGCGGTTGCGCCATCCGCCATCGTCTTTCCACGCTCTGAAGAAGACTTAGTCTGGCTGGTCAATAAAGCCCGAGAGCAATCCTGGTCGCTAGTGCCATCGGGAGGTCGAACCGGCTTGAGTGCTGGCGCGACAGCTTGTCATGGTGAAGTTGTGGTCTCGATGGAAAAGATGAATCAAATCGTTGAATTTGATGCCATCAATGCCACCCTCCGTTGTCAGGCCGGGGTGATTACCGAAACCATTCAATCGTTCGCCGAAGAACATGACCTATTTTATGGTGTTGATTTTGCCGCCTCTGGCTCCAGCCAGATCGGTGGTAACGTTGCGACTAATGCGGGTGGTATCCGTGTGATCCGCTATGGAATGACGCGTGAGCAGGTGGTCGGTCTTCGAGTTGTCACAGGAACGGGTGATATCCTCAACCTCAACAAAGGGCTATTGAAAAATGCTACGGGTCTAGATTTTCGACAGTTGTTTATTGGCTCGGAGGGCATACTTGGCTTTATCACTGAAGTCACACTGCAACTAATATCAAAGCCAGCTGAGCAGTCGGTGCTCGTGCTTGGTTTGGAGTCATTAGCTGATCTCATGTCCGTGCTACAAACCTTCCGTAAAGAAATGACGTTGTCATCCTATGAGTTCTTTTCTCATGCGGCGATGGAGAAGGTTATTGAGCATCAAGGGGCAACTCCGCCGTTTGCGACAGAGACGCCGTTTTATGCGCTATTAGAAGTCGATATGGGTACTGATAATGCCGAAGAGCAACTGATGAACTGCTTCGAAAAAGTGATGGAAGAGGGCTGGGTACTCGACGGCGCCATGTCACAGTCTGAAACACAAGCAGAAGCCCTGTGGAAACTGCGTGAAGGTATTAGTGAGTCAATTACTCCTTACACGCCCTACAAAAATGATATTTCCGTGACGCCATCAAAAGTACCCGAGTTTCTGGTCGCCGTAGATCAGCAAGTGAATGAAACCTATCCTGAGTTCGAGTGCATCTGGTTTGGTCATATCGGTGACGGTAACCTACATTTGAATATCCTGAGACCTCAGGATCTCCCGATCGAGGAATTCCGCGAACAGTGCAGTGAATGCTCAAAAATGATTTATCAAAAAGTCGCAGATTTTGATGGCAGTGTGAGTGCAGAGCATGGCATTGGCATGTTGAAAAAGTCAGCGCTGCATTACAGTCGCTCAGCTGCCGAAATTGAACTCATGCGCTCGGTGAAACGACAATTTGACCCAGACAATGTGATGAATCCGGGCAAGGTGTTTGACGCCTAGCTGTTGATGATGTCCTTGTAGTAGCGATCGAAAGAATCGACCATCTGGTCAAGTTCTGATGCGGCCAAGTCATTAATGCCAGCTGCCGCGGAGCGGCCACCGCCGGTCTCGTAACCACGACAGAAAACGTCAGCCCCTGTTTTATTATTCAGTGGCGCTCGCACACTTACCAGATAATTACCATTCGCTTTGAGCGTCAATACAGCATGGGCTCGATCCGGTGCCTGATTCGCTAGTTGGTTACTGAAAATACCGCTTACCCGCCGAGCCCAGGGTTGGTTTGGAAGTAGGTAGATGCCAATGGTTTCACTCGCGAAATAGGGCATCAGCGAGTCTATTTCTGCAAAATCAGATTGATATCCTTCACTCAAAGCGTTGAATACAGCATTAGAGCCATTACAGAAATCCAATGGATTACTATACTGGACCACCTCGCGGAATAGCTCGGCTGGTGGACAATGTAAATCATCCAGACTCGCGCCATAGCCGTTATAGTTAATCAAAATGCCCAGTTGCTTCAGGGCCAACACCTGTTGCTCTGTTAACTCTGTACGGCCGGCCATACCGAGTGCGCTATCATTCAGATTGTCACCAAAAGCACCCGTGATAGCCCACAGTAGATGTTGATCATTTAGCAGACCGTTAACAATCATCGCGGTACAAACATTAGCATTGGTATTGATATGCGCTGCAAGATTATTTGCCTCAGGGATTTCTCCGGCAAAGTGATGATCGGCATAAAACACATCTGCACCAGTTGCCAAGATGCGTACGAGATCATCGTGATTTTTATCCATTGAAATGTCGAGTGTTGTGACTTTGTCATCCGCGGTCGGGTTAACCTGAGAAAGTAACTTGATATCACGCTTCACACCGGTGATGAGCTGAGCATCTGGGACAGGTTCGCTGAGTCTGAGTTGCACCAACGAGCAGATCCCATCGGCGTCACCATTGAATACATCATAATGTGTCATGTTATATCCTTTATTCTCAGCTCATTTCCTAGTGCCAAGCATCCTTGCATGATACTTTATTAGCACTGTTTCGCTCGATTGATAATTTCTCGCGCCATTTCATCAGCAATGACGTTCGTAGGTCTGCCTTCTGAACTTGAACGAGCGAAGATCTCACTTAGCGTATTGTAAATGTTATCAACTTTCTCCTCCGCCAAGTCACGTGAATAATCACCTGCTTCGAGCGAGATATTGATAATACCACCAGCATTAATAACATAATCCGGGCTATATAAAATGCCACGATCGAGTAAGCCCTGACCGTGATGATCTTCAGCTAATTGATTATTTGCCGCACCAGCAACCACTTTGCATTTCAAGCGATCAATTGTTTGGTCATTAATCGTTGCACCTAATGCACAAGGTGAATAAACATCAACATCAGCATCATAGATCTCGTTGACTGAGACCACTGTGGCATTAAATTCAGATTGCACACGATCGAGAGACTCTTGATTCACATCAGAGACAACTAATTCGACACCATCCTTATGTAATAACTCACACAGGTAGTAACCAACATGTCCAACGCCTTGCACCGCAATCTTTAGACCTTGTAAATCGTCACGTCCTAAGTGATGCTTTACAGCCGCTTTAATACCTTGCCATGTGCCACGAGCTGTCAGAGGAGAAGGATCACCACTCTTACCTTCAAGACCTGAAACATGCTCGGTGACCGTATTAACAATCGCCATATCTGCCGGTGTAATACCGACATCTTCTGCGGTGATATAGGAGCCATTCAATCGATTCATGAACTGACCAAACGACTTAAATAATTCAGGTGTTTTATCAGTGCGGCTATCGGCCATGATAACAGCTTTACCACCACCAAAATTCAATCCAGCCATAGCGTTCTTGTAGGTCATACCTCGTGATAAACGCAGGGCATCTGTGATTGCTGCGGTATCGGACTCATATGTCCACATACGACAACCACCAACTGCCGGCCCGAGTGCTGTACTATGAACCGCAATGATTGCTGTTAAATTTGATTCAGGATCACGACAAAATGATACATGCTCATGATCATCAAAATCTTTTAAGTCATAAAAACTCATACTTAATCCTCTGTGTGATCTGATCAGATGTTTAAATCAAACTTGATACCCTGTGCGAGGGTAGGCTTGTCACCCCAGAAAATAGTATTCGTTTGACGACGCATATATGACTTCCATGCGTCTGAACCCGCTTCGCGACCACCACCGGTCTCTTTTTCACCGCCGAATGCACCACCAATTTCAGCACCAGAGGTACCAATGTTGACGTTGGCAATACCGCAGTCACTACCGACATGAGATAGGAATAATTCAGCATTCTGAACTGAATTAGTGAAGATGGCTGATGATAGTCCATGCTTGACATCATTTTGCATTGCGATCGCTTCATTAATTGTGTCAAACGTCATGACATACAGAATTGGCGCGAAAGTTTCGTTTTGTACAACTTCCCAATGATTCTCGGCACGAATAACAGCTGGTTTTACGAAATAACCGGGTTGGTCAATGGCTTCACCACCGCAGATTAGTTCACCGCCTGTTTCAATCGCCTTATTGACTGAAGCTAGGTAGTTATCAACTGCGACCTGGTCAATCAGCGGACCCATGAGTACCGAAGGATCCAGAGGATCACCGATATTTACCTGAGCGTAGGCGTCTTTGATGATCGGCATCACCTCATCAATACGACTGCTATGGACTAATAAGCGCCGTGTTGTTGTACAACGCTGACCTGCAGTACCGACTGCACCGAATACAACTGAAGGAATAGCCAAGTTTAGGTTGGCTGTTTCATCTATAATCAAGGCATTGTTACCCGATAGCTCCAGTAGACTCTTACCCATACGTTCGGCTACACGAACACCCACCAGACGACCGATCTCACTTGAACCGGTGAAAGACAGTTTGTTAATGCGGCGGTCATCAATAAAACGATTCGCCAATTTGTTTGAAGTATCATCAACAAATAAGCCAACAAGACCTTCATAACCTTCTTCTTCCAGAACCTTATTACAAATGTTCTGAACTGCTATTGCTGTTAGCGGTGTCTTCGGCGAGGGCTTCCACACCACTGAGTTACCACAGATTAGTGCAACAAAGGCATTCCATGACCATACAGCGACCGGGAAGTTAAAGGCAGAGATAACACCAACAACACCCAGAGGATGATATTGGTCATACATTCTGTGATCAGCACGCTCAGAGTGCATGGTACTTCCATACAGCATGCGAGATTGACCGACAGCAAAGTCTGCCATGTCGATCATTTCTTGAACTTCACCGTCGCCTTCGGCTTTAATTTTGCCCATTTCAAGCGATACCAGACTGCCTACTGCGTCCTTGTGATCGCGAAGTGCGTTACCCATTTTGCGAACCAACTCGCCGCGAATAGGTGCAGGGACCCGGCGCCATGATTTTTGTGCGGTTACGGCTGCTTCTACGACAGTTTCGTAATCGGCTTCACTGGCAGTGTATACAGAGGCGATTCGCTCGTTTGAGGCGGGTGATTCTGAATGAATTAATCCTAGCTCTGTCGTTGATGACCATTTGTTGGGTCCCCAAGAGGCTCCAGAGTTTTCAGATTGAATTCCTAATTCTTGCAGAAAATCCATGACAAGATACTCCTGTGATAGTCAGTTTCAACTGCGATAAAAAGAAACTGATTTGGCGGTAATAATTTGTTGGCGCAACCATACCATCACCGGCCAAAATGCACCAATGATTTTTGGCAAAAAGTCCCATATTTAGGGCTTTGTGAGATTAATACTGTCGAAATTTCTTCGTCTGGGATAAAATAGCGCCGTTTTACGAATTGAGTGATATATCCATGGAATTTAATCAAAGCGCAACAATGCACGATGGCATTGAAGATCCAAAGATTGCTGAGAACAAACAGTGGTTATTTGAGCAAAAAGCCAAGATGCTGAAATACTGCAGAACCAAGCAGTTGGATGCTGACCGTTTGTTAGATCAGCATTATGCAGGACTTGCTCCTTACTTTGCCTTATGGGGCGTTGAAAACCGCAAAGAGCATAAGAAGTATTGGGTTATTACTGGCGATTTACCCAATGATCATATGAGCTTTGATGGCGCCGATAACCCGCGCGATGCATTACGTCACTTTTCAATGAGCTGGCAACTAAAAGCCGAGAACATGGAAGCGAGGATGAATAACAACGAACCACTCGCCGGCACTGTTGAGCAACACAAAGAGATGATAGCGTTATTACGCGATCGTGCTGAGAATCTGTACGAGATAGTTTCTGCCGATGCTCTGTGGCAACGGCAATAGCTAAACAGGCTGTTCCGTCTTCTGTTCGATTGCACTAAAGCGCTGTAATACAAATCTGAGTCGCCATAGCATTAAGATGGCGGCACAGGTCAAACCTGAAACAAACCCATACCAATATCCCTCGGCTAGCAAGCCCTCAATTTCGGCAAAATAGTACCCCACGCTAAAGCCTACCGGCCAGTATGAAATGCCAGCAATGATCATGGGCACGAAGGTGTCATGAAGTCCACGTAATGCCGAGGCGGCAATGACCTGAATACTATCCACAATCAGGAATAGGGCAGCTACAACCAGGAGATTCAAAGTATTGCTTATGACGCCGGGTTCATCTGTGTAGATGCCAATAATGGTCTCTGGTATGGACAAAAGAATGACTGTGGCCATGCAGCTGATTATGATGGCAAGACAGATCCCAACAAATGACGACAATTTACAGTTATCCAGATTATGCTGCCCATGGGCATAACCAACTCTGGCGGAGATGGCAATCGATAGCCCGAGAGGGATCATGTAAATCATGGCAGATATATTCAAGGCGACCTGATGGGCAGCAATTAAATCAAGGGCGTACCGTCCTATCAACAAACCAACCGCTGCGAATAAGAATACCTCCATAAACAATGTCATCGATAGCGGCACTGCAAGCTTGAGTATTTGCTTAATGATGGTCCATTCAGGTGGTCGATAATTAGCTAAGAATTGAATATTTTTGTACTTTGTGACCGTCAGGGTATAGACAGCAATTGTGATGAACATCAGCGTCCATACGATTGAGGTAGCATATCCGAGTCCTACTGCGCCCATGGCTGGTAAGCCAAAATAGCCATACATAAAGATGTAATTCAGGGCGATGTTAAAAGGAATCGCCGATAGGGCAATATACATAATGGCATCGGTCGAAAAAAGCCCTTCGTTGACAAAGCGTAATGCAAAGAACAGATTCAAAGACAACAAGCCCCAGCGCAAAGCTAGCAGATATTCCAGCACCACCGGCCTGATGGACTCCTCTACGCCGATGATCACCATAAGAGGCTCGGCATAGGGGATTAATAGAAAGCAGGGTATGGTAAAGAAAATGGCGATATAAACACCTTGCTGAGTATAGTCAGCCACTCGCGAGGTTTGTTTTGCACCAATGGCATGAGAGACCATCGGATTTAGTGCCATCAATATACCTAGCACCAATATGATCAAGGGAATTATCAGGCTGTTGGCTACCGCAATTGCTGCCAATGCCTCTGTGCTCAGTCGGCCAGACATAATTGTATCAATGGTTCCCATCGACATTTGTGCTAGTTGTGCGATGATTGCGGGAATCGCAAGTCGCAGAGTCGTGCGGCTCTCCAGCTTAATTTTCGCTTTGCTAAACAATGACTTTATGCTCCGACGTCTGAGGGGCTTACTGTATCGACGTGAGGTTAAATGAAGAGACGTTTTATGCCCGGAACAATATCACTCACGTTCCAGATTTCGTTAAATTCGGCCTGAAGTCTTCGGGCCTCTCTGCCATCCTTAATATCTAATTGTGCCTCATAGTCGTCTGCGATGGGGCGATACAGTACTGCTTTACCATCAATGATGATATAGCTATACGGCAGATGCTGGTATTCGCGATGTGTTTTTTTGATCTGCACGTAACTCGGGAATTCCTGACTCAACTCGATAATGAGATGATCGTATCTGATCGCCGTGGACGGATCGGTGACAATAATGCGAAGCTGACTTTTCGAACTGACCTTGATGAAACCTTTCAGGGTTTGTATGAGTGAATGACGACTTAACAATCGGCGATCGAGGTCAGGTGTGAAGATCTCGATGGTATGTCTGGCGGAATAGGTAAGTTCCAGAATGGCGGCATAATTTTCTTCGATACCCGACAGCTTAGATTTAGCAAGTATGTCATCCTCTTGCTTACTCTCGGATAATTTCATCTCCATGCGTTGGTGTGGAATACCCGCCACCATGAAAACAGTGCCTTCGACGATGAAACCAAAGTGTTCGTAAAAGCCAACGGCCTGTACCTGAGAGTTGAGAAATACTTGCTCATGGCCTTGTTCCTCGGCTACCCGGATCAGTTGCTCGAGCATCGATTTACCAAGGCTTTTACCGCGTTGACTGGCTAGTACCGCGAGACGGCCAATATGACCATTCGGTTGGATACGTCCGGTGCCTACCGGTTCGCCGTCTAATCGAGCAAGGACATGTGTGCAAGTATGATCTTTGCCGTCCCACTCTATTTCTGGTTCAACCCCTTGCTCAATAACGAATACTTTTTTACGGATATCCTTGATCGTGGCACTATCTTGCGGCCATTGTGCTATTTCGATTGTAATTGATTCATCACTCATCAGGGTTCAAGGTTCCGTAAAAGCCAACATCAGCTAAAAAGTTCAGGATATCGTGAAACTCATTTTGCCCAATATAGGATGAAATGTTATGTAAATCAATATCCTGCATTTCGGTAATTGCATTGATGAACGTCATGGCATCGGCGCAAAACTCCTGGTGCTCACCGTTGCAGAACAAATGAATAATCTGCTGCTCCTGCCACCAGGCGATCCGCGCAGCTGGATCTCTCATGGCCATGTGCCCCTGCTCAAGCCAGTTACTTATTGGGCATTCAAAGTCCGCTAGTAAAAGCTCTTGCTTCGGCTGAGTTTGCAATTTACCAAATGCCAAATACAGTGATTTATCATTAAATGATTGCATGAACCAGTCTTTCAACTGATGCATCGCTTTGGACGTGATCTCATAGGGGTGTTGCACGGCTAACTCAGACGGATCACGGTAGTAGCTATCTTTTTGTGTTATTTCCTCAGCCAACATCATCCCTAATTCTGATGATGACGGGCTACGAAAACCAATGGAAAGTGTCATGCCATGGGTGATGCTAGTGCCCTCATGTGGCGTAGCTGGCGGAACATATATCATGTCACCGATGGCGAGTAGCTCATCAATTTTAGCGCTGAAAGGCGCAATTAACTGCAGTTCTGAATTTGACTCGGCCTCTTCTATTGCTTGACCTTGCTCACCAACGCGCCATTGTCTGGTGCCATCGATTTGTAATAGGAAAACATCATATTGATCGGTATGTGGTCCGACACCACCGCCGGGTGAGGCAACGCTGATCATGATGTCATCGTAGCGCCATTGCGGAATAAAGCGGATCGCATCAATTAATTTCGCCACTCCCTCATGCCAGAGGTTGACTGACTGCACCAGCAGTGTCCAGGGTGTCTCATCGTTGAGTGCGTTGAGTTGTGCACGCTCGAAAGGCCCATACTCGAGCTGATATTCTTCAGTTGCCGCGTTATATTTAACCAGACGTGATTCAACTTCATCCCGACAGGCGAGACTGAAGAGTTCATCGGTGGAGATCAGTCCTGCGATTTCAGTAAAGGCTTTGGGGAACAGCAATGGCTGACGTTGCCAGTATTGACCTATGAATTGTTGTTCAGTGACCCCGTCAGGAAATTGCATCTCGCGAATGGCTACATCGTTTAAATGTTCTTTGCTTGCTCTATGGCATTGCCGATGTAATTCGCTGGCGTCATCTGTTTTAGCTGATCTTTCACGCTGTCAGATAACTCCAGCGTATCAATAAATTCGATGAGATCAGCCTGATTGATGCGACGACCACGGGTTAACGCCTTTAGCTTTTCATAGGGCTTCTCAATACCGTAGCGACGCATGACGGTTTGAATTGGCTCTGCCAACACTTCCCAATTAGCATCCAAATCCGCCGCCAGGTTATCAGCGTTAGCCTCAAGTTTACTAATGCCTTTGAGTGACGCCTGATAGGCAATTAAGCTGTGCGCAACACCCATACCTAAACTACGCAATGCGGTTGAGTCTGACAGGTCGCGTTGCCATCGAGATACCGGTAGTTTTTGTCCCAAGTGGGTGAATAATGCGTTGGCAATACCTAGATTTCCCTCAGAGTTTTCAAAGTCGATCGGATTAACCTTGTGGGGCATGGTCGACGAGCCAACTTCACCCGCAATGGTCTTCTGTTTGAAATGGCCAATGGCAATATAGGCCCAGATATCACGGTCGAAATCTAACAAGATGGTATTAAAGCGAGTGATGGCATCAAAATACTCGGCAACATAATCATGTGGCTCAATTTGTGTGGTGTAAGCATTCCATGTTAAGCCTAAGTCGGTGACGAATTCTTGAGCAGTAGTAGGCCAGTCCACATCAGCATCGGCCG
>CAXRAF010000009.1:0-7824 GCA_964228485.1 Alteromonadales bacterium | reverse complement strand
CCATTGATATTAATCGGTCCATAGAGACAGAAGAAACCAGATGACTCAAGGATGTCCGACACCCCTTTGAACATATTTTGCACTGCACCCCAGCTCATGATGTGAGCGGTGTTGGCGCTAAACACACCATCTGCTCGGGTGATTGGCCAGAGCTGATTAACATCGAGAGTGTGTGGCTGGCCAAGATTGTCACCATCGTATTCAGCGAGCCAGAGCTTCATGCCATCATGGTAGTGGAGTTGGTCGCTGGTCTGCCAAAAAACCTGTTTCAGATGTTTGGCGAAATGGACCGCATGTTGGCCAGTGCCAGAACCAATTTCTAGGATTGTTCCGCTGCAGAAGTACTCCGAAATCACCGATAAAATCGGTGCCTTGTTATTTTCACACGCCTGAGAAAAGGGTTTATCCATCGGCTGACATAGGGTCAATCAGATCGATGAGCCCAAGTTCTTGCAACAGCCCCTTTAGGTAGGACAATACCTCATGGCTGTCATCGCAAGACAGCACCTTACCGGTGATCTCGCTCGCCCGCTTGTATTCCATTTTGCTGATAATTTTACGTACCACAGGAATCGAGCGCACGTTCATGCTGAAGCCTACCATGCCCATGGCAACTAGGATCATGGTCGCCAATGGATTGGCGGCGATTTCACCACAGATATGCACCGGTTTACCGGCCGCTTGTCCGGCATCACAAATCTCTGTGAAAGCTAAAAGTGTCGCAGGGTGAAGTGAGTTGTAGAGATATGAAACCCGATTATTATTTCGGTCCGCTGCGAACATATATTGCGTTAAGTCATTCGAGCCGATACTGACGAAATCGACATGCTCCATGATGCGTCTGATCTGATACACCGCCGAAGGCACCTCTATCACTGCGCCAATTTTGGGATACGGAAAACGTCGCTTACTATATTTTCCCTCCGCTTGGATTTCGCTGTATACCTGACTCAATAGCTCTTTGGCGCGCGTGATCTCATTGATGGTAGAAATCATGGGTAATGAGATATGTAAATTACCCCGACCAACATTGGCCAATAACATGGCACGTAACTGGGTAGTAAAAATTTCTGGATGGTCAAGCGAGATACGAATGCCACGCCAGCCTAAGAACGGGTTTTCCTCTTGAATCGGGAAATAGGGTAAACATTTGTCGCCACCGATATCCATGGTTCTGAGTACGACCGGTTTGCCGGCATAAAGATCGAGAATCTTGGTATAAATTTCAATCTGCTCTGACTCGCCTGGGAAGCGATCATTTTGCAGAAACAGGTATTCAGTACGGAACAGACCAACGCCATCGACAGGAATATTGAGATCAGCATAATCCATGAGATTAGGACTGGTGTTAACAAACAGCTGTACCCGATGTCCATCCCGCGTTTTGGTCGAGACATTCTTACGTTTGCCTTTGGTCAGTTGGCCGAATAATGATTGTTCGTGTTCTTGTCGTTGACGGTACTCTTTTTGTACCACACGTGTCGGTGAAACCAACAGTTTGCGATTGTAACCATCAATGATCAGTGGTTTATTTTCTAATTGTTCCAGCGGACAGTTTCTGACACCCATTAACGCCGGTATACCGATTGACCGAGCAATAATTGCTGCGTGTGATGTTGACGATCCACTAATTGAAATAATGCCCTTAAGTCGTTTTTGTGGAATTTCGGCAATCATGGATGAGGTGACATGATCAGAGACCAAAATCACATTTCGCGGCAAGGATGCGGTGGATGTTTTTGATTTATTGAGAAAATTCAACACCCGTTGGGTCAGATCGCGAATATCGGACGCTCGCTCTTTGAGGTACGGATCATCGAGCTGACTAAACTGGTGTAAATCCGCCAGCACGACCTTCGCTAAAGCCGCAGGAGCCCAGAGGTTTTCTTTTTGAATGATGGGTTCCACTTTGCGTCCCAAACTGTTATAGCTGAGCATTTTCTCATAGGCATCAAACAGTGAGAGCTGTGACTTTGGTAGGGTGCTCTCGAGATTCTTTGCCAAATTCTTGATTTCTTGACGCGTGGATACCAGCGCTGCACGAAAGCGCAGCACTTCCTGCTCGGCGCTGTTACATTGACGTTCAGGGATGTACTCTAAGTGATCCAGAGGCGTCACCACCCAGCCCTTAGCAATGGCGATACCGGGTGTGGCCGACAGGCTATGGATGACTTTTGATTCGCCGGCCCGATTAGGGGTTTCCAAATTGGCCTTTACTTCAGCATTGACAATAATCCCAGATAACTGGGCGCTGAGGGTGATCATGAATGACACATCATCTTCTGTGAATAGCTTACCGGTAAAGCGCTGAATGACCAATACACCGAGCGGTTGGCTATGATAAATGAGTGGGACGCCGAGAAATACATGAGCATCGGTCTCTCCACTGTCCCGAAGTGGAAAATAGGCGTCATGCTCTGGTGCATTATCGGTGAGAATGTGTTCGGCTCTGGTGAATACCTCGCCAACAATACCTTGCTCAGTGGTAAGCACTGCCTTTTTGATCAGTTTCGGATTTAAGCCACGACTGGCAGCAAGTGTTAATGAGGTTTTGTTGTCATTTGCTATGTATATCGAGCAAATCTCAGCCAGCATAACATCGCTTAATTCAGACACGATGATGTCGAAGATCTGTTCAATATCACCTGCGGTATTGACTTGTTGGACTATAGCGCGCAGGCGATCTAGCATTGTTAACTTGTTCCTGAACTACGATTACGTTTTGATGATTTCCGTTTATGACGGTAGCTTGACCTGCGTCTTACATTTAAATACGGCAGAAAATAAGCTAACGCCTGTCGATACACATCGCGCTTGAAATCAATCACACTACGAACTGGGTACCAGTAGTTTACCCAGCGCCAATGATCAAATTCAGCGCGTGACCCGCAGTCAAAGCGGATTTGCTTTTCATCACTAACCAGTAGTAGCAAAAACCATTTTTGCTTTTGTCCTATGCACAGTGGCTTGGTGCCTTGCCGGATATATTTTTCAGGTAATTTGTATGAATACCATTGCTCCGACTGCTTAAGGATTTTTACATCGTCAGGTTTGAGTCCAACCTCTTCGTATAACTCCCGGTACATGGCCTGTTTCGGACTTTCGCCTTTGTCCAGACCACCCTGTGGAAACTGCCAGGCATTTTGCGCGTATCGCTTAGCCCATAAAAGTTGTCCACGTTGGTTAGTGATGATAATTCCGACGTTGGCACGGAAACCTTCCGAGTCAATCATCTTGGTATCATCCCAAAAATAATTTAAAGTTAACTTATTCTTTCACAGCCGTAGCGTTCTAGCAAATAATAGCGAAAAATTCGTAGCAGAGCGGACATACAGACAGAGCGATGCAACCAAACCCACGACCAAAAACCATAGCAGAACTTGAATCCCGGTTGGCCGATATTGCTGGCTTGCGTATCGGAGAGTTAGCGTCGCCGCTGGGTATCGAAGTGCCGGAGAATTTACGGCAAAAGAAAGGTTTTGTTGGCCAATTGCTCGAAGTTGTACTAGGAGCGGATGGCGGTAACCACATGCAGCCGGATTTTTCTGAGCTCGGGGTGGAATTAAAAACTATTCCTGTGAGCCGCGCAGGCGTGCCACTAGAATCGACCTATGTTTCAGTCGTGCCATTAACAAACCGCTCTCTTAGAGCCTGGCCAGAGAGTATTGTACATGCCAAATTGAAGCATGTACTTTGGTTGCCAGTCGAAGCTGAACGTAACATTAAAGTTGCTGATCGACGCATCGGAAGCGGTTTTCTCTGGCGTCCGGATCAGCAAACTGAGCGCGAGCTAGCGAGTGACTACACTGAATTAATGACGAAAATTGTCTGTGGTGAAGTTGATTCAATTACCGCTGATCAAGGGCAGTGGTTGCATGTCCGGCCTAAGGCAGCCAACGCCTCAGCGCTTACTGAGGCGATTGGTCCAGAGGGCCAGATCATTAAAACCTTACCGCGCGGGTTTTATTTAAGATCGCGGTTCACGCGAAACATTCTCGGCCAACAATTCGCCAGTCAGGGATAAGACAGCCTAATCCCTGAATAGACCATTATTTGCAGCGCTTTGACGAGGCGTCTGCGCCAAACGACAGGTCAAGATCTGCGGTGTTGACTTCTTCGTCAGCATATATCACAGCGCCAGAGCCAGCATCACCATGAATGTTTTTTGCACCACATAAATTCGCAGTTGCGCCTGATGATAAGTCCACATGCGCATTCTCAACGGTGAAGGACGTAGCGCTTCTATTGAATGCACTGCCTGCAGACATGTCGAGTTCTAAATCAGCGGTAAAACCATTGACTTCGACATACGAACCGCTGCTCGCATCAACGATGACTTTTGAGCTATTGACAGCACAGCTATCGACCTTGATGGTCGCACCTGAAGAAATATCAATCATCGAGAGCATGCCGTCGGTCATTACTATATCCAGCTCAACTTCAGTGTTCTCACTGTCTCCACTTGAAAGTAGTTTACCTATGATACTCCCGGCAGAGACATTACGAGAAATATCGAGAATATCCTGATCGATGGTGACATCGATTTTATTCAACTCTTTTTGCTTACCTCTTAATGTAATGGTATTGCTGCTACCACAGGTCACTTTAGTTTTCAGGCCTGAGCCGATTGATATGCCACTGAATGAGTCGATTTCTACCAATTGTTCCGCAGCATGTGCTGTTGCCGTTGATAGCGCAATAATGGCGGCAATGGCCGTTAATCTTGCGGTCATAAGATTCTCCTATTGTATCGGTTATCGTATTTATTGTATGTCGATCACGATTCCTAACGGATATCGTCATCGCCCGACTATTTGTTTAGTCACCAGTCTTGTTTGCGAAGCATGAACCATGCCAGTACCACTTTTGATGGAAATAGTGGGCATTTGGTATGAATTCACACAGAAATACGCGGACCGAGCGATGGATTTAACTAAATTATAGGCAATCTTACGAATTTGGCAGGATCATTTGCGCCAGAAAGCCGGTACGATCAGCACCAGCAAGGTAAAGATTTCTAATCGACCTAATAACATGGCCAGACAGAGCACCCACTTGGAGATGTCACCGATACTGGAATAGTTCAAAGCGACCTCTCCCAGCCCCGGGCCGAGGTTATTAAGACAGGCGGCGACTGCAGAGAAGGCGGTGACTTGGTCGAGTCCGTCAGCCATGAGGATTAGCAGCATGACAACGAAGAGCGCGACATACGCCGCAAAAAAGCCCCAGACAGCTTCAACAATTTTATTATCAATTGGAGTCTTGCCTAACTTAATGACAAAAATAGCATGCGGGTGAATCAGTTTTTTAACCTCGCGAAAGCCCTGTTTGAATAGCAGTAAGAAGCGAATAACCTTTATGCCACCTCCAGTAGAGCCAGCACAGCCACCAACAAAACTCATAAACAACAACAGTATCGGCAGAAAGGCCGGCCACATGTGGTAGTTCTCAGTAGTAAATCCAGCGGTCGTGCCAATGGAAATCGCTTGGAATATGGCATGGCGCAATGAATCAACGCCCGTGTAGGTTTCATAGGACCAGAGGATCAGGAAACAGATCAGTATCGCTACCAGCAACAGACTGACATAGGTTTTGAATTCTGGGTCGTTGAAGTAACACAGCAGATTGACCTTTTTAAAGGCCAGATAGTGTAGTGAGAAGTTTATTCCGGCTAGCAACATAAAGGCAGCGCAAATCAATTCAACCGCGGCGCTATCAAAGTAAGCAATGGAAGCATCGTGGGTCGAGAAGCCGCCAATGGCGACCGTTGAATAGGCATGACAAATCGCATCAAACAAGGTCATGCCAGCAGACCAATAGGCAATAGTACAGGCGACCGTTAAGCTCAGATATATGTACCACAGTGCTTTGGCGGTGTTGGCAATGCGTGGTGTCAGCTTGGAATCTTTGACCGGCCCGGGAGCTTCAGCCTTGTAGAGCTGCATGCCACCAATGCCCAACATCGGCAAGACCGCTACTGCCAGTACGATGATCCCCATGCCGCCAATCCACTGCAGCTGTTGGCGATAATAGAGAATGGCTTTGGGCATTTCATCCAATTCGCTAAGCACTGTCGCACCGGTAGTTGTCAGGCCAGAGAAAGACTCAAAAACGGCATCTACCAGGCGGATTTTCAGGTCATCCGCTAACAAGAACGGTAATGCGCCAAACAGTGATAGCACGGTCCAGAACAGCACCACAATGAGGAACCCATCACGCGTTTTCAACTCACGCTTTTCGGTACGATAGCGATACCATAGACTACCACCCAGAAGCAGGGTGATGATGAATGATTCAATCAGCGCTAAACCACCGGAGTCTGGATAAATTAATGACACGATCATCGGCGGTATGAGAGTCAAACTCAGCAGGGTGATCAATATACCCAGTATTCGTAGAATGGTTCTGATGTTCATCTAGATGCTCCGATCATCAACCAGACTAGATAAAGGTGGGGTCGACTTCAAACAGGCGCTCAACGGCCTTGATGGATTTTTTATCAACCATAAACAGGATCACATGGTCATCACTTTCGATGATCACATCATCATGGCCCATCAACACTTCCTCCGTATCACCCTCGCCACGTACAATGGCACCAATAGTCGTGCCATAGGGAAGTTCCAACTCATCGATACGCTTGCCAACCACTTTCGAGGTATGTCTATCGCCATGGGCAATGGTTTCCATGGCTTCAGCGGTATTCTCGCGACTACCGTGATTAATATATTCTAAGGACCCGGGGTCACGTTGCTCTGCAGTATGGTGACGTAAGCTGTAGACGGTGGCGACATCACCCTGCCGAATAAACGATAATAGTGAGCTGATTGTGACCTGCTGTGGTGATATTGCAATATCTATCTCATGGCCCTCAGCGAGCTCGACATATTCTTCCCGGTTAATCAATGCCATCACCTTGCGGCAACCAAGTTTCTTCGCCAACATGGCTGCCATGATATTGCTTGCATCATCATTTGTCACAGCAATGAAGGCATCCATATCCTCGATATTTTCCTCAAGCAACAGCTCCTTGTTGGAGGCATCTGTGTTGAGAACCGTGCCCTTTAGCTCTGCAGATAATCGTTCCGCTGATTCTTGATTACGCTCCAGCACCTTGACCTGACAATTAACGCCTTCCAGCATGTGCGCCAGACCTGTACCAATATGACCACCACCGGCAATCATGATTTTCTTGTAGGGGTCTTCCAGTCGCTGCAGCTCAGATATGACCTCAATGATGTCATTGCGCTCGGCAATGAAAAATACCTCATCGTTGGCCTCAATGACCGTATCACCCGTTGGCACAATGGGCTCTCCGCGCCGAAAAATCGCAGCCACACGACTATCGACGTTGGGTATATGTTGTCTCAGGGTGGCGATATTACTACCAACGAGTGGGCCACCATAGTAGGCACGAACAGCGACCAGACGCACTTTACCCCGGGCAAAATCAACCACTTGAAGAGAACCTGGGTATTGCACCAGCTTAAATATGTGCTCTGTGACAACGTTTTCCGGACTGATTTCAACGTCAACGGCAATGCGTCCCTTGATACTTTTATTAAATAGGCGGCCGTGATTAACTAAGTAGCTGGGTTCACGGATGCGGGCGATTTTTGTCGGCGTTTTAAATAGTAACCAGGCAATTTGACATGCAATCATGTTGGTTTCGTCACTGTTCGTGACAGCGATCAGCATGTCGGCATTTTCAGCACCGGCTTTGGCAAGTATATCTGGATGGGCAGCTTCACCTTCGATGGTGCGAATATCAAGTGCCGAGGCGAGCGGGGCAAGGCGTTCCTTGCTGCTATCAACAATGGTGAT
>CAXRAF010000008.1:0-5809 GCA_964228485.1 Alteromonadales bacterium | reverse complement strand
GATCTTCATCAACTCGATAAGCCAGATGACCAAAGTTACGCCCTTCGCCATAGTCTTCGGTATCCCAGTTGTAGGTTAGCTCTAACTGATATTCTGCACCCTCATGCGTGGCTAAAAACACCAATGTGAATCGACCTGCAGGGACGTCTTTTCTGCGTACTTCTACAAGTCCAAGATGGTCGCAATAAAAAGCGAGAGAGGCATCGAGATCTTTCACTCGAACCATGGTGTGTAAGTATTCCATTCATAACTCCAGAGTGTTTGTTACTGATGATGTTACCAGTTAAATACAGAACAAATATAGAGTGTAATTACGAGATTCTTATTAAACATGAGCAGCTAATCTGAATGCTTCAATCAAAGTACAAGAAAACGCTCACTCTCCTTCTTCACATCGATGTTATGAATAACACGATGTGAGACAGTCAAATGATTCGCTTGTTTCTAGTACTTTACTCGAAGCTCAGGAAGGATAGCCCATTCACATAGATGGGCGTACATGACAGTATCGATATCTATAAAATAACTTAGATATCAATCGAAAGAAGAGTCGGAGGCATGGATGCCGACGCCAAGCTTACATGGATGTATTTATGGAGTATTCTTAAGATTATATCTGAGTTATTAAATAATGATCATATTTAATCTGATATTTTGATTGAAGCGTTAGACACTAATTCTTATGAATCGGCAATGGCCCAAACGACTGACAAGTCGGCATGAGTTCGACTTGGTTGATATTCACATGTGACGGTAGTTCTGCACACCAGCGAATGGCTTCTGCTATGTCTTCTGGAGTCAGTGGCTCAAGCCCTTCATAGAGTGAATCCGCTTTAGCATCATCACCTTTGAAACGAACATTGGAGAACTCGGTTTCCGCTAACCCCGGTTCAATATTGGTCACACGCACACCAGTGCCATGAAGATCTGCACGTAGGTTTCGCGAGAATTGCTCAACATAGGCTTTGGTCGCACCATAGGCGTTACCACCAGGGTAGGCATATGATCCTGCAATGGAACCAATATTAATGACATGCCCCTTGCCTGCTTCGACCATACCTGAGAGTAGGGCGCGGGTAACATAGTTAAGCCCTTTGATGTTGGTGTCGACCATGCGTTCCCAATCATCCATATCCACATCCCAGGCCGGGGCTAAGCCAACCGCCAAACCGGCATTATTAACCAATAAATCTATTTTGCCATGACAGGATGTGAGCGCTGTATTAACCGCCTCTTGGTCTCGAACGTCAAGCTGGATAATATCTATTACGGCAGTGCCAATATCTTCGCGCAATTCCTCGAGTCGTTCCAGGCGACGTGCAACAAGAATTAACTGCCAGCCAGTGTTAGCCAGCAGGCGAGCTGTGGAACGTCCAAATCCGGAGCTGGCTCCTGTAATCAGCGCTGTTTTGGTCATGGGTGTGTCCTTATAAAATCGTCATGAAAGAAATTGTAACGTATATCTGAAAAATATATGACAACTCTTAGTTGAGTCATACGTAGGTTATGTCACAATACAATGTCACAAAGAACAGAGACGTCAGCTTGCCAACCTACGCCATCGGTGACATCCAAGGATGTCGAGAACAGCTAGAGCATTTACTGGAAACGATCAATTTTGATCCCTCAGAGGATCGACTCTGGCTGGCAGGCGACCTGATCAATCGCGGCCCTGACTCACTCGGTACCTTACGTCTGTTGCATGGTATACGAGAACGGCTAAATATCGTGCTAGGTAATCATGATTTACATATGTTGGCAGCTGCCCAATTTCCGGAATTTGCCAGCAGTAAAGACACCTTCACGGATATATTGGCTAGTGATGATCGCGAAGTGCTATTGCAGTGGCTAACGCAGCAACCATTGTTACAAGAGACCGACGGTTACATAATGACCTATGCTGGCATTTTGCCTCAGTGGTCTCTTGAGCAAGCACGGGGTTTAGCTAATGAGGCAGAAACTGCCTATCAAGCAGAATCGGCGGCTGATTACTATCGTGCAATGTATGGTAATTTGCCGGAGCGTTGGGACCCATCACTGATGGGTGTGGATCGATTACGCTTTATTACCAATGTCTTCACTCGAATGCGATTTTGTGAAACCGACGGTGCCTTGAAGATGCATTACAAGGCGACCATTGCCGAAGCCCCCGCGGGTTTGCTGCCATGGTATGAAAATGATGGTATTGATTGGCAAGGTAAAACACTGTTGATTGGACACTGGGCAGCACTACAGAGCCGTCATCCGCGCGAGGATTTAATCTGTCTCGATACGGGATGTGTTTGGGGCAATAAACTCTCAGCATATTGTCTAGAAACACAGGGGTGGTATCAGGTAGACGGTTTTCAGCAGTAGCAAAGAATTAAGAAATTAATAAAACATAGGACTTTAAATGAGAATTACACTATCAATGGCTAGCTTGAGTATATTGTTACTTAGTCTTAGTCAGACATTGTTAGCTGAATCAGCTCAATGGCAACGCACGATTGATAAAGTCACGCCATCGGTTGTATCCATTCAGGTTGAGGTACCCCGAGCCTTTGAAACCACGCGACCACTGACTTCCCAGGGTACGGGTTTTGTCATCGATGCCAAGCGCGGCATTATTCTCACCAATCGCCATATCGTACAAGCGGGTCCTGTGGTAGCTACTGCAGTGTTTGTGAATCAGGAAGAGGTTGAATTGATACCGCTCTATCGCGACCCGGTCCATGATTTTGGCTTTTTTAAATTTAATCCCAACGATCTGGGTTTTATCGAACCACAGTCACTTCCCCTGCGTCCTGACAAAGCCAAGGTTGGTGTGGAAATTCGTGTCATCGGTAACGATGCCGGTGAAAAGCTGTCCATATTAGATGGCACCTTGGCACGGTTAAATCGTGACGCACCAGACTACGGACGTTTCCGTTACAACGATTTCAACACCTTTTATATTCAGGCCGCCAGTGGTGCAACGGGTGGCTCATCTGGCTCACCAGTAGTCGATGTGCAGGGTGATGTCGTAGCTCTACAAGCCGGCGGTTCCTTTGCTGCGAATACCAATATGTTTTTTCCATTGGATCGGGTAAAGCATGCCTATGAACATCTCATTAAGGGCACGAAGGTCGAACGTGGCACCTTGCAAACGACGTTCTTATATCGCTCGTATGCTGAGCTGGTGCGTTTAGGTCTGCAAGAGCAGCAAGAGGCTGCTTTCAGAAAAAATGATCCAGACAGTCAGGGCGCGTTAGTGGTACAACAGCTCATCCCGAAAGGGCCAGCTGATGGCGCACTGGCGCCGGGCGATATTCTGTACAAGTTGGACGACAAGCTCATAGGCAGCTTTATACCGCTTGAGGATTTTTTAGATCGGCATGTGAATGAAGTGGTCAATGTCACTGTGCTTCGCGGTGGCAATGAGGTGTCTACAGAAATAACCGTCGGTGATTTAAATGCCATTACTCCGACCCATTATTTGGAGTATGGCGATGCCATTTTGCATGACAATGCCTATCAACAGGCGCGTCATATGAATAAACCCATTGAGGGGGTTGTGGTTGCGACAGCCGGCTATTTGTTAGGTAATGCTGGCATGGGCGTGGGATCTGTGATTACCCATATCAACAAAGAGCCGGTGAGTAATTTACTCGATGCAAAACGTATACTGGAGGCCATCCCGCAAAACGAAGAATTTCCAATCCGTTTTTATGGCCGTCGTGACCCTTACAACGATTCAATTTCGATTGTAAAAAACGAGCGACACTGGCATGAGGCCAATTATTGTCAGCCCAGTGGTGATACCGGGCTTTGGACTTGTGAGGCACTGGCAGACGCACCACCAGAGAAGCCACTAGAAATCCAGAATGCTAACTATCCGAGACAGCAGGATGACATGGCCAACTTCATCGCGCCATCATTGGTATGGGTTAACTTCTCAACGCCTTATCCGGTGGATGAAATTGGTGGCGGCCGCAGCTCTGGTACGGGACTAGTGGTTGATGCTAAAGAGGGATTGTTAGTGGTTGATCGCACCACGGTGCCATCCACACTCGGTGATATTACTTTAACCTTTGCTGGCTCAATCCAAATTCCCGCGAAAGTGGCCTTCATGCACCCACTGCATAATATGGCGTTGTTGCAATATGATCCTGAATTGCTTGGCGATACTCTGGTGCGCAGTGTGACATTAGCCGACAAGGCACCCGAGCCGGGCGATATGGTGAATGTAGTAGGTACTAACTATGATTATCGGGTGCTGGTTAAGTCGCGCAAGGTGTCGACATACTCTCCTATCAACACCTCGAGTAACCATAGCACCAAATTCAGCGATGCTAATATCATGGTCATTGCCACAGATACTCCATACAGTCATTCAAGTGGCGCCTTCTTAAATGATAACTCCGAAGTGACCGCCATGATCGTCAGTTTTAGTGCGGGTCGGGGCAAGAGCAACTTCTGGGGAATTTCGGTACAGCATGTGAAGGATTTATTGGGCTACTACCGCTCTGGAAAAGACACCCTTCGCTCGTTGGAAGTTGAATGGGGGCTAGTTTCATTTGTCGCTGCCAGACGCTTAGGGATACCTGAGGAATGGCTTGATAAGATTGCGGCAAAAAATGCTGATCGGCATCAGGTGATGGCGGTTAATAATACTTGGAAGGGTGCCGATGCCGAGCAAAAGTTATTATCCGGCGACATTTTGTTAGCGGTTGATGGCGAGATAGTCACTGATTTCAGAGAGATAGAAATAGCGGCTCAGACACCCGTGGTTAAGCTCACCATTGCACGCAGTGGTGAGGTGATGGAAATCGATGTTGAAACCGCCGCGCTCAGCATTGCGGGTACCGATCGAGTACTACTTTGGTCTGGGGCAAATCTGCAAGTGCCACATCGGGCAATACGGACCGGGCTGGGCATAACCACGCCAGGCTTGTATGTTTCGAGTAATCACTTCGGCTCACCAGCGCAACATTTTGGCATTCGCGGACAAATCATCACCGCGGTTGATGATGTGCCTACACCAGATTTAGACAGTTTTATTGCTGTGGTGAAAAACAAAAAGGATCGTGAATCAGTCAGACTGAAGGTCCTAAATCTTGCTAATATCGAACAGGTTATCACGCTGACTTTGAGTAATACCTACTGGCCATTAGCTGAAGTTGTTAAGACCGCCGATGGCTGGCGACGCATGCCGGTAGAATAGTTAAGGCTGTTTTTGTAAGGTCACAAACTCGTAAGCGTATCGGTTTTTGTCATCTGGCTGATGCGCTTCGCGGTCGGTTTCTTGCCAGTTGTAGCCAGTCCAGTCTGGGAAATAGGCATCGCCATCGACCGTTAAGTCGATGAAAGTCAGATGTAATGTATCCGCTAATGGCAGGGTTTGTTCATACAGATTAGCGCCACCGATAATCATGATTGCTTCAGCGTCGACACACAGCTCAAGCGCTGCGGCAATGGAGTGAACAACCTCTGCACCCTCAAGACGTAAATCAGTATTGCGACTGATAACCACATTTCGACGACCTGGTAGTGGCCGACCAATTGATTCAAATGTTTTTCGTCCCATGATAATTGGATGAGTCATCGTCACCGACTTAAAATGCTGCAGATCAGCAGGCAGATGCCAGGGCATTTGATTGTCTTTGCCAATGACCCGATTGTGAGCCATGGCGGCGATGAGATTTATGGTTGGCATGTTAAAAATACGTTCGTTCGTTACTTCGTTTTGATGGGTGCTATGTTACCATTAACTCATTCAACAAATCAGGTTATGACAACGAATGAAGCAATATTTAGACTTATGTCAGCGCATTATCGATGACGGCGTATG
>CAXRAF010000007.1:0-17206 GCA_964228485.1 Alteromonadales bacterium | reverse complement strand
TTGAAAGGGGTCTGGATGCCTGATTTAAGTGAGAAAAATGAGCTCCTTATTGGGCGTATCACGATGACTCTGTCGGTATTGCTGGCGGGTTATCTTGGGCTCAATCCCCCTGACTTTGCTGCCGGTACGGTGGCGCTGGCTTTCGGATTGGCGGCCTCATCAATTTTCCCGGCGCTCATGATGGGCATCTTCTCCAAGAAGATGAACAATAAAGCGGCTATTGCGGGCATGTGTGCGGGTATCGGGGTGACGATGCTGTATGTATTTCAGCACAAGGGTATTATGTTTATCCCGGGAACATCCTTCATGGCAGGCATGGATGAGAACTGGTTTCTGGGGATCTCACCGAATGCGTTTGGGGTTGTCGGAGCAATCGTCAACTTTGCAGTGGCCTTCACAGTCATGCGGTTTACTGATGAGGCACCTGCTGAGATTCAGGCCATGGTTGATCGGTTCCGCTCACCACAATCAGAGCAATTGGCTAGCGCAGATCACTAAAGGGTTTATCACGTGTCGGGCTTTACAGCCCGATTGGATTACATGGCGGTATAAGAGAGCGCAATTAACGGTACGATAAAGAATAAACTCGCAATGTAAGCTAGTCCGAGGATCTTCTTGTCGGCGACCGCAAGTGACAATCCCTCACTCAATTTTAACGGCACTTCCCTGAGCAGTGGCACGCCATAAATGAGGGTCACCGCCATCACGTTGAAGCATAGGTGAACGATTGCAATCTGCATTGCGAAAGCGGCATATTCACCGGTTGCCGCCAGTGCAGCTATCAGGGCTGTGATACAGGTGCCGATGTTTGCTCCCAAGGTGAAAGGGTATACATCACGCGTCTTTAATACACCTGTTCCTACCAGTGGCACCATTAACGAGGTAGTTGTCGATGATGACTGAACCAGTACGGTGACCACAGTACCCGATGAGATACCCGTCAGGGCATTCTTACCAATGGCTTTATGGAGTATTTCTTTGGCCTGACCAACCATGAGATTTCTCATGATTTTACCCATCAAGCTGATGGAGACAATGATTAATACCAGTCCGATGCTGGCGAGGATGATACCCTGAGCTATTTCGGGTAGCGAGGAAACGAGACTTGCGACAAAATCTTTGACGGGGCCAGTGACCATTTTAATAGGATTGAATGCACTACCTGATACCGCAATACCACCACTGAAGAGATTCACAATAAAGGAACTCACTTTATCAAGTAATCCAAACATCATTTCCAGTGGTAGGAAAATTAAAACAGCCATGACATTGAAAAAATCATGCACGGTGGCAGCAGAAAATGCCTTTTGAAATTCATCTTTATCACGAATATGTCCCAAACTCACCAGTGTGCTGGTGATGCTTGTGCCAATATTTGCACCCATGATCATTGGAATCGCGATGTTAATGGGTAATCCACCAGCCACCATAGCAACAATGATGGATGAGACCGTACTAGAAGATTGGATGAGCGCTGTCGCCGTCATACCAATGACCAGTGCCGCGATTGGATTCTCAGCAAACTCAAAGAGTGACTTAGCTTGGTCAGAGGTGGCTATTTTAAAACCGGTACCGATGATCGAAACCGCAGTCAGCATTAAATAGACCAGGAAAATCAGTAACAACCACTTCATGGCTGCATTGTTATTATTATTTAGCTCAGTCTCATGAGTTGGACTATTCATCGTAGCTTCTACCCTCAAGTTAGTGAGTAATCAACTGATTACCGAAGATTGCGTACAGGTAAAACGCAATCATTTATTATTATGCTTTACTAGCCTAGATAATCTCTCCGCTTAGATATAACCAGACACCTGATTCACGGATAAAATCAGAGCGCTCGTGAAGCATACATGGCTTAGAGTCTTTGTTCAAATAGTGTGCTTTGAACTCTACCGTTGCCCGATCACCCATTTGTGATTTATCAACAATCTCAAGTCGGTACCAATGTTGACTCGACTCAGAGAGCGATTGCGCGGTCAATGCTGGCATTTGAGCCTTATGCCATGTGCTTAACAGATACTCTCCGTAACCTCCAATAGCGTACGCTGTGTATCTTGAGCGCATGAGTTGTATGGCTGTTTTAGCGGACAATCCCTGGTCTAGAAATCGTCCGCAGCATTGTGTGAATGTTTTTGTGCAACCACAAGGGCAGGCATCAGTAGCACTGTTCAAGGGTTGAGTCGGTAGATGGCATCGCCGTCTGTTGCAACGTAAATAAAGCCATCACTCAGTTGCACCACGTTTCGCACCCGACCAATGCCTTCAAGTACCTTTTCTATGCTTGTGACTTTGTTGCCATCAAGGGTCGCAAGTTCAAGGTTGTTAAACTTCAAACTGCCGATGAGTAACTTGTCTTGCCAGTCGGGGTACTTATCTGAGGTGACAAATACCATACCGGACGGTGCGATTGAAGGTGTCCACTGATGCACAGGCTGCTCCATGCCCTCTTTAGCCGAGATATCGGTGAATTTAGTGCCATTGTAATTAATGCCGTAGCTAATCACTGGCCAGCCATAGTTCTTGCCAGCCTTAATAATATTAATCTCGTCGCCGCCTCGTGGCCCGTGCTCATGGGCCCAGATATCACCGGTGACCGGATTCAGTGCCATACCCTGTGGATTTCTGTGGCCATAGCTGTATGCGGCAGGTACTTCGCTGTCGGCAAAGGGGTTATCAGTCGGAATTTTGCCATCGGCATGAACACGGTAAATCTTGCCGCCATCCTGATCGGTATCTTGAGGAAAAACATCTCGCTCACCACGATCACCAATTGAGAAATAAAGCATTCCAGTCTTATCAAATGCCATCCGACTACCATAGTGGAATCGTCGCTTATAATTACGCGCAGGTTTATAGATGGTCTCGACATCAGTCAGAGCATTGCCATTGATCTTAGCGCGAATGATATTGGTGTTATCACTATCCTCATCGCCATCAGCAGAGGCATAAGAAATATAAATCCAACCATTTTTGCTGTATTCAGGGTGCAACACCAGATCCAGCAGACCACCTTGGCCACGAGCATTGACCTCGGGCAGGTTTGCCACAGCCTGGCGCTCCTGTCCCGGTTTCACCCGATACAGTGTTCCAGAACGTTCTGAAATCAGAAAATCGCCATCGGTTAATTTAACCATGCCCCATGGCACATCAAATCCCTCGATGATTTTCTCTGGCGTCATACTGTAGACAGCCGAGGTTAAAAATAGTGTAAAACTTGTAGCAAGAATATATTTCATGGATACCTCTATTTTGGAATGCTGATCATTCGTCATCATAAATTATGCCGACAGTTCCCTCACGTCTGGGATCTGCGCCTCCTTCCAATGTGCCATCAGGTCGCCTTACTACGGCACTTAAACCTGATATCTCCCCCTCAGATTCGTAGACATTGTAGCCAAAATCTCGCAGTGCCTGAATCAGCTCTGGTGTAGCACGATGTTTTTCGATACGTACCTGTTGGGTTTTTGCCACCATATTGGGTAAGTCAATGGCCTGCTGCGCAGATAGTCCCCAACGCATCACTCCGACAACCGTTTTCGCAACATAGGAAATAATGTTACGTCCACCGGGTGAGCCAACGGCCAGCACGAAATCTCTGTTCTCATCAATCACCACTGTCGGAGACATGGAGGAACGTGGCCGTTTACCGGGTGCGACAGCATTGGCGATGGGGTTACCCTCAGCATCTTCATAACGGAAGGAAAAGTCAGTTAACTGGTTGTTTAAAATCATCCCGCCGGCCATACGTGTCGAGCCAAAGAAACCCTCGACAGTCGCAGTCATTGAAACGACATTACCCTCACGATCGACAATCACAAAATGTGTGGTGCCTACATCGTCATGTGTGGCGTCCTGACCAAATTGATAAGCGGCCTTTTTGTCCTGATATTGCCACGGATTACCCGCCTTGATGTCAGGATTAGCACCTTCTCTTGAAATCAGTTTGGCGCGCTCTTCGATATAGCCATCGCTCATCATGCCCTCAATGGGCACGTCGATAAAGTCATCGTCGGCAATGTACTCATTATTGTCAGCATAGGTAATGCGTAACGCTTCGGCGAGCAAGGTCCAGTTAGCGGGGTCGTCGGCACCCTGAGGGCTAAATTTCGGTGCTTCGTTCAACAGACTCATGACCATCGATACAGATACCCAAGAGGAGGGCAATGCCGAGCCACACAACGTTAACTCTCGATAGCTACTGCAGTAGGGCTCACGTTTGACCGCCGAGTATTTCGCTAAATCTTCCAATGTCAGACTACCGGCCATCGGTTCTCTCTGAACAGAGGCGATAATTTGCTTGGCAATGTCGCCTTGATAGAAATCATCTGGATTTTTGGCGATGGTTTGTAGTGTTTGGGCATAGTCGGCATTTTTTAATAAATGTCCGATGGGTAAGGGCTCATCATTGATGAAGAAGTATTCATACAGGTCGGTTGGGCCTTTATCTGGCGAGCGGGAAAAGTACTTAGAGTAGCGCTTGATTGAATTATGCATTCTCGCTGACACGGGAAAACCGTCTGTGGCATAAGTTTTCGCCTGCGAAAACAATTCTGCCCACGGTAATTTGCCGTGATCCTTATGGGCCATTTGAAATAGTGATACCACACCCGGAACACCTATCGAGATACCACTATCCTTGGCTTTTAAAAAGTGAATCGGTGAGCCGTCGGGATTGAGAAACAAATCGGGCGTCACTGCCATGGGGGCTTTTTCACGGCCGTTATAATACTGAATCGATTTATCTGTGGCATCGTAATACACCATAAATCCACCACCGCCCAAGCCTGAACTTTGTGGCTCTACCAGACTTAGTGTCGCTTGAATAGCAATCGCGGCGTCAACGGCAGTGCCGCCTTGACGGAGAATATTTAATCCGGTTTCTGTGGCCAGTGGATTGGCCGTGACAACCATCGCCACCGGCTTGCGGTCAGCAGCGGCTGCAGCAGAGGTTTGTGTCTCACTGGTGAGTTGTTCGCTTGCGCCTGAGCAGGCTGAGGTCAGTAAAAGACAGGTTGTGAAGAATAAAAGATTGGCAGTTCTCATGGGCTTGTTATTATCACTTGATGGCTAATTATGACATCAGAGTATAGCTTGTCGCATCAGACAATAAAACTGTCGTATCGCCACTAACATCCTGCCGCTGAATATAGTATAAATGCATCACTAGAAAAGAAATCAGATAAGGGCTCAGTATGAGCGACGAACGTAAACATTCATCCATTATTGTCGACGGCATGGAGCAAGCGCCTAGCCGTGCCATGTTATATCCAGTTGGCTTTAAAAAAGAGGACTTCTCTAAGCCTCAGATTGGTATTGCCTCGACCTGGTCTATGGTTACGCCCTGTAACATGCACATTAATACTCTGGCTGACCAAGCCTGTAAGGGTGCGGATGATGCGGGTGGCAAGGCGGTGCAATTCAACACCATTACTGTCTCGGATGGTATCAGCATGGGTACACCCGGTATGCGATATTCGTTGGTCTCTCGTGAGGTGATTGCAGACAGTATCGAGACAGTTGTTGGGGCTCAGGGGTTTGACGGTTTTGTTGCCATTGGTGGCTGTGATAAGAATATGCCGGCCTGTGGTATTGCCATGGCTCGCCTTGACCGCCCATCGGTATTTGTCTACGGCGGAACCATTCTACCCGGTGAGGAACGACGTGATATCGTTTCTGTATTTGAGGCGGTGGGCGCGCGTGCGGCCGGTAAAATTGGTGACATTGAGCTGGAGCAAATCGAAACGACTGCCATTCCCGGACCGGGCTCATGTGGCGGTATGTACACGGCGAACACAATGGCTTCAGCTTTAGAGGCGATGGGACTGTCACTACCCAATAGCTCAGCACAGAATGCCGTGTCACAAGACAAGTTGAATGATAGTTATCGTGCTGGTGCAGCGGTTCGTGAACTGATCAAGCGTGGTATTAAACCAAGCGATATTCTCTCGCGTGAGGCGCTGGAGAATGCAATTACGATCACCATTGCCCTTGAGGGTTCCACCAATGCCATATTACACCTCTTAGCTATCGCCCATGCGGCAAAGATACCGCTCGAGCTCGATGATTTCTCACGCGTCGGTGCCCGCGTACCGGTTCTGGCTGACATGCGCCCAGCGGGTCAATACGCCATGAGTGAACTGATTGAAATTGGGGGTATTCAGCCTCTGATGAAGATGTTGCTTCGAGAAGGGCTGCTCCATGGCGACTGTATGACGGTAACCGGCAAAACCATGGCGGAGAATCTTGCCGAAGTGGCTGACTATCCAGCTGAACAAAAGATTATTCGACCCATGTCTAATCCGATTAAAAAAGACAGCCATCTGGTGGTTTTAAAGGGCAACATAGCCCCCGAGGGTGCGGTAGCTAAGATTACCGGTCATGAGGGGCTTGAGTTCACTGGCACCGCGAAATGTTACCACGGCGAGGAACAAGCCATGAAAGCCATACTCAATGGCGATGTCGTAAAGGGCGATGTGGTGGTCGTGCGCTATGAGGGGCCCAAGGGTGGTCCCGGCATGCGTGAGATGCTTAGTCCAACCAGTGCGATTAATGGTCGCGGTCTGAGTAACGATGTGGCATTGATTACTGATGGTCGCTTCTCTGGTGGGAGCCGGGGATTTGTCATTGGTCATGTTACGCCAGAAGCCTTCAATGGCGGCACCATCGCATTGATTGAAGACGGTGACAAAATATCCATCAATGCTGAAACGAAGGAAATTACGCTGCATGTCTCTGATGAGGTGCTCAGTGAGCGGCGCGCAAACTGGCAACGTCCAGAGCCCTACACCAAACGCGGTACACTGGCGAAGTTTGCCCGCTTAGCAGCGAGTGCCAGCGAGGGCGCAGTGACAGATAAATATCTCGACGAGTGATCCTGAGTCTATGTATCGCCACACAACTCTCTACCATGAAGGATATCGCAATGATTAGAGCGCTGGTGATTGTGATCAGTGTTGTGTTCTTTATTGATGCGACGACTGCGGATAATAAATCAGAGGTTAAACCGTTGCGATTTATTCAAGCGGTTGAAATCCCCCTTGATGCCAAGCAAGAGGGGATTCAAATTGGTGGTTTGAGTAGTCTATATTATGATCACGAGCTGGGCTTACTGGCAGCGATTACAGATGATAAGGGACGACTTGGTGGACCAGTCATTCATCAATTTAAGATGGCTTTATCGGCTGATGAGCTGACGATTGAACCAGCTGGTCTAACGCGATTGAGTGATGCGGATGGCACAGCATTATTCCCTGACGAGATTATTGATGCTGAGGCGTTTGATAAACTGGCAAACGGTCACTGGTTAGTGTCCTCTGAAGGGATAGATGTCGAGAACTATTTCTCCCTGCCGATGCTGTATGAATTTACTCAGGATGGCAAGCTGGTGCGTCGCATAGAAGTCCCGACCAAGTTCTTGCCGAAACAGGCTGACCTGCCGAATCATGGTATTCGTCCGAATGATGCATTTGAGAGTCTAAGTATCACACCGGATGACGAACATATTTACCTGGTCATTGAAAAGGCGCTAATTCAGGACGGTGGGGTATCAGAACCACAACAAACCAGTGTCACTCGAATTGTTCATAAGCAACGCACTGCTGAGGGCTATGAGTACGTCGCGGAATATCCATACATCCTATCCGCGTTGCCTAATCCTGATGACGCCGATGAAGTTGCCGGTGTATTAAGTATCTCGGATATAATTGCGGTCGCAGAGAACCAACTGCTCGTCGTAGAGAAGTCTTTTCTGACAAAACCAAGCATCAGAAATACCGTGCGTGTGTATCTGACACATATCAATGAAGATACCACTAATGTGCAAGATATTGCTGCCCTCGAAGGAGTGGCATATGTGGCTACAGAAAAACAGCTCTGGGCTGACTTAGATGACTATGCCGATTCAGACAACTTTCCTAAGCTTGATAACGTGGAAGGCATGATTGTCGGTCCCACACTCACAAATGGTCATCAGACATTGTTATTCATAACTGATAATAATTTTAGTGGTCGCCAAAAAACACTGATCTACGCATTCGAAATCATCAAACCACTGTAACAACACCGTCATAATGCTAATTTTGCAGAGGGTCAGGGCCTTCTATGGCATACAACTTGCGTTTAATTTCAGTTCGGCCCTTGTAGTTTCATATAGAAGAACCATTATCTGCCGAGAATGGGAGTGACCAAATGAAAAGTACACGCACACTGCCACCGTTACGTGCTCTGAGAGCATTTCTGGTGGTAGGTAAGCATTTGAGTATCAAAGATGCCGCAGAGGAGCTGTGCCTAACGGCTTCAGCTGTGAGTCATCAGATTAAATATCTGGAGGAGTACCTCGAATTACCGCTCCTGCAGCGTAAGACACGCTCGTTGGAATTCACCAAAGCCGGGCAGGCCTATCATGACTATCTGGATGGTATGTTTGAGCGTTTGGCGAGCGTAACGCACCAATTGAGTGCAGAATACGGACGACACATGATCCGTATGAGTGTGCCACCGTTCTTTTCCAGTGAACTCTTATTGCCGAAATTGGAGCAACTTCAGACGCTCATGCCGGACACGGACATTCAGATCATGACACAACCCAATAAACTCACCGAGCACCCTGCCGAGGCTGATTTATCCATCCTGTTTGGTTATTCAAAAACCAGTAAGGTTGTGGCAAGAGAGTTATTTCCCTGTGATCTGGTTGTTGCTGCTGCACCTAAATTGGCTAAAAAAATGGATACCTCGAGTTATGATTGCCTGAACGAGCAAACTCTGATTGTGCATGAGAACCGTCCCAACGCCTGGAAGGAATGGAGCCAGGCTGCCAAAATTCCGGAGATTAAACCCGCTAAAATGATCCGTTTTGATACTATGAGTTCGGTCATGGATGCCGTTTCTCGAGGGTTAGGCCTCGGGGTTATTTACCTACCATTGGGAATGCACTGGATTGAATCTGGCAAGATTATCCGTCTGTTTGATGATGCGACCTATGGCGAGAGCTTCTACCTTGCCTCACGTGAAGAGGATAGTAAGCGTCCTGACATTAAACGGATCAGTGACTGGCTAATCAAAGAATTCGAAGTGTTATAGCTGAATTTTTCTTATTCATGCCTCAAAAAAAGTCGTTTGTATAACATCCCCCTCGTCCTTAATCTTACACCTGAGCGTAAGCTCTTATTTACTAGCTCTTTTTATTTACTAGCGCAATTGAGGAGACTCAAAATGAAAAACAGAGAAAAGTTGATATTTGGTTTAGCGATTGGCTTGGGTGCCTTTGCCCCATTCTCATACGCTGAGGTTGTCACTGGCAAGAATGGTATGGAGGCCTGTGCTGAAGCACTGATGGTTTCTATTAACCAAGATAGTCAGTATGCCTTAGAGTATAAGGTTAAGCCGATTGGTTCGGGTGTAGATTCACGACTTGGTCGTTCAGAAGTTATTTATCTGGATGCCAAACTCGGTGATGACAACATCATTGCTAAAGCTAACTGTCGAGTGAACGGTAACGCTGAAGTGGTCGCTTTGGATATTTTGTCTGAAAACGCCCCGGAAGCTCGTCGCCGCGCTCTGTAAGCCGGTTGTTCTGTGAACACTGAGCAAGCGAGGCTGGTTAGATTTCTCATTGTCTAACCAGCTTCGCAACAATCCCTAAGTGCATTCTTTCCATTTTTTACCACTCTGAACCCGTTTGCCTACGTACTGATATGTATGAAATTGTTCTACAGCAGTCTATGTGGCAGTGACTAACCTCGATTCATTCCTTTCATCGGCATACGCCAAAATATGTGTTTTGCTGTTGTTATTGCTGTGCTGTGTAACCTTGCCCGCGGCACTGGATCTGCGCCTGAGTAATGACTTTCGTGTTTACTTTAGTGCAGACAACCCTGAGCTATCAGCCTATGAGGCATTTGAGGAGGATTTTACCTCGCACGATAGTTTGGTGTTGATGTTGGTACTTCCTGAAAGTGAAGACGAGGACACCTGGTTTAACACCGATTACGGGCCATTACTGCATGAGATTGAATCAGCTCTGTGGACTGCGCCGGCAGTGCATCGCGTGAACGGTTTGACCAACTATCAATACACCCAAGTTGATGATAATAACTTAACCGTCACGCCAGTTATCGAATTAATCCATAAAATTGTTGACCAACCAGCGCAACTCCAAGCGCTATTTGCCTCGGATCCACAACTTGATAAGGTGTATTTATCACCAAATTATCGAGTCATTGTGTTCCAGGCGGATTTGTATCTGGATAGTGACACCCCTGATCAGGCGCGAGAAATCTATCGATACACTGATGCACTCAGAGCGAATTGGCAAGCACAATACCCACAGGTAGATTTCTATCTGATTGGCTCGGTTACCTCAAATGTCACGCTCGAGGATGCCGTGATGAATGATCTGCTTCTCCTGGTTCCTGTAACCTATCTGGTTCTCATCATGGGGTTGTTATTTTTCTTACGCAGCGTCAAAGCCACAGTGTTCACCGTTGTTATTATCACGCTCAGCATAGTGTTTACCTTCAGTATTTATGCTTTGTTTAATACTGAATTAACCCCCGTGGCTGGTTTTGTACCAACGGTTGTACTGACATTGGCTGTGGCTGATTGTATTCACTACCTTATGACCTACCGGTATTTGATGGTTGTTGAACGTAAAGACTCCGTTGTGGCCAATCGTGAAGCATTCGCCATTAATTGGTTACCCATTACTATTACCTCAATAACTACCAGTCTTGGCATGTTATTTCTTAATCTGAGTGACTCGCCGCCTTATCAGGACTTGGGCAATATGGTGGCCATTGGGGTGATGTTGGCCTGGCTGTTTACCTTACTGCTACTACCACTACTTATTCATTATTATCCAATTGAATATCAGCACAAAGGTGACGCTGTGAGTTCGGGGACTGATTTGATTCAGTCAGATATCATGAGTCGCTATGCCGCATGGCTGAAGCGCAATCAAGCTTCGGTAACCTCTGTCATGCTGGGACTGGTGTTGATATCTGTTGTTGGCTTATTGAACATTCGTTTTAGTGAAAATTGGTCGAAATACTTCTCCGATGCGTTTGAGGTTACCCAGGCTGTGAATGTCATTAAGCAGCAGTTCAATCGACTGCATCGGTATGAGTTGGTGTTACGCACAGATACCAGCGTCAATGACCCGGCCTATCTTCAGGTATTAGACGAACTGCTCGCGTTTCTCGAGCAGCAACCGAATGTCGAATTGATCCAAAGCTATGGCTACATCATGAAGCGTCTGAATCAGGTGATGAACCAGGATCTGGAATCGCAATTTAAAATGCCTGAGTCACAGGCACTGGCTGCTCAGCTATCCCTGATGTATGAGCTGTCTCTGCCGCAGGGAACAGGATTAGAAAATAACCTGTCATTTGATCGACGCGCGGCGCGCACAACCATCTTATTAAAACCTGCAGAATCATATGAACTCATTGCATTTGAGGACAAACTAACCACATTCTTTGATTCACTCGCACAATCTCAAGGTAATAACGTCGAGCTTGAGGTTTCAGGACTGGATCATATTTTTTCACACATCGCTGAGCGCAATATTACTCAGATGATTGTTGGCACCTTACTGGCACTGGTGATCATTAGTGTTTTGCTGATGTCTGTATACCGCTCTGTTAAATATGGTCTCATCAGTCTCCTGCCTAATCTGGTTCCTGCTCTAATCGCCTATGGCCTGTGGGGTATTTTTGTCGGCTATATTGATCTGGCCTTATCGGTTGTGATTTGTCTGAGTCTTGGGATCGTGGTTGACGACACCGTGCACTTTCTGAGTAAGTACATTCATGCCAGACAACACAAAGGATATGACACTGATAATGCCATAAAGTACAGCTTCCACATTGTTGGCCGGGCGCTTATAACCACAACGATTATTCTGGCAGTTGGATTCTCGATGATGCTGTTCTCGCCGTTATTACCGACGGCTAATACCGGCGCATTACTATCGCTGACATTACTTATGGCATTAATCGTCGACTTCACACTGTTACCGACTCTGTTGCGAAAGACCGCTTAAGCTTAGCCGGCAGTTAATCATCCATAGTGAACCACCTTCGTACACATATAGGTTATGAAACATAAGTTAAAAGCGCATTTACCCAGCAAAGTCTGTCCAGTCTGCGACAGGCCATTTACGTGGCGTAAAAAGTGGCAGAAGGATTGGGATAACGTCAAATATTGCTCCAAGCGTTGTCGAGGCATTGGTGTGCCGACAGATCGCTCACCATTGGAGCGTGTGTCATGAACATCGCTATCTTTGCTGCCAATGGTGGTATTGGTAATGCCGTGGTCAGGGCGTATCTCGCGCGCAATGATGTGACCCGTCTGTTCGCATTCAGTCGAACACCGGTTGCTCTCGATGATGCACGCCTGCAATCTATCAGCATCGATATTACAAATGAGCAGTCAATTAACACCGCTGTGAACCAACTAGGTGAAGTTAAACTCGATCGGATCTTTATTGCACTAGGCACATTGCACAAGGACAGCCGCATGCCGGAAAAACAACTGACAGATATTCAGTTAGACAACCTTCAGTCCGTGTTTGCCATTAATACCTTTGCTCCTGCGCTTATTGTCAAAGCGGTTAAACCACTTATTAACAAAGCGGTGCCCAATGTTATCGGCATACTCTCTGCCAGAGTGGGGTCTATCTCAGATAATCGCCTAGGCGGCTGGTATGCCTACCGAGCATCCAAAGCCGCCTTGAATATGTTCATCAAAACCGCGGCGATCGAGTTTTCCAGAAGCCACAAAAAGACCGTTATCATCGGCTTGCATCCAGGCACGGTCGATACTCAGTTGTCGAAGCCATTTCAGGGCCGCTTGAAAGAAGGTCAGTTATTCACACCTGACTATTCTGCGGACAAATTAGTAACACTCATGGAGCAGGTCTCGAATGAACATTCAGGTACCTGTCTCGCATATGACGGCATTACAATTCCGGCCTGATTTTAATCCCAAATAATCCCTTGACTTCAGGGGCTCCGTAAGTATAATAGCGCGCCTAGCAGATGGGTCCATAACGTAAGTTTTGCAACTTCTTGCTAGTAAATTGTCGCTAATTCTTGAGAAATCAATAGTTTAGTGCATCACAACAGACTCAAATGGAGTCTGAATGTTACATAATTCGACACTGCCGCCGTGATAAATATGGTTTTAGGCAGGGTCTTTTTTTACGCATTAAAAAATATTGGAGTGTCTTTGCAATGGCAAAGCAGCAAATACGAATCAGATTAAAGGCCTTTGATCACAAATTAATTGATCAATCGACTTTAGAAATTGTCAACACAGCGAAGCGTACCGGTGCCCAGGTTGTGGGTCCTATTCCTCTGCCTACTCGCAAGGAAAAGTACACCATCTTGATTTCACCTCACGTGAATAAAGATGCACGTGACCAGTACGAAATCCGCACACACAAGCGCATGGTAGACATCATCGAGCCAACTGAAAAGACAGTTGATGCTCTTATGAAGCTCGACCTGGCTGCGGGTGTAGATGTTCAAATTAGTTTGACATAGTAATTATTTAAGAAGTGAAGCAGCAATTTAGCTGCGGTGAGGAAAATACAATGACAATCGGAATTGTAGGCGTCAAAAAAGGAATGACTCGAGTCTTTAAAGAAGACGGTCAGTCTGTTCCCGTGACAGTCATAGAAGCAACACCGAACCGTATTACTCAGCTGAAAACTCAGGACACTGATGGCTACACAGCGATTCAGGTTACTGCGGGAAGCAAGAAAGCCTCTCGCGTAAACAAGCCTGATGCAGGTGTTTTTGCCAAAGCTGGCGTCGAAGCAGGACGCGGTCTTTGGGAATTCCGTCTGAATGAGTTGGAAGATCTGGAAGTTGGTGGTGAGTTAACTGTAGAGCAGTTCGAAGAAGGCCAAAGCGTAGACGTAACCGGTACCTCAAAGGGTAAAGGTTTCCAGGGCGGTATCAAGCGCTGGAACTTTAGCACTCAGGATGCCACACACGGTAACTCGCTTGCACACCGTGCAAACGGTTCGATTGGTCAAAACCAAACACCTGGCCGTGTTTTCAAAGGTAAGAAAATGTCTGGTCACATGGGTGCTGCGAAAGTCACAACTCAATCACTTGAAGTTGTTCGCGTTGATGCAGAACGTAACTTACTGCTCATCAAGGGTGCCGTACCAGGTGCTCCGGGTGGCGACGTAATCATCAAGTCAGCTGTTAAAGCTGCGAACAAGGCTTAAGGAGTATATCGATGGAATTATCTTTAGTCGCTCCAGGTCAGGAAAGTGCAGGCGCAGTGACAGTTTCTGATACTGCCTTCGGCCGTGAGTTTAACGAATCATTGGTTCATCAAGTTGTGGTCGCTTACCTAGCCGGTGCTCGCGCAGGTACTCGAGCTCAGAAGAATCGTTCAGACGTTCGCGGTGGTGGTCGTAAGCCATGGCGTCAAAAAGGTACTGGACGTGCTCGCTCAGGTACTATTACCAGCCCAATCTGGCGTAAAGGTGGTGTAACTTTCGCTGCTCGTCCACAGGACCACAGCCAGAAGGTTAACAAGAAGATGTATCGCGGTGCCATTCAAAGCATCGTATCTGAATTAGTTCGTCAAGAGCGTTTAGTCGTTGTTGAGTCAATTGCTGTTGAAGCACCAAAGACTCGTGAGCTACTGGCTCAGCTTAACGGCTTAGGTTTAGAAGACGTGCTAATCATCACAGATAAAGTAGATGAGAACTTATACCTAGCTGCACGTAACCTACACAAAGTAGATGTACGTGATGTTTCTGCTATCGACCCAGTTAGCTTAATTGGTTTCGAAAAAGTTCTAATCACTGTTGAAGCTCTAAAGCAACTTGAGGAGGCTATCGCATGAATCAGGAAAGACTCCTAGACGTCATCAAGGCGCCTCACGTTTCTGAGAAGTCGACCATTATCGCTGAGCGCGATAACCAGATCGTTCTCAAAGTAGCTGTTGACGCAACTAAGCGTGAAATCAAATCTGCTGTTGAAATGTTATTCGAAGTAGAAGTTGATTCAGTTCGCACAGTCAACATGAAAGGCAAAACCAAGCGTCATGGTATGGCGATTGGCAAACGCGTAGATTGGAAAAAAGCTTACGTCTCACTGAAAGAAGGTCAAGAAATCGACTTTCTGGACGCTGAAGCATAAGGTTAAGAGGAACTAGTCATGCCAAGTATCAAGAGCAAACCGACTTCTCCAGGACGCCGCTTCGTTGTTTCAGTAAAGAATGAAGACCTCTGGAAAGGTAAGCCTCACGCACCACTGTTAGAGCCTAAGAGTAAGTCTGGTGGCCGTAACAACAATGGTCGCATTACGACTCGTCACATTGGTGGCGGTCACAAGCAGCACTACCGTAAGATTGACTTCAAGCGTAACAAAGTAGGTGTTCCTGCTGTTGTTGAGCGTCTTGAGTACGATCCTAACCGTAGCGCTCACATTGCATTATTGAAGTATCTTGACGGTGAACGTGCCTACATCATCGCACCTAAGAAATTAAGTGCTGGTGATCAGGTTGTTAACGGTGAAGATGCACCAATCAAGATTGGTAACTGTTTACCAATGCGCAACATCCCAGTGGGTTCTGTAATTCACTGCATCGAATTGAAGCCTGGCAAGGGTGCTCAGATGGCACGCTCAGCTGGTGCTTACGCTCAGTTGGTTGCGCGTGAAGGTACTTACGTCACACTTCGTCTACGTTCAGGCGAGATGCGCAAAGTATTAGCTGAATGTCGTGCGACTATCGGTGAAGTTGGTAACTCAGACCACAGCCTACGCAAATTAGGTAAAGCAGGTGCTACGCGCTGGCGTGGTGTTCGTCCGACTGTTCGTGGTGTTGCCATGAACCCAGTTGATCACCCACACGGTGGTGGTGAAGGTCGAACTTCCGGCGGTCGTAACCCGGTTACTCCATGGGGTGTTCCTACCAAGGGTAAGAAGACTCGTAGTAATAAGCGTACTGACAAGCTGATTGTCCGTCGCAGAAATAAACGTTAATTGAGGAATAAATTGTGCCACGTTCACTGAAAAAAGGCCCATTTATCGATCTACACCTGATGAAGAAGGTTGATGATGCTGTTGCCAATAACAACAAGCGTCCAATCAAGACCTGGTCTCGCAGATCAATGGTTTCTCCAGAAATGGTTGGATTGACAATCGCCATTCACAACGGTCGTCAACATGTCCCTGTATATGTAACAGAAGACATGGTTGGACATAAGTTAGGTGAGTTTGCTCCGACTAGAACTTATCGCGGTCATATCGCTGATAAGAAGGCTAAGAGGTAGTGCTATGGAAACTGTAGCTAAACATCGACAAGCAAATATCTCAGCGCAGAAGACACGTCTGGTTGCCGACCAGATCCGTGGAATGCAGGTTGAGCAGGCGTTAAATCTGCTGACATTCAGCAAGAAGAAAGCAGCTGTTTTAGTCAAGAAAGTTCTTGAATCAGCAATTGCTAACGCAGAACACAATGACGGTGCTGATATCGACGAATTGAAAGTCTCTTCAATCTTTGTAGATGAAGGTCCAACAATGAAGCGTATCAGACCACGTGCTAAAGGGCGTGCCGATCGCATCTTTAAGCGCACCTGTCATATCACCGTTAAAGTTTCGGACTAGGAGTTAGGAATGGGACAGAAAGTACATCCAACTGGTATCCGATTAGGTATCGTTAAAGACTGGAATTCAACTTGGTACGCCGAGGGTTCAGAATTCGCCGATAATCTCGAAGGTGATTTGGCCGTTAGAAGATACCTATTGGAAGAATTGAAGAATGCTTCAGTATCACGCATCGATATCGAGCGTCCAAGCAAAGCATTAAGCATCACTATCCACACGGCTCGTCCAGGTATCGTTATCGGTAAGAAAGGTGAGGATATTGAGAAGCTACGTCGTAAAGTAACCAAGTTAACTGGTGCTAAGACAACGATCAATATTGAACAAATTCGTAAGCCTGAATTAGATGCCAAGCTCGTTGCGGAAAGCGTAGCACAGCAGTTAGAGCGTCGTATCATGTTCCGTCGCGCGATGAAGCGTGCGGTACAGAACGCGATGCGTTTAGGTGCTGAAGGTATCAAGATTCAAATCGGTGGTCGTTTAGGCGGTGCAGAGATTGCGCGTTCTGAATGGTATCGTGAAGGTCGTGTACCACTACACACTTTCCGTGCAGACATTGACTACGCAACATC
>CAXRAF010000006.1:0-21439 GCA_964228485.1 Alteromonadales bacterium | reverse complement strand
CGATGACCGCGTTGTTCAAATTTAGTCAGAGGTCGGCTGTCAGGTCGAGGTACATAATCATTGGTATCAGAAGTATTGTTCAACAACGCCTCCGCAGATAACACCTCCAGCATTTGCTCGGCATAATTTTCCCAATCAGTCGCAAGATGCATAAAACCGCCTGGCTTAAGCCGTTTTGCCAGCTCAGAAACAAACTCTGGCTGGATCAGTCGGCGTTTATGATGGCGCTTCTTATGCCAAGGATCGGGAAAGAAAATTTGAATGCCGTCCAGCGAACTCATGCCGATATGGTCTCGCAACAGCACCACTGCATCCTCACCAGAGACGCGGATATTCTCAAGACCTTTCGCGTGCATGGCATTGAGCAACGAACCCACGCCGGGTAAATGCACTTCAACGCCGAGATAATTGATATCCGGATGATTTTCCGCCTGCGCAACCAGAGACTGACCCATACCGAAACCAATCTCCAGAATGGTCTCAGCTTGGCGAGCAAAAATAGCTGGGTAATCAAACAAGCCATCCAGATGATCAACACCATAATCGGGAATCAGCGATTCCAGCGCGCGGCTTTGACCCTGAGTCATGCGACCCTGACGTTTTACAAAGCTGCGAATTTGTCTTGGATGCTCTGGCTTGTCTGATAATTCGCTCATATTGTTGTGCTTGTGTGTCGTTTTGAACAGGCGGCTATGCTATCACATTTATTGACAAATTTAGCACTGTATTATCTGTCAAAGGCCTCCAGTTCAGGTGGCTTTTATTGCTTTATACTGGTAGCCTGTGAGGCATAAAAACTAATACGATACTGTTATTTACTAAACATGTTGTTGCCTGAATTACCTAATTATCATGCCTTGGCGGTCATGTTACTGACAGCTTTTGCGCTGTGGCTTTTCCGCAAGGATGATCTGCCATTGGAAACGTCCAGTCTCATAATTCTGGTTATATTAGCCCTCGGATTTACCCTCTCACCGTTTGAAGCCGATGATAAATCGTTACGAGCATCTGACTTCTTCTCCGGCTTTGGTCACGAAGCCATGGTCGCAGTGTGTGCTCTGATGGTGGCAGGACAGGGCCTGGTGAGAACAGGAGCTCTGGAGCCTATCGGTCGAACACTAGCAAAATTATGGCGTATCGCACCGATGCTGTCATTGCTGGCAACCCTGCTGATAGGTGCAATATTAAGTGCTTTCTTGAATAACACACCGATTGTCGTGTTATTACTACCTATCCTAATCTCCGTATCGATTCGAACCAACACCAGCAGCTCTGGTATGTTGATGCCTATGGGCATGTCGACCCTAATCGGCGGCATGAGTACTACCATTGGTACCTCAACCAACCTACTAGTGGTAGCGGTTGCTGCAGACATTACCGGCATACAGATCGGTATGTTTGATTTCATCTTTCCCGCCACCTGTGGTGCAGTCATTGCAATTCTTTACCTTTGGTTAATCGCCCCAAGATTGCTACCTGAGCGCACACCACAAATGCAAGACACCAAACCTCGGGTTTTCTCCGCACAGCTGGATATCATTGAAGGCAGCTTTGCTGATGGTAAACACCTGCACGAGATTATTGAGAAGACCGAGGGGCAACTGAAGGTAATCGGTATTAAGCGCGGTGAAGACAGCAACCTGATGACCATGCCGGATATTGTGATACAGGCCGGAGACCGATTACGTGTGCAAGATACCCCTGAGCGACTCAAAGAGTATGAAATGCTGCTTGGGTGTGCCTTGTTCAGTAAGGGTGTGAAGATTGACGAAGAGCATCCGTTATCCGAAGACGACCAACAATTGGCAGAAGTAGTGATTATCCGTGGCTCACCACTTGAAAACACCACCCTCGGTAAGATTAATTTCAATCAACGTTTTAATGTTCACACCATCGCATTACATCGTGCTGGTACCGCAGTAGATACCCGTAAACGAGGGCTTGGCGGGATCAAGCTTCAGGTCGGTGATGTATTGCTGATACAGGGTTCGAGTAGTGCCATGCGGCGCCTGAAACACGATGGTGAATTGCTGGTGCTTGATGCCACAACAGATCTGCCTAAAACACGTAAAGCACGTTTGGCACTAGGCATCATGGCCGGTGTTATTATCTCTGCGGCCACGGGTTTGGTTCCCATTGCCATCAGTGCATTAACCGGCGTTGTCGCCATGCTGTTTACCGGCTGTATGAAATGGAAAGACGCTGCCGGTGGCCTGAGTATCTCGGTGGTGATGATTATTGCTGCCTCCCTTGCGCTCGGTTTGGCGCTCGAAGAAACCGGCGGCGCAATGTACCTTGGGCAGATGTATGTTTATCTGACCGAGGGTTTTCATCCAGTCGTGATACTAAGCGGTCTAATCCTGTTGTTAGCCGGAATGACCAACATCATATCCAATAATGCTGCAGCCGTGATCGGCACCCCTATTGCCATCGCTGTGGCGCAAGCCATTAACCAGCCCGTTGAGCCGTTTATTCTGGCAGTACTGTTCGGTGCCAATATGAGTTTCGCTACTCCCATGGCCTACCAGACCAACCTGTTAGTGATGAATGCCGGTGGCTATAAGTTTTCCGACTTTATGCGCATTGGTATTCCACTGATCATTCTCATGTGGATTAGTTTTACCTTTATACTGGCCTATTTCTATAACGTCGGATGAGTCTGATCGAATACCCTCTCACAACGAAGGCAATACACGATCTGCAACAAAGGTTACTCAACTGGTTTGATTCTCATGGCCGTCATGACCTGCCCTGGCAAGAGAACAAAACCCCCTATCGGGTCTGGGTATCCGAAATTATGCTTCAGCAAACACAGGTCAAAACCGTCATACCCTATTATTTGAAATTTATGACGTCATTCCCGACCCTGAAGGAATTAGCAAACGCAGAGCAGGATGAAGTACTCAGTCATTGGAGCGGGCTCGGATATTACAGCCGTGCCAGAAATCTTCACAAGGCAGCACAGATTGCACATCAGGAATTCAACGATGACCTGCCCGATAATCTAGAGGATATGATGTCGTTACCGGGCATTGGTCGCTCCACCGCTGGTGCTATTTTAGCCATCAGCCGCAAACAACGAACACCGATTCAGGATGGCAATGTTCGACGCGTTTTGAGTCGATTATTTGCCATTGATGGCGATCTCGCCAAAGCCGATAAACAGACACTTTTATGGGATATCGCGACCGAACTGACACCTGCCGATCGCGTTGATCAGTATACCCAGGCGATTATGGATTTAGGCGCGACCGTATGTACACGTAGCAAGTTCCAATGTGATTTATGCCCACTCATGAACCTGTGTAATGCTTATTCCACTGAGCGTGTTGCGCTCTATCCGGAAAAGAAGCGCAAAAAATCATCGCCTGTCAAACAACAGTATTTCCTGTTCTGGTTTGATGACCATGAATTACAGATGACTAAGCGTCCCTCCACCGGCATTTGGGGTGGTCTTTGGGTACCCGCTGTATTCGATTCACTCGACGCCCTGCAACAGTCACTTGTTGATATTGATTGGCAGTCCACGCTGCAGGTACTTGACACACATCGTCATGTGTTTAGTCACTTTAAGTTAGACATGATCCCGGTGGTGGTTAAGCACAGCAAACCGAATACAGTCGCTGAATCAGCTGAGCAGTGGCAGACAATCGAGCATTGGTTGAAAGCCGGTATCCCAGCCCCCATTAAGCAAATAATCCAACAACTCGACTAATCAAAGAGCGTACCCATGAGCAGAACTGTGCAATGTGCCAAATTAGGCAAAGAAGCGGAAGGTTTAGCCTTCGCACCCTACCCCGGAGAACTTGGCCAACGCATCTTTGATAGCATCAGCCAGGAGGCATGGCAGTTGTGGCTCAACCATCAAACCATGCTGATCAATGAACGGCAATTATCATTGATTGACCCGGAGGCGCGCAGCTATCTCGAGGGAGAGATGGATAAATTCTTATTTGGTGGTGATTATGATGAAATTGCCGGCTATGTCCCCGAGGATGATTAAGTAATTTTTTGCGCCAAATCTATTGACTTAAAGCGTAAAGGCGGTTTTAATACGCGACTCTTTAATACCGACTCAGTGGCCAGATAGCTCAGTCGGTAGAGCAGAGGATTGAAAATCCTCGTGTCGGTGGTTCGATTCCACCTCTGGCCACCATCTATTCCAAAGGCTCGACATTGTCGGGCCTTTTTCTTTTCCGGTTAGAAATAACTACTGAGCGGTAAATTGGTGCAAGATGAGATCGTTATTTTTTCTGCTTAGCTGGAATGATACGTCATTGCCTAAGTGATCTAACACACTAATACTGTTTAACTGCATGCCGTCATTGATCCGCAAACTGATGTCGGAATTAATCGGTGTGACAATGTTATCCTTCAAGGTGATGGTCAGCGCATTATTTTCTGTTTCTGCGTTAAAATCGAAGGCATCCCGTTGTGCCCAATAATCACCAAATGCATCCATGTTTCTCGCGACCACACCCTCGGGCAGCTGTTGTAAAAATATCTCAAGCTCTGCTAATTTGTAATCCCTGTTCGGATGTATCAGCAATACCGTGGGAGCGTTGTTATTGGTATTTTTAACCAGTACATCAAGCCATATTTGCGCACTTTCTCCGGCTGCAGTATTACCGAACGTACTGTCTGAGATAGCCAGTGGGAATGTGTATATACTAGAGAGCGGTCCTGACAAATTATTGCCATACAATAAACGAAACGGAAAGTTTGTCAGTGAGTCGTTGGCAGCAAAAGATGAATCATACTTGTAGCCAAGTTCCTCCAGCACCTCGGTTTGGTAGCTGTTATAAGCTAAGTGGCCTGACCGGTAGGTGATAACCTCCACAGACAGATCATTCTCAAGTAAATCTTTAGAAACCTCTAGCTCACCATAGACCGTCGCATTTGTGGATTTATTATCATGATAGCTCGGCTGGTAATTTTCCATGGTATTACCTGGTGCGCCTTTGGGAACATTGATGTCATCATTAAAATCAGGGAAGTGACCCACGGAATGACTACTCATGACATGACCTTTACCAAGTGCACTCTGATAGATAGCAATATTCATGGTGTAAAAGTCGCCATCTCTCTCATCAGAAATGTAGTGCGTTGTGACATTATAGGTGGCACTGACATCAAACTGTTGCTCAAGATCGGCGAACAGATCGACCCAGTCAGCAGAGGATTGTGAGTCGATGTCATGCGTTACGATGAGTGTGGATTCACTGACATCGGGACTGGTGTGTTTCCAAACGGCATTGGTCGTATGCTTGTTATAAATTGCGCGCAAGAACAGCATAAAAGTATCGGCAGTTGGCTCAAAGTCGTTCATGGATGAACGCTGTGCTGAATAATCCATGTTCATCTGATTTCTCAGAATAATGTCTGTGAAGGATAGCCCAATCAAATAGCTGGTACCGGAGCCATACTGGTTGCTTACAATGGCCGCACTATCATCATCATACTGAGCAATTTCAGTGGCCGTATTAACGGTGTAACTACGACTAAAAATGTTATCTGTGCCGCCCTCTCCGAGACTTACCGTGATTTCTTTGGGATCATCAAAGTACGAGAGTAAGCCATCATCCGTCTCGACGTTCCAGGTCATCAGGCTTCGGGTATTGATTCTGTTTTGATCCGAGACACCATAAACAGCGAACAAGTCCTGATCGGATAAACTGGACGATACAAGTATGCCACCATTCTCGACATAATCGGCTAACAGTACTTTCTCACTATCGGCTAAAGTGTCTGATGATATGTGGGAAGACGTCATAATAATCGGGTATGAAATCGCCGCTGTAAGATCCTCGGTGACTACATATGGCACACCCATGATATCCAGTGCTTGCGAAACTGAATTGGTACTGCTGCGACTAGAGCCGTTTCTCTGAGTTAAATCTAAAATCACTATTTCGGCAGAGGCTAAGCCTGCGCTTGTGGGTGCTTGCTGAGTCTGGAATGACCAGCTGTAATCCGCACCAATCACATTGCCGTTAGTAGTCGAAGGTGACTCTGAGACAGAGACAGTGTACGACTGAAAATAAGATAACGTCTGTGCTGGTGTAAAACGGGCTGTGTTGGTCGTTGCGTCAAACGACCATTGGCCATCAACATTTGGTGAGATACTGGCTGATGCGTTAATGGCACTCAGATCAACGGTTCTGTCAAAGGTGATATCAATCGGCGTTGCAATATTAATGAGCAAATCATCTTCTGCAGGGATTGTTTCCACCACAACGGCCTTGTTTCTGACCGGTGGCGGTGTCACCGGTGTTTCTGAGCTACCGCCTCCTCCACAACTGGTTAAGTAGATCGACAGTATTAACAATTGCCCAATGCGTTTGGCGCATGTGAATAACTGCATATGTAATATTTCTGGATTAGACATAACTTATTTTTTCAATCGCAGAGCATTATGTGAATTCACAGTTCACCAAATGTCTGGGACATAATCTCGCTATTTTCTAGCCCCAAACTAGCGCAATCGCGACGAATTTTATGTCGATACTGTCACAAAACGAATAAATATTATGAATTCTTACGATTTTTTAAATAATCTGCCGTCGATGATAAGCAGGCCAAACATAATCATTGCCATCCCGACAAAATGATTGGTCATAAGTCGCTCACTTAAGAACAGATAGCCAAAGAGGATGGCACTCACAGGAACTAACAAGGTTACCAGTAAGGCATTGGTGGCACCCGCGCGCTGTAAAATTCTAAAATAGATTAGATAAGCGACGACCGTTGAGACAATGCCCAATGTTGCTACAGACCAGAGTACTTTCGCCGATGGCATGGCAAGGGTTAATGGCTCCTCAACCAACAACGCGAGTGGGATCATGATCAAGCTCGAAAAGGTGACTTGGCCCGTCGCCAGTGCAACCGGCCGCACCCCCATACCGGCAAAACGTTTGCCATAGATACCGGCCAGTGCATATGACAATGACGCGCCGATCACTGCCAATTGCCCCCAAATGTTATCGGTCATGGTCAGTAGAAAATCAATCCCGATAATGACGCTCACCCCGGTAAAGCCAAGTATGAGACCGATCACTTTGTTTGTTGTCATCTTTTCATCGTGGGTTAAAAAGTGCGCAGCAACTAAAATAAACAGTGGTGATGTGGCGTTGAGGATCGATGCTAAGCCGCCCTCGATTTGGGTTTGCCCCCAAACGATCAGGCTAAATGGAATCACATTATTCAGCACACTCATGACAAAAAACGCCCAGATGATCGTTAGATTGAGTGGTAGCTTTCTTCGGGTAAGAACGAAAAATAACAGTAAGGTCACAGCAGCAATAGTGGACCTTAACGCCACCACTGTTAGGGGAGGAAGCTCATCTAGTGCAACTTCGACCAGAAAAAATGAGCCACCCCATAATATGGATAAGGTAATCAACATCATCCATTCTGACGGACTCATCTGTTGTGTATTATTGGCCATGCTGTTGGCTACTGCTGTTCGGTGAATGACTACTATAGTATGCTTAATAGCGTAATACGACCAGACATGGATATGAGTTCATATGGGACACTCTGATCTACACTATTTAATTCAGCACATGCAGCCAGAACTGCAGCCGGAGCAGCTGGTGTTCTGTACAGTTTCTGATGATTTGGCGAGTGCTCACCTCGCAAATGCTCACGCGATGATTAGGGAAGCGGAGGGAATTACACTGGTCGTTAGCCAGTCGTATGCTTCTCAACACCAACTGACGTTTGACGCAGTTTTCCGACAAATCAGTCTCACCGTAGCCTCTGATCTGGAAGCGGTTGGACTAACGGCTGCTTTTGCCACTGCGCTAGCAGAGTATGATATTCCAGCCAACGTCCTGGCCGGTTATCATCATGATCATATACTGGTACCAGAACACTTAGCAGAGCAAGCAATGGCATGCTTAACCGAATTAGCGAGGCAATGATCATGAACCTTATTCGACTCATACTTATTTTTTCTGTATGCCTATGTGCTCGCTTATCAGCGGCAGAAATTGTGATCCTCGGCGTTGCACAGGACGCCGGATACCCCCAAGCACTGTGTTATAAACCACATTGCTTGCCTGGGTGGCAGAACAAGGAAAAGCGTCTAACAGCCACCGCAATCGCGGTGATAAATTTGCCCGGTCGAAGCAAACTATTATTTGAAGCGACACCCCACATGCCAGAACAACTGTATCAGTTAGAGCAAGCTGCGCCTTCTGATCTCTTCAAGCTCGATGGTGTGTTTCTCACCCACGCTCACATTGGTCACTACACAGGGCTGATGTTCTTTGGTCACGAGGCCGTTGGTGCTCACAAGACACCTGTGTATGCCATGCCGAGGATGAGTGCGTATCTAAGAGAAAACGGCCCCTGGTCGCAACTCGTGAAATATAAAAATATTGACCTTAAACCACTACAAAATGAGACGACAGTTGATATTAAAGGCATTCAAGTAACGCCGGTACTGGTACCCCACCGTGATGAGTTCTCCGAAACTGTTGGCTACTTCATCAAAGGACCGAGTAAAACCGCTCTGTTTATTCCAGATATCAACAAATGGCAGCTATGGGATAAGAATCTCATTGAGCAGGTGAAATCTGTAGATTATGCGCTCATCGATGCAACCTTCTATGAGGATGGTGAGATACCCGGTCGCGCTATGGCAGATATCCCTCATCCATTTGTTGTTGAGTCCATGGCCATGTTCGCCGATCAGCCGGATAGTGAAAAAGCCAAAGTCCATTTCATTCACATGAACCACACCAATCCACTACTTAACGCTGCGTCTGAGCAGACCAAAGAGGTGCTCAAGGCCGGCTTTAATATCGCCAGACCCGGTATGAGATTGGCACTATAGAATCGTCATGGATCAGGTCTCCAAGTATCTCTCGACCTATGCTGAACCTGAAGTCGATTTACTGGGTAGCTTTACCGACGGTTATTTTCAACATGTCCTGATTATTCCGGCATATCGTGAGACCACGGCATTTATCGATCCCTACATTAACGGCAAATTTTCTTCTATATTGCTCATTCTGGTCATCAATCAACCTAATGATGAGTCTGACTGTTCACCACAACAGCAGTTGTATAATCATCTCGATACCAATTGTCCTACTCTGTGGCACAACCAGCATCTGACATTATTCGAGTGCGCTGATCCAAGCTCGGCCATTTTATGTATTCGTCGTTATGAGGCTGACTTGCGTATGAAGCCCAATCAGGGCGTTGGCATAGCGCGCAAAGTTGCCGCAGATTGTGCCCTCAAACTAACGCAGACCATGCACGTCGGTTCGCATTGGATTGCCAGTACCGATGCTGACGCTGAATTACCCGATGACTATTTCAGCCAACTACAACAACAACAACGGGTTGCCGCCCTGACCTTTAATTTTCAGCATCATGTCACCGATGACGCAGTCAGTCAGGCAACGCAGCTATATGAGCAAAGCTTACATTACTACCAGGCTGGCTTAGCCTGGGCTGGCTCAACCTATGCGTTTTACAGTCTGGGTAGTTGTATTGCCATCAATACCTTTGACTATGCCAAAGTACGAGGCTTCCCCAAACGATCCGGAGGTGAGGATTTTTACCTGCTAAATAAACTAGCCAAGATCGGGACCATACAACATTGCCCAGAGGTTACCGTTACTATCCGCAGCAGATGCTCGGATCGGGTGCCATTTGGTACCGGACCCGCGGTTGCGAAAATTTTGCAGCTCGAATCACCTGCTCTGTATCAGTACTATCATCCGGAAGTCTTTAGGGAGCTCCAAATATGTCTCCATGGACTATCTCGACTATCTATCGCTGAGCAGATCACTGCTTGGCAAGATTGCCTCGAGCCGAGCCATTTTGAGTGGCTGACGGCACAGGGATTAGAGCGAATTTTCTTACATCAACAACGGCAGAATATAACCCAAGAACAATTACAGCAGCATATCACGCACTGGTTTGATGGCTTGATGACTCTGCGTTTCATTCATCATATGCGAGATACTGCGCATAGCAATTGTTATCTTGTCGATGCTCTGGAAAATTCGCCATTTTATTCCACAATTTCAACATGAATCCTTGTGCCAGATAAGCACAGCGAGGATAATTAGCCCAAAATTAAAACAGGTCACCGCCATGCCGCAAAATCGCAAACGTCCGGTTTATATCAACATTGCCGGCCATCACCTTCTGGGTACATCAATTTTAAATAAAGGCAGTGCTTTTAGTGTTGAGGAGCGCCGAACATTTAATTTGGAAGGCCTAATACCAACCGCGGTAGAAACCATCGACGAGCAAGTTACTCGGGCATATCAACAATATAGTAAGTTTGATGATGCTATGAATAAGCACATCTATCTGCGCCATATTCAGGATACAAATGAGACGCTGTACTTACGACTGGTGTCTGAGTATATCGAGGAAATGTTGCCCGTTATTTATACACCCACTGTGGGCGAAGCCTGTCAGTTATTCTCACAGATTTATCGCAATAAGCGCGGTGTATTTTTGACCTACGAAGATCGGGATTATGTCGAAGATGTCCTTCGTAACGCCACTAAACCGAATGTTAAGGTGGTGGTCATTACAGATAGCGAGCGGATCTTGGGGCTTGGCGATCAGGGTATCGGAGGTATGGGTATTCCAATCGGTAAACTAGCCCTCTACTCTGCCTGTGGTGGCATTAGTCCGGCCTACACGATGCCGATCACCTTAGATACCGGAACGGACAATGAAGATCTATTAAATGATCCGATGTACATGGGGAAAAGACACCGCCGAGTCCGTGGTAAAGAATACGATGATTTTGTCGATCATTGTCTACAACAAATTGCCCGCCGCTGGCCTGACGCCATCATTCAGTTTGAGGATTTTGCTCAGGTAAATGCAACGCCTCTTCTAGCGCGCTATCGTCATCAGTTGCGCTGCTTCAATGATGATATTCAGGGTACCGCCTGTGTCACGGTCGGCACATTACTTGCGGCCTGTCGTGCCATGGGTCAGGGCCTCAAAGGTCAGCGCGTGGTATTCGCAGGTGCAGGCTCAGCCGGCTGCGGAATTGCCGAGCAAATTGTCATGCACATGGTCGATGAAGGCATGGATCAAAGCGCTGCTTATGACGCAATTTACCTGACTAACAGCACCGGCCTCGTGCATACTGAGAGTGATCGGTTAAAGGATTTTCAGGCCAGTTTTGCCAAGTCGCCGGATGCTATCGCACACTGGCAAAATGCCGCAGACTATTCACTTGAAAATGTCGTGAAAGAAGTAAAACCAACCATCATTATTGGTGTATCAGGACAGCCGAATATTTTCACTCAAGAGATGGTTGAATACATGCTCACTTACACTGACACACCTATCGTGCTGCCACTGTCGAACCCCACCTCTAAATGTGAGGCATTGCCTGAGGACGTGATTACCTGGTCAAAAGGCAAAGCCATCGTCGCGACAGGCAGTCCATTTGATGATGTTGCGTATGACGGTAATACCTATGCCATTGCCCAGTGTAATAATGCCTACATCTTTCCGGGGCTCGGGTTGGGTGTGATAGCCGTTAAAGCATCTCAAATTAATGATGCCATGTTCATGGCTGCCAGTGAGGCGCTAGCCAGTTGCTCGCCGAGAATTCAGAATTCTAACGCTAAACTGCTACCATCGATCAGCACCATTCATGAGGTGAGCAAAACGATTGCTATCGCGGTTGCCAAGCAAGCCATTGCTGATGGCCTTGCAGCACCGGTGAGTGAGGGTCGGATTGCTGAGTTAGTTGAGCGAAACTTCTGGTTGCCTGAGTACCGAGATTACAAACGTACCACGATCTAGTAAAAGCGGGCTGTTGATGCGGTTAATCTATTTCCTCGAGATTTACCTTTAAGCTATAGCCTTCGCCGAACTGACGTCCGTCTTCCAGAACCTGAGTGAGTCGCTTGATATCAAGCGGCTTGTTGAGGCATATTTCGCCACCGGCATTTAAGAAGGCTTCCTTATCTTCTTCGTTCCAAAAACCACTGATACCGATGACACGAAGCCCCTCATTGATTTGGGAACTAAAGGTCTCACACAATTCGATGCCATTCATGCCCGGCATTCTGAGATCAACAATCATTACGTGAGGACGAAACTTGCGCATTAATCTGTCGGCCATAAAACTAATGCCCGTGCGGCGCACTTCATACACCACTTCTCGTGACTCCAGAAAATCCTTGAGAAAATCGGCGACGAACGAATCATCGTCAACGATCAACACCTTGGTGATTCTATACAAGTCACCATCTAGAGAGATGTTATGTTTTTCTGCGTGTTTGACAATATCGCCATACTTATAACGAAACTGACCATCACTCGTCTTGGTACCGCGTAATACGTTATTACGAGCCCACATTTCTACTGTGACTACAGAAACTCTTAGAAGTGCCGCAACCTGACTGCTCGATAATACGGTATCGTCCTTAAGTTCAATTTCATTGTATTGATCAGCCATTAGCTATCTCGGTTCCTCTAGGTCAGACATACTTGAGTATAGGATGAATTTATTGTTTAACAAAGGGTAATGAATATCAATTCTGCGACACCTAGTATAAATTTTGTCCATTGCCGCCAAATACCGTAGACTAGGCTTAACAAAGACTAATAAACAAAAGCATGTTCGCTTGTACTAATAATAACATCGGAGCTTCAGCATGAAAATTGGTATACCTAAGGAAACACTGGCAGGCGAAAAACGTCTGGCTGCCTCACCTAAATCTGTTCAAGCACTCATCAAAATGGGTTTTGATATTTGCATTGAGTCGAACGCCGGAGAATATGCGAAATTCAGCGACTCTGCGTTCACTGAAGCCGGGGCAGAAATTACCGACAGCAACTCAGTGTGGCAATCCGACTTGGTACTGAAACTCAATGCGCCAACGCCAGATGAGTTAACCATGATGCGCTCAGGTTCGACGCTAGTGAGCTTCTTCGCACCAGCGCAGAATGCTGAGTTAACAGAGCAGGCCAAACAAGCCAACATTAATATCATGGCAATGGATGCGGTGCCAAGGATTTCCCGAGCACAGGCGCTCGATGCTCTGAGTTCCATGGCCAACATCGCCGGCTATCGTGCCGTGGTTGAGGCCAGTCATGAATTTGGTCGAATATTTGGTGGCCAAATTACTGCGGCTGGCAAGATACCGCCTGCCAAGGTCATGATTATTGGTGCCGGTGTTGCCGGACTTGCTGCCATTGGTGCCGCCGGTAGTCTGGGAGCCATTGTGCGGGCATTCGATACCCGTCCTGAAGTTAAAGAACAAATTGAGAGTATGGGTGGAACATTCCTCGAGTTAGATTTTGAGGAAGAGACAGATAGTAGTGATGGCTATGCCAAGGAAATGAGTAAAGCCTTTATTGAAGCTGAAATGGCGCTGTTTATGGAACAAGCCAAAGAAGTGGATATCATCATAACAACTGCCATGATCCCGGGCCGGCCAGCACCGAAATTAATCACCGCGGAGATGGTACAAGCCATGGCTCCCGGAAGCATTATTGTTGATTTGGCCGCCGGTGGTGGTGGTAACTGCGAATTGACAGAACCGGGTCAGAAAGTGGTTAAGCATGATGTCACCATCATTGGCTACGAAGACTTACCCTCGCGTCTGCCACAGCAATCAACCACACTGTACAGTACCAACCTCGTGAATCTGATGAAATTGTTATGTCCTAACAAGGACGGCACGATTGACATTAACTTTGATGATGAAGTATTGCGAGGAATGACCATCGTCAAGGCCGGAGAAATCACCTGGCCACCACCGCCCATTAAGGTATCAGCCGCTCCCCCACCTGCGCCAGCCGCACCGGTAGCAAAACAGAAAGAGGAAAAAGAGCCCTCTACCAGAGGACGCCATATTGCCATGGTCGTCGGAGCCGGCCTATTTGGTTGGCTAGCCAGCGTTGCACCGCCGGACTTTTTAGCCCACCTTACCGTGTTTGTGTTGGCCTGTTTTGTCGGTTATCACGTGGTGTGGAATGTCACCCATGCACTGCATACACCACTCATGAGTGTCACGAATGCCATTAGCGGCATCATCATCGTGGGTGCCTTGTTACAAGTCAGCTCAGAGAATACCTGGGTTTGGGGCATGGCGGTTTTCGCCACGCTGATTGCAACCATTAACATCGTCGGTGGCTTCGTGGTCACGCAACGCATGTTAAAGATGTTCAGAAAGTAGGAGAGCGTTATGTCACAAGGAATAATTACTGCTGCATATCTCGTCTCTGCCGTTCTGTTCATTCTGGCACTCGCAGGGTTATCGAAACAAGAATCCGCCAAGATGGGTAATATCTATGGTGCCATTGGTATGGTCATCGCACTCGTCGCCACCATCTTCATGGTTGTTGGCGGATTTAGTCAACGAGACATCATTCCCGAGGCTTTGGAGTCGCAGACCTATCTGTCGATCGCCATTGCCATGGCCATCGGTGGCTTGATTGGCTTACGTCTGGCACTGAAAGTTGAAATGACGGAGATGCCAGAACTGGTCGCCATTCTCCATAGCTTCGTTGGTCTGGCAGCAGTTTTTGTCGGATACAATAGCTACCTCGATCATGCTGAATTATCGGGTGCCATGCTCAATATCCATTTAACTGAGATTTATTTGGGTATCTACATTGGTGCGATTACCTTCACCGGGTCGGTGATCGCCTTCGGTAAATTGCGCGGTATTTTGAAGTCAAAACCGCTGACATTACCGGGGCGCCACAAACTTAATTTCATCGGCGGTGTGGTGTGTTTCGTTATGCTCGTACTGTTCGTTCAGGGTGGCGGTGAAAATATCACTTACTTGCTGATTATGACCGGTATAGCGCTGTTGTTTGGTATGCATCTGGTGGCAGCAATTGGCGGTGCTGATATGCCTGTAGTCGTCTCAATGCTCAACTCCTACTCGGGCTGGGCGGCAGCGGCGGCTGGATTCATGTTATCGAATGACTTGTTAATCGTTACCGGTGCCTTGGTTGGCTCATCCGGTGCCATTCTGTCTTACATCATGTGTAAAGCTATGAACCGCTCATTCATCAGCGTGATTGCTGGTGGGTTTGGTGACAACACAGCAACATCCTCTGGAGATCAGGACTACGGTACGCACGAGGAAACTACTGCTGAAGCCGTTGCGGATATGCTCATGAACTCGTCAAGTGTCATCATCACGCCGGGGTATGGTATGGCCGTGGCACAGGCGCAATATCCGGTTTATGAAATCACCCGCAAGCTTCAGGAAGCAGGTGTCGAGGTACGCTTTGCTGTACACCCTGTCGCGGGACGTTTGCCTGGTCATATGAATGTGCTCCTAGCTGAAGCTAAAGTGCCTTATGACATTGTGTTAGAGATGGATGAGATCAATGATGACTTCCCAAACACCGATACCGTACTCGTGATCGGTGCCAACGATACAGTGAACCCATCCGCTCAGGATGATCCCGGCTCACCGATTGCCGGCATGCCGGTGCTGGAGGTTTGGAATGCTAAAGATGTCATTGTTTTTAAGCGCTCCATGAATCCTGGCTATGCTGGTGTTCAGAACCCATTGTTTTTCAAAGACAATTCAAAAATGTTATTTGGCGATGCGAAAGAGACTGTGGAGAACATTCTTAAAGCACTGTAAACCACCACATCAGAGCCGCTATTTACGGCTTTATTGTGCACTGCAGCATAGGGTTTAGTAGACACTAAGCCCTCACATAATTCGTTTTCTTTTTATCGTCTTTTGCCTACACTAGCAGTAGGTAACTTATTGGGAGCAATTGCATCATGATGTTAATCCCCGTGATGGAATTAAAAGGCGGTCATAGTGTACATACAGAACGTACCGATGACGGCAAAAAAATTATCAGCGAAGATCCTCTTGCTACCCTAGCACCATGGATGGAAACGGGTTGCAAGCGCATACATATTGTCGATGTCGATGCCGTATTATCCAAGCAACCGGTCAATACCCACATCATTCGTAAAATTCATGATGAGTATCCCGATCTGGAAATAGAGGTTGGGGGTATCAGTCGTGAAGAAGATATTATGATCTGGCTTGATACAGGTGTGCGTTATCTAGTCCTCAATTCAAAAGCCATTAACCGCCCCCACTTTGTCATTGATATGTGTGTCGAATATGCCGGCTCTATTATGGTGGCTTTGGATAGCCACGATGGTGAGGTTCGCTTTAAAGGCCATAAAAGTAATCATGATTTGGTCGAGCTAGCAAAAGAGTTTGATGATGAAGGCGTACAAGGGATCGTGCTCACTGACATACCCGCTCAAGGGCCAGTTGGACGTGACAATATTGACGTCTGTTGCGCGTTAGCCAAACAGGTTGAAGTGCCGATCATTGCCAACGGTGGTATCCAAAAACTGTCTGACTTAGAATCATTAAAGCGTGCTCATGATTGCAACCTCAGCGGCATCATCGTTGGTCGCCCACTATACAACCATTCTCTCGATTTCAAAAAGGCACACGAACTCATTGCTGATCTTTAATGGACTATTCAGTAACTGAACAATATAACTAGCTGTTATGAATCTTAAGGGATAGAGATGAGTGATTTAGCATTAGCTGTAGGAATATTATTTATTCTTGTTGCTGTCATTTCATCATATTTTTTGAAGGCGGCCATAGAAAAAAGTGGTATCGCAAAAGATTCTATCGAGGATGCCAAGTACATTTCGATGAGACCTCCTTACACAACACCGATTAAATCAGCCAATGCAAAAATGATTATTCCAGGAATGGCTCCATCTGGATTAAATCTAAGTGCTATGGTGTATTTATATACGGTTAGGTTTGCACTAATGATGGCATTGTTTGCCTTCATTGCTGGTACAGTAATGGAGGGGACGCAATATGCATAATCAGAAATTCTTGCTGACGTTGCTGCGCAAATCAGCAAACTTTAAGCGATAGAAAGAACAACCTATGGAACTCCGAAGTATTGTAAGTGCTATTAGTATTGCCATTTTTGTATTGGCATATTTAGTGATTCATTTTTACCCATCTATTCCCAGATCAATCGCAGGATGGACAGTCTTAATCTTTCTTGGATTGCCTGCATTAATATTTATCGAAACAATGGGAGAGAAAATACTTGGAGCAAAATTCTTTAGAGATAAATCGGGTGTTGTTAGGATAATGCTTGGTGTGCCAACAGTTATAGTATTAAGTGCTATTACAATAGGTATAGTAGCTATTGTCTATCACACAATTGGCAGTGTAGGAGGTTAATTAAATGCTTTCTAACCAGTCACATCAGCAATCCTAATAATTAATAATTTTAGAGGCTCTTTGGTTTGCTAGTGAGGCGCGAGGAGGAGTATAGGAAACCTATATGACGACCGAGCAACAATGCTAGCAGACCAAAGAGACCTAAAAAGGGGCGCTGATGATGCGGGGCCATTGTTCGAAGCAGATATCTGAGCTGTTACAATCGAGTTGAACAATATACACTCGATACCCCTGCTTCTGCTGAATCAACATACCCTGCAAGTACTGACCCGCGGTTACCTGAAACCAATGTGGCTTACCGGTCACATCAGATTCCATAAAATGTTGCACGACAATTTTTACCGGCTTCGGGATCAGGTGATCCCAGAGACCGGACTGAATTGCTGACAAGCGAATCCCGGGGCCAAACGGGCTAGTGCATTGCTCACGCGGCCGTCTTCCCCAAGGCACTAACAGTTGCTGGCCATTTTTCATCCGTACCGGCAATCTGGCCAATGGACTGGTGAAGTATGGCTCATACTCTTCTCCCTCAAACTGATAACGTACGGCTCGACACATGACTTAATTCCTACACGGCTAAACTATCGCGGTGACCAGAAGGCTTCCAGGCAGGCGCTATGACATTGGGCATAGCAGTACGATTAATTAGCGGTGCTTTACATAGGGTGAATTCGCCGTAACGGTGATTAACCGCATCGATCACTTCGGACATTTGTCGACGTTTCGGCTCATCAGCGATAAACAGATCGTGCTGACCATCGGCCGGCTTTGGATCCATGGCCAGAATATGCACCTGGTATACGCCACTACCATCCCACTTCTGCTCAAAGAAAAACCGTGCCAGGCGATAAATTAGCCCACCATCATCGGTATTCACAAGCGCCTTGGTGCGGCTATGGATCCATTCATGTTTGGTGCGTAAACCAAACGCAAAATGCTGCGCCTGAAGATTATTAATGCGTAACCGCGCACCCACCTTTTCCGCCATATGCAATAGAAAGAGCTTAATTTGATCGGCATCGCGCGTATCAGGCGGGATCACCTTGCCATGCCCCATACTCTTCGGTTCAGCCACTTCCTGAGTAATGCCCGCTGGATCTAATCCCTGAGCCATCAACCAGAGTCGTTTACCGGGATTACCAAACCGCCGCCCCATGACACTAATCGGAATTTTTGCCATGTCACCACAACGATACACGCCATACTGTGCTAAAAATTTGCCCACGCCTTTATTAATGCCACACAAATCCGTCACTGGGACATTGGCTAGCTGGTTGGCGGCATCTTCCGGCGCAATGATCGTCATACCATTCGGCTTCTGTTGTTTGGCCGCCCATTTCGCGGTACTACGATCACCGCTGACCCCGACCGAACACAACAAACCCGATGCCTGATACACCGCCTGTTTAATCGCAGTAGCCACTTTATATGGATCATTTTCATACAGTGCTTGGCAATGCGTCATATCTAAAAAGGCTTCGTCGACCGAAAAAACCTCAATATCGGGGCTGATATCTTCTAATCGAGCCATGATTGCGCGCGATGTATCAGCATATGCATTCGGTCTGGTTGGTACACGAATGAGTGATGGGCACTTCTGTAATCCCTCTTTAAAACGCATACCCGTTTTAAGCCCATAAGCCCGCGCCTCGTAAGAGCAGGTGATGATACAAGAGCCCTTATCACCATTGGTAATAGCTATCGGACGCCCGCGCCAATAGGGGTTATCGCGCTGTTCTACAGAGGCGAAGAAGGCATTCATATCTACCAGCGCAATCATGCGCGGCCATGGTGCTTGCATAACTAATCTCTTAAAAAATCTCGATAAAATTCTGACGGAATGTGACGATCTGTTATGTCAACGTCAGATAAATTTTACTGTACATGTACTACTTATATGAGTAGTATAGTCATGTTCTTTGTTAGTATGCAATTACACGCTAGGTACGAAAATAAATTGTTCAGTCACTATTTATTCGACCACTTAGAACACCGCCATCACCGATCGTTATTGAACGTTCGCAATTAACTGAAGAGGGTTTAACTTAATGAGTGATACGCTGACGCAACGACAAACTGAAGTTTTATCTGTCATTCGTGATTTCATTCAGGTCAATGGTATTGCACCGAGTCATGCTGAACTTGCCAAGGCAATTGGTGTGAGTTCGACCCGTGCTGCGGCTGATCATTTAAAGGCGTTAGAGCGCAAAGGACATATCAAACTACATAGCGATAAGCCGCGTGGTATTCAGTTACTCAGTGAAGCATTTCAAGAAATACCATTAATCGGCATGGTCGCCGCCGGTAGTCCCATGTTGGCACAAGAAAACGTTGAACGTCACGTACCAGTTCCTGATGGCCTATTCCGTCACCGCCCCACTTACTTACTTCGTGTGCGTGGTGAAAGTATGAAGGATGCCGGTATTTTAGATGGTGATTTAATTGCCGTACAAAAAACTGAGCGCGCGCGACACGGTCAGATCGTAGTGGCGCGGATTGAAGATGAAGTCACGGTGAAGTATCTCGATCTGCACTCTCCTCACCCAGTACTACTACCAGCCAATGATGCCTTCGGTCCCATTTTTGTTAAGCCCGAGGAGCTGGTCATTGAAGGGTTATTTGTCGGTCTAATTCGTGAGGCTTAGGCAATAAATAGTCAAGAGACCACCAAAACTCAGCTGTTAACTCGATAAACGCGTTCGGCAAACAATGTTTCAAATATAAAAAAGCCAGTCGCTATGAACGACTGGCTCTTGCAAAGCAATAACAGCTCGCCTTTAGCTTCTGAAATTTAACTGCTCAAGTAGCTGTTGTACTAGCGTATCAACATCATCTGATTCTGTTGAAATACGAATCTCCGGATTCTCAGGTGCTTCATAGGGGCTGTCGATACCGGTGAAGTTTGGAATCTCACCACGACGTGCCTTTTTGTAAAGTCCTTTCGGATCCCGTGCTTCAGCCACTTCAAGCGGTGTATCAACGAAGATTTCTACGAATTCATCATCAGCAAAACGCTCACGTGCCATGCGACGCTCAGAGCGAAATGGTGAGATAAATGCGGTTAGAACAACCACACCCGCATCAACCATTAACTTCGCTACTTCAGCAACACGACGAATATTTTCAATTCGGTCGGCATCGGTGAAACCAAGATCGTTATTCAAACCATGACGCACATTGTCGCCATCCAGAATGTAGGTACGAATACCTTTCTCATGCAGTGCTTTCTCAAAGGCATTTGCGACCGTTGATTTACCCGAACCAGAAATACCTGTGAACCACAGTACCTTACTGGTGTGACCATTCATACTACGACGCGCTTCTTTATCAACATCTAATTTATGGTGATGGATATTCTTAGCGCGACGCAATGCATGCTTAATCATGCCAGCGCCAACTGTCATGTTGGTCATGCGGTCGATTAAGATTAATCCGCCCATACCAGCACATTCTTTATAAGCTTCAAATGGAACTGGACGGTCTGTTTGTAGTGTCACAACACTTAGGTCATTTAGTTCTAATTGGCTCGCAGCTAGGTGATCAAAAGTATTAATGTTCACCTTATGCTTGATGTGACTGATTTGCGCACCAATCATCTGTGTACCGAGTTTCATCCAGTATGAACGACCAACATAGCCAGGCTCTTGATCCATCCACACCAATTCCATTTCGAATTGATCAGATACTTCACAGGGCGAATCCGCCGCAACAATGACATCACCACGTGAGGCATCAATTTCGCGATCCAAGGTTAGGGTGACAGCTTGACCCGCTTCAGCGCGAGGTAAGTTGTCTTTGAACAGCACAATGTCTTTTACATTCGCTGTTTCGCCTGATGGCAAGATACGAACTGGCTGGCCCGGCTCAATCTGACCCGCTTCAATCGAACCCGAAAAACCACGGAAGTCTAAGTGTGGTCGGTTAACCCACTGGACTGGGAAACGGAATGGATGAGCTACTCGATCAGACTGTGTATCCACTGTTTCAAGAAACCCTAATAAAGTAGGGCCTTGATACCAAGAAGTCTCAGGCGCACGATCAATGATATTGGCGCCTTCAAGTGCAGAAACTGGGATTGGTGTGATGGTTTCAAAATCGAGCACATCGGCGAATTCATTGTATTCTTCGATGATGCGCTCATAAACCTCTTGCGAATAGTCGACAAGGTCCATCTTATTAATTGCCAAAACAACGTTCTTGATACCTAACAC
>CAXRAF010000005.1:0-5503 GCA_964228485.1 Alteromonadales bacterium | reverse complement strand
ATTAGGGGAAAATCTTAAGGAGTAACTTTCAATACAACGTCTCGTTACTGGTTATAATTAAACCTTAAGTAGGGGCAAGTTTCTGTGACCTGGGTCACACTTTAGAATATACACTTGGATTTTTGCGACTAGCGAGTTTGCTAACTAGTACAGTTGCTACTTAATCATCTTGATCATGACACGACGATTACGCGCCCGACCCTCTGGTGTAGCATTCGAACTTTGTGGCTGGAAATCAGCAAAGCTCTGAACTTTAATCTGACTGGATGGAATACCGGCATCCTCAAAGAAACGCTTTACCGCATCAGCGCGTTTCTTACCTAGGCGAAGATTATAACGCAGGCTTCCCTTATTGTCAGTATGACCCGCCAGTAGCACTAACTCTAACGACTTGTCGGCTGCTAACCAGGCACCTATGCGCGCCAAAGCATCGCGTGTTTTACGTGTGAAGGTATGGCGATCAAACTCGAAATACAGTTGCGTTTCAGCGATATCATCAAAGCTATATGGCAGTAAATTACTGACACACTGTAGAAACTTGTCATACACAGGTTGGAAGATGACTGCAGATATCGCAACATTTACCTCATCCCTGTCAGAGACTAACGCAGGATAGCTAAAGGTCGGAAACAGGCCTCGTTCTAGTTCTGTTAGCAACTCCCAGGCGGTCTGATCTTCAATGCTCACTGGGGTACTGCTCGGAAACATCGTCACATCACCCATATTGACTGATTCAAGATTATGTCGCCAATGCGGTGGATGGGCATTTAGGCTTGCAGACAAAATACGCTGCGGATAATAACGGCGCATTTTTAATTCGAACTGCATATTCGGACGACGACTAGCCTCACTGGTAAACACAGCGGTGCCATAATGCGGGATATCTTGCGCCAGCTGACACTGGATCACTGAGCCCTGCATTGACCACTCAGCACTATCTAGTCGTGACTCATAATTACGTAACGCAGCATCAGTATCAATACTCATGCCCAATAGTGAAATGGTTAGTAATGTATAGACTAGACGCAACCGCATGGCTGTCTCCTAATGTTCTCTTGTTGAATGTATCGGCGGCGATTCATGATCCTTTACATTTGCTGTGGTATTAATATGGTTATTTTATTAGCGGCCAAAGTCAGATTCTTGATACTATGTGTACGCAAGCAGAAGGAGTGATTCTTGGTAGACATGGCAGAGCGATTCCGCGGCTATTATCCGGTGGTAATTGATGTAGAAACAGCAGGCTTTAATGATAGTACCGATGCGTTATTGGAAATTGCGGCTGTTTGTTTGAGTTTTGATAGTGATGGTGTGCTGTACCCGGTTGATACAGCCCATTATCATGTCGAACCATTTGAAGGAGCCAACCTCGAGCAGGCTGCACTGGATTTTACTGGAATCGATCCATTCAATCCGCTGCGTGAAGCGGTCAGTGAAAAAGTGGCCTTGAAAGGCGTATTCAACACCATCAGACAACATAAAAACCCTCAGGGCTGTAAGCGCGCAGTATTGGTTGGGCATAATGCCAGCTTCGATTTGGGCTTTCTCAAAGCAGCTGTTGAGCGTACTAATATTAAACGTAATCCGTTTCACCTCTTCACAACCTTTGATACTGCAACGCTCTCTGGAGTCATGTTGGGTCAGACCGTCTTAGCCCGAGCATGCGAGGCAGCCGATATTGCTTTTGATAACAATCAAGCCCATTCAGCATTGTACGATGCCACAAAAACCGCTGAATTATTTTGTTATCTGGTCAACCACTATGAGCAGTTAACTGCCAACATGGCCGCGACACTATGAGCAACGTTCTGAACAGCGTCACTTCTAAGTTGCCCGATGTCGGTACTACGATATTTGCTGTGATGAGTGCCATGGCACAGAAAAACGGAGCGGATAATCTGGCTCAGGGTTTTCCCGAGTTTGATCCTGATCCGTGGCTTAGAGCGCGTGTTGCATACTATATAGAGCATGGTGCTAATCAATATGCGCCCATGCCGGGTACCGAGCAACTCAGGCAGGCCATTCAGAAGAAGACCGCAGATTTTTATGATGTCGAAGTCGATATTGATTCAGAAATAACCGTGACTTCGGGTGCCACAGAAGCGATTTTTGCTGCCATTCAATCGGTGACAAAACCGGGCGACGAGGTGATTATCTTTGATCCGGCTTATGACTGTTACGATCCGGCGGTGAGGTTATCGGGAGGTAAAGCGGTTCATCTACCGCTGGATAGACATGATTTTGCCATTCAATGGGATTTATTAGAGCAGGCATTCAATCAGAATACTCGACTGATTATAATCAACTCACCGCATAATCCAACTGGCGCTGTATTATCTGCAGATGATATAGAACGATTAGCGAGACTCATCAAGGATAGCCAATGTTTACTCATTTCAGATGAGGTATATGAGCATATTATCTTCGATGGTCAGGCACATGCGTCGGTGTTGCGTCATCCTGAGTTGAAAGAGCGCAGCTTTGTCGTGTCTTCATTTGGTAAGACCTATCATATGACAGGATGGAAAATTGGTTATTGTATCGCGCCACAAAGGTTAACGGTCGAACTGAGAAAACTGCATCAGTTTTTAACCTTCTCCACCAGTACCCCAATGCAGTTAGCGATTGCTGATATGATTGCAGAAAAACCCGATTATCCGCGCGAGTTAGCAAACATGTATCAGAGCAAACGCGATTGTTTCGTCAATGCTTTGGCCAACAGTCGTTTCCGAGTGATCCCCTGTCATGGCACGTACTTTCAATTACTCGATTACTCAGCAATCAGTGATTTGGATGATATGGCTTTCACGCGCTGGCTAACCGAGCAACATCAAGTAGCGACCATTCCTATCAGTCCATTTTGCCAACCAGCTAATCCTGACTATCGATTTATTCGGTGTTGTTTTGCCAAGTCGGAGGAAACTCTGGTTTCTGTGGCAGAGCGACTAGCCCTATTGTAGGTGGGTTTTGTGTGTTGGCTGTCTGGAGAAATTCAGACAGCCAGATGTGCGTTACTCAGCCGTAGCATTACCTGCAGACTCATCAAGCAGTGGCTTGAGTTCGCCCTTCTGGTACATTTCCATGATGATGTCACAACCACCGATGAGCTCACCGTCTACCCATAGTTGTGGAAACGTTGGCCAGTTAGCATAGCCTGGCAACTCTGAGCGGATATCTTGATTGGCAATCACATCGACGTAAGCGAATTCCTGACCACAGGCCATGATGGCTTGTGATGCCTGTGCCGAAAATCCACACATTGGCATTTTCGGATTACCTTTCATGTATAACAGAATGTTGTTATCTGCAATCTGCTGTTTAATTTTTTCCAATGTATCCATTGTTACCTCATTTACTCAGACTATTAGTCGTTGATTACTTTGCTATGGCGCCTCGATTTGAGGATGTATTATAACGCCTCTTCACAATGGGGACTATAGCGATAAATTAAAGTATTTTTCAGCACAGCCAGTTATTTTTTAACTGCTATACTCAAATACGAGAGCCATCTAACGGCAGTTCATGATGTAGCTATTTTAAGGATAATCCGTGAGCGAAAAACAGATATTTCTGCAAATCTTCAAGGAGTTGGAGGCGGGTAAATTAGACCTCCCGGTGTTACCTGACCTTGCGATAAAGATACGTGACACACTCAGAGACCCACATTTGCCGATTGAGGATGCCTCACGATTGGTCAGTGTTGATCAGTCCTTGTCAGCCTATATCCTCAGGATCGCTAACTCGCCACTCTATGGTGGAGTCGATCCCTGTAATGACACACAAAGCGCAATTATCCGTCTTGGGTATAACTCAACGCGCAATATTTCCATGACCTTTGTTCTCAGAAGTATGTTTAAGCCAAAGCTTCGTAAGTTAATACCTCATATGCAGAAGCTGTGGTTAAAAGTGTCACACCTGGCTGCCTTGAGTGCCGTCCTTGCCGACAGGTTAACGGATTTTGAACACGAGATGGCGCTGACAGCTGGCATGATGCAAGACATTGGTGCCCTACCCATCATCACTAAATTATCTCGTTACCCTGATGTGTTTAATCAACCGCAGAAAGTCGCTGAAATCCTCGATCGATATACCGCAAGGGTTGGCACCTTAATGTTGCACAAATGGAATTTTCAGGAAGAAATGGTCGAAGTAGTTCGCTCCAGAAAAGATTGGATGCGAGACAAGTCTCCGCAAGCAGACCTAGCAGATATTGTATTACTCGCACGTCTGCATTCCTATGTCGGAACACCCCATATGCGTCGCTATCCAGCGTTGTATAAAGTACCCGCATTTAAGAAATTAGGTTTAGATAAGGCTGGTCCAAAAGAAAGTATCGATGCCTTATCTGAGGCACGTCAGGAAATTGCCGAAATTAAGCAGCTTTTACCGATGCCAGAAATGCCTGTTCGCAAACGTTCAAAATTACTCTGAAGGCATTGAAATAGTTAAGAATTACTAATATTAGTCCTTACTAACCGGGGAAATATTACCAACACTGGCACTAAAAAAGTTTTAAATTAGTTGCGGAACTGGCATGAGTTTTGCGCTCCAAGCGTCTGTTTAATAAACAGAAAAAAACTGACAAAATAAGTTCAAAATCCACTTGCATGAGAACGGTTAACGCAATATAGTGTGTAGTGTTTTCAGGCAAGCACTAGATATAGTAGTTAACGAACAGCAACACAAAAATAATAAAAAAGTATAAATCCAAGCTGTATTACCTACCACACCACCATATTCGGTGAGATCGGTCTTCTGTGATCGTCTGTCAACAAAGAATCGTCAAACAGGATTTTCCAAAAAAATAACATAAAAGCAGAGTAGCGGAGCATTCATATATATGGAAAACGTAGTCAGCCCATCGAATAACGAAAGCATCACCCAAACAATGACCGAAAACACCACCAAAATTGCACAAGAATCAAACGCCCCTGGCGGCATTAAAGTTGTACGTCGTAATGGCATGGTCACCCCATACGATGATACAAAAATTAATATCGCTATCACTAAAGCATTTCTTGCGGTTGAGGGTGGTAACGCAGCCTCTTCGAGTCGTGTACACGACATTGCGAATTCATTAACAAAAGTCATCACAGAGGTATTTAAACGCCGTCTGGAAAATGGTGGCACAGTTCATATCGAAGACATACAAGATCAGGTTGAACTGGCACTGATGCGTGCCGGTGAACATAAAATTGCCCGTGCTTATGTACTCTATCGTGAAGCGCGTGCACTAGAGCGTAGTCAGAAAGCGCATCAGGTTATTAAAGAAGTCCCTGGCGGTGAGATTCTCGTCACACTGGATGACGGCACGACAAAACCGTTGGATGTCGCTCGACTCCACACCATCGTGTTTGATGCATGTGAAGGACTTGAGGATACTGACCCTCAAAAGATTTTCGAAGAAACGGTTAATAACCTCTATGAGGGCGTTAGTCTGCGTGATGTAAATACTGCTCTGGTTATGACAGCACGTACCATGATCGAAGTCGATCCTAACTAC
>CAXRAF010000004.1:0-10811 GCA_964228485.1 Alteromonadales bacterium | reverse complement strand
ATTCAAATCCCGATGTCTTTCAACTCAACTACCGCTCAGCCCGTGGCTTTGCCGACCTTGCGCATGGTTTGATCCAAGGAACTGCCAAATACTATGGTGAGGACATCACGATTAATCGTGCTGACTCGGTAAACGGCGATTACCACGAAACCACGTTTTCGATTACTCATAATTAATGACTGAAGACAGGTTACAGAAACGTCTACAACGAGCCAAGCGTGCTCGTCAAGAAGCTGAACGTCTTCTGGAAGAGAAGAGTCGTGAGCTATTTCTTCGTAACCAAGAGCTGGAGCAACTCAGTAAAACACTGGAACAGAAAGTACTGGAGCGCACCGAGGATCTGAAACGTGCCCGTGATCATGCACTTAAAGCAACACAGGCAAAATCACATTTTATTGCCAATATGAGCCATGAAATCAGAACGCCGTTGAATGGCGTATTAGGCATCTTGGAAATGTTGCGTGATAAATGTTCAGAAGATGAACAGCAACAGCTGGTCAACATCGCGACACGATCAGGTCGACATCTGCTTCATGTGGTTAACGAAATTCTGGACTTTAGCAAGATAGAGGCTGGCGAATTATCCATTCACTTAGAGCCTGTTAATATTCTCAAAGAGCTCGATACTGTGATGACACCAATGCAAACGGTGGCAGAATCAAAAGACCTACACCTAAGCATTGTATTACCCGGCCAATTCCCTAAATTAGTCGAATTGGATTCGCTGCGATTTCGGCAGATCGTTAATAATATATTGTCAAACGCTATCAAGTTTACTGAGACCGGTACCATTAGCCTGTTATTAGAGAAAATAGAGCATGATCAATTTCTCCTAAGGGTTAGTGATACAGGTATCGGCATGACAGTCGAGCAGATTGATCACGTGTTCAGTGATTTTGTTCAAGCAGACAGCTCGATCTCACGCAAATTTGGCGGGACTGGATTAGGCCTCGCGATAACGCAGAAACTAGTAATCTTGATGGGGGGTGAAATCAACGTCAACAGTAAACCTGGTGTCGGCTCAACATTTGAAATTAAATTACCTCTACGTGAAGTCAAACCAAAACTAGCAAAGCCTGATGCTCCTATCACTAGAGAGACTAAGTTTCATCCCAGAACCATTTTGCTAGTTGAGGATGTCGAGGTTAATGCCATGATCTCTACCTATATGCTAGAAAAAGCAGGACTTAAAGTGATTCATTGTGACAACGGCCCAGGTTCCATCAAAATGGTTGAAGAAATCAATCCTGATGTTGTGTTAATGGACATTCAAATGCCTGAAATGGATGGTTTAGAGGCCACACGGCGGATCCGAGATCTGGACTCAGATAAAGCTGAAGTACCCATTATTGCTATGACCGGCCACGCCACAGAGGAACATCGAGTGATCGCCCTCAAAGCGGGTATGCATGATAAAGTCAACAAACCGATTGATGTGATCGATTTGTATACTAAACTCTCTCGTTTTATCCCCGTTGCGGAATAGTTAAAACAAAACAGGGAGCCAAGACGACTCCCAGAATAAAATACGCTAGTAAAGCAACTTACGCCGCAGCGACCTGCTCAGCTCCAAGAAATACCGTTAGTTGCTCAGCACCACCAATGAGTTCACCATCAATGAATATTTGCGGTAATGCGGTTTGTCCCGAAATTGCCCGAATGGTCGATTCACTGAAATCCTTGTTCAGAACCAGTTCCTCAAATGGCACAGTAGCAGCAGCTAGTTGTGCTTTAGCCTGGGCACAGTAAGAACATCCGGCGCGACTGAATACGGTGACATTGAGTGGCTTCAGGGCGTTAGGTGCTATGTAACTCAGCATGGTATCAGCATCGGATACTGAGAATGGGTCACCCGGTACATCAGCCTCAATGAACATCTTTTCAATGATGCCGTTTTTAACCAGCATAGAGTAACGCCATGAACGATCACCAAAACCAAGCTCGCTCTTGCTGACTAGCATTCCCATTGCGCGTGTGAAATCACCATTACCATCTGGTAGGAAACGCAGTTTGTCGGCATTCTGCTCTTCCTGCCACTGGTTCATTACAAAGGCATCATTCACCGAAACGCACACCATTTCATCAACGCCATGCTGCTTGAATGTATCAGCAAGCTGGTTGTAGCGTGGGACATGGGTCGATGAGCATGTCGGGGTAAAAGCACCGGGTAATGAGAACACGACAACCGTCTTGTCAGTGAATATATCTGTCGTTGAGACATCAATCCACTCGTGATCAGCACGCGTTTTAAAAGTAACATTTGGGACGCTTTGTCCCTCTCGTGAATCAAACATTTTAACTCTCCAATTAACTTCAAAATAGGTTAGATGGGAGTAGTATATGGATTGTTAACTCATAGATAAAATCGTTTGTTTCTATCTGCGCTATTGATTTCAACTATGATGGGTTTGCCAGCGGTTCCACCGTATTTGGAATGCGATTCAGAATGGTATCCGCAAGCGCTGTTAGTGCCTGAGGTCTGGGGAATGATTTACGATACACTAATGAAATCTGCCGATAGGCATTTGCATCATCCAGTGGTTGTGCAATCACACCAGAGCCACTGGTCCAACTTCCACCCATCGCCAAGGCCGGTAGTAAAGTGACGCCGTAACCTGCACCCACTAACTGAATCAATGTCTCTAAACTGGAAGCACGTAAATCAGCCATCTCATTTTCTGGATTATTACCTGCCATGTGACAGATACTACGAGCCTGATCCGCTAAGCAATGACCCTTAGCGAGTAGCAGTAATGACTCATTCATGAGCTCTGCCGTGTTAACTGACTCCATCTCATAAAAACGATGATCTGCAGGATAGGCTACCCAAAATGGCTCTTTAAAGAGCGGCGTTGACTCGAATTCACTGTCAAACGTTTCAGTCGCCAATAATGCCGCATCAATCTCGTGATGCTTTAGCCGCGAAATCAGCTGCTCTGTTCGCTCTTCCGTGAGTACCAGCCGCATCTGCGGATAATCCCGCTTAATCGGTTCTAAGATCAGCGGCATAACATACGGACTGACTGTGGGTATCGCACCAATGCGCAGTGGGCCCGCCAGAGGGTCTTGATAGTTACGAGCCAGACTCTTGATTGTTTCTGCCTCTGAAATGATCTGCCTTGCGTGCGCTAAAATTTCCTCGCCGACGGCGGTGATTTCAACCTTACGGTTGGTGCGCTCAAAAATCGATACACCAAGTTCAGATTCCAACTTCTTAATTTGCCCACTTAACGTGGGTTGGCTGACGTAGCAAATGTCTGCAGCTTTACTAAAATTGCCAGTCTCAGATACTGCCAGTATGTAGTTTAAATCACGGATGTTCATAAGCTGACTGTGGGTTATTTTTAAATAGATAGAATCTATAGTAAATTAATTTGATTATGATTTCAGCTATCAATATGAATTCTGTAAAGCTATTTGACCAATTAAATAGAACAAAATATCGTGATATCAATCATTTTATACTGCTCAAACGAATTATCTGATACAGATAACATTTACGCTTGATACACACCTAACGACGGAAGTTGTCGAAGCATGCACTATTGAGATGCTTCATACGTACATATAACATGCACTAACTAACCTGAGAACTTATGTGACTGATATAGCGATTCATTGGTTTCGACTCGACCTGAGATTGCGTGATAACCCGGCCTTAAGAGCTGCTGCACAGCACAGCCAAATAATCCCCCTCTACATCTGCGATACCTCCGAGCCTGGTGCGCTGAAGATGGGTGGTGCAAGTCAATGGTGGCTTCATCACTCACTGAAAAGCCTAAACTCAGATCTGGATGATCAGTTGGTGATCTATCGCGGCGATCCCGAACAAATCCTAATGGACATCGCAGAGCAAACAGGCGCATCGCATGTCTATTGGAATCGCGGTTATGAGCCGCACCGAATTAATCAGGACATGGCTATCAAAGTAAAGCTGAAGCAACGCGGAGTTAATGCGATAAGTCACAATGGTCGGCTGTTATGGGAGCCTATGACCGTACTCAAAGCCGATCAGACGCCCTACAAGGTATTCACGCCCTATTATCGTAAGGGTTGTTTGTCAGCCGCAGAGCCACGTTATCCAGAAAATGCTCCGGAGCACATGAACTGCTTACCGAAACCAGCGGCGGCGTTGAGTATCGACGATCTTGATCTGATTCCTGATATACCTTGGTATGAAACCATGGAGCAACTCTGGCAACCCGGTGAGCAAGGCGCGGCTGATCGATTAAGTCGTTACATTCATGAGGCTGCACTGCATTACACGCGCGATCGGGATATTCCTTCTGTTGAGGGCACTTCGAAGTTATCACCCCATTTACACTTCGGCGAATTATCTCCTAATCAAATTTGGTATGCCGTTAAAGATCATTTCAGAGATGACAATATAAAGAGTATCGATAAATATCTGGCAGAGTTGGGCTGGCGTGAGTTCAGCTACTACCTGCTGTATCACTTCCCAGAGCTGCCAACTAAGAATGTCAGTTCGCGATTCGATCGCTTCCCATGGCTCGATGATCCAACCAGTCTGAAAGCATGGCAGCGGGGCATGACCGGTATCCCTATTATCGATGCCGGCATGCGAGAACTATGGCAAACCGGCTACATGCATAACCGAGTTCGTATGGTGGTGGGTTCATTTCTAGTGAAAAATCTTTTGACTCACTGGCATGATGGCGCGGCCTGGTTCCATGATTGTTTGTTAGATGCCGATCTGGCAGTCAACAGCGCGAGTTGGCAATGGGTGGCAGGCTCCGGCGCAGATGCGGCGCCCTACTTCAGAATCTTTAATCCAATCCTACAGGGTGAAAAGTTTGATAAAGAAGGTCGTTATGTCAGGAAATACTGCCCCGAGTTAAAGGACTTACCAAACAAATACATCCACAAACCCTGGGAAGCACCGCAGGAAATATTGAAACTCTCGGGTATTACTCTGGGCGATGACTACCCAGCGCCGATTGTTGATCTGAAACAGAGTAGGCAACGCGCATTAGCCGCTTTTCAGGAAATCAAAACAGCCTAATCAGTAAGCGGGTGGTTTTGTTTGGACAGCCAACTGCGATAAGCAGCTCGGATAAGCTCTTGAAAATGCCATACGCCCTGCTCACGCTTATGACATAAATAGCCTGCGGTATAAGTACCCGATTGCAGGCCCTTCTGAACCTTTTCACAGATGTCGATATCTTCCTGTTGGATTTCATCGCTGAAGTCGAGATCTTGGCTAATTAAACGGTTGGTTTGCTCACTTTCCTGGTCAGCATAAAAATAATCAAAATCGACACAACATTGATCATGGGCAACCGGCGTGATGATATTTACCTGACAGCGGCCGGGTAAAATATTCAGCATAAGATTCGGGTAAACACAGTAATAGTGTGCCTCCCCCTCACCGTAGAAGTTATCGCCCCCCTTTAGTGGGCTCGATTGATATGAGTACCAATCAAATAACGTGGTGTCGTAACTGCGATAATCTAGCAACTTACTCAGACCTGGATGGACATAGGGTAAGTGATATCCCTCAAGGTAGTTGTCCATATAAACCTTCCAGTTACATTGCACCATATAACTGTCACGGTGATGGAAGCTCATCGCGCTTAAATCAATCGGTTTGATATGCTCGACAATACCCTGAAATATGGTATTTAACTCGCTTGCCTCGTCCCCGAGATACACAAAGATATAACCCTGCCAAACTTCACAGGCATAGGACGTGAGGTGCACATCACATGCACGGAAACTGTCCGCCATTTCGGGGGCAACAATCAACTGTCCGGCCAAGTCATATGTCCAACCATGATACTGACAGCGTAAGTTATGTACCCTGCCATTCTCGCTCATCAAAGGTCCGGCACGATGCTTACAAACATTAGCAAAGCATTGGATGCCGTCGTCATTGCGAACGATGACGAGTGGTATCTCAGCAATTTCTGTGGCGATAACTGAGCCAACATCAGGCAACTGCGAGACATGACCAACATATTGCCACGATGACTTAAAGATCGCCTCGCGCTCTATCGCCATCATGTCATCAGAATTGTAAGCCTCAGCGTGGAGTGCCTTGGCACCCTCTAATGATTCTGAGCGACTAATGTCAGCAAGTTGAGTAATATCCAACATCAAAGTTCGCGCTCCAGAGGCCTTGTCAGGCAGGTTGGGCCACCGCATCCCTTAACACTAATTTCTGAACCAGCATAGGTATGCACCTGCACTCCAATCTGCTCCAGAGCCCGTTGTGTGTCTGGAGAGCCCTCTGCCATCAGACATACGCCCGGCGCAATGGTTAAGATGTTGCAACCTAAGCTGTCATACTCATGCTCAGGCACTTCGATCAGCTGATAGCCCTCATCTAACAATCGCTGACGAAATGACACACACATCAGTGGTGAATAAACCACAGCTAGGTCATCAGTAATAGGACTGATCATCGACATAATATGCAATACATCAGAGGGTCCACGGAAGTGTGGCTGAGGCACAGTAATAATCTCGCTTGCCGATGGCAGATGTTGCTTGAGATAGTCAATACCCGCGCGATTGGTGCGATATCCCAGACCAACTGCCAGCATATTATTTTTCAGCCAGACCACATCACCACCCTCTAATGTCGCCCCATCAGGCATTGCAGGGAGTGTTGACAGTGCATCATCGTCGGCATAAAACCTCGCCTGCTCGATTGTTTCGACGACGCGCTCAGCCTTGCCCATATTACATAAAACAACACCATCATTAGACACCACTGCATTGTCACGCACATACAAGGAATCGAGCGAGGTGACCCTATTCTCTGGCAGAAACTGTGTTGCGATTCCCTGCTGCTCCAATAAATTCACGAAGGCATCATATTGTCTGACAGCAACATCAAACTCGGGAATAGCCAAATAATTGAGTGCCAACGCCTCAGCATTTACTTTAGTCTGATCCCGAAAAGCATCACGCGCATGTTTCAACAGTACACGTTTCAACGGTTGGGTATCGGATTGATAGGTTATGGTCGACATGGTTATGATTGCTTATGCTTATGCGTTGCCCTTAGTGGCAACATACACCGGAACACTGAACATCATCAACAAAAATCCCCAATATAAAGCCTCTTGTCCTGCCCCACCCAGAGCCCACATTGAAAAGAGAAACGCTAATGCAAAAATGAGTTGCTGTAATCGCTTACCCTTGGGCTCATCATCTGGTTGCAATCGAAACGCGGCTGCAGCGCAAAATACATAGGGCACCAAAATGGTTGTGGTGGATAATAGAATCGAAAAGTTGAAGATACCCACCGTAGATTCTGACATATTCAATAAAATGAGCACTGTCGTAAGGCAGGCTGAAATGATTAAGCCAAAGGCCGGGGCTCCCTGTTTATTCAGATTGGCAAACTTATGATAGAACAGGCCGTCTTTAGCGGCAGCTCTGGGCATCTGAGCGCCGACTAGTATTAAGGCGTTTAGTGCACCTAGGGTGCTGAATACGGCTGTGGCAATCATGACATACGCTGCCCAACCACCCCAAATCATGCCAGCCGCCTCAGCGAAGGGACCGGCTGATTGTTTCAGTTGCTCATTGGGCATAACACCCACGATAACCAACATGCATAGCACATAAACCATGGCGACAATGGTTACCCCAAGATAGATAGACTTGGGGATGGTACGCTTTGGATCCTTGATGTTATCAGCAGGGATGGTGGCTACCTCAACGCCTAAAAATGCCCACAGCCATAATGCGGTACTGGCGAGAATAACATTAAACAGATCCCCTTCAACTTCTGGCATTGCAGTGACCTGCTGCCAATCGATGAAAAAACTGCCCACGATTGCGAACAAGATCAAAGGCACTGTTTTGAATAGGGTCATAAACACCTGAAATACACCAGCCTCTCGCACGCCGCGAATATTAATGAGTGTGAATAACCAGACAAAGGCAATCGCAAGTATTGGCTTGGCCCCTGGTGTAGTGGTTAATATTGGGAATAACAGCGATAGATATGACGCACTGGCAATGGCAATACCGGCGTTGCCGACCCATACGGATACCCAGTATCCCCAGGCAACAAAGAACCCCGGGAAATCACCGATACCCTCACGGGAATAATAATAGGGTCCGCCGAGTCCTGTATGCCATCGGCTGAGACTGGCAAAGGTGAACGCCAGCACCATGGCTCCTAATGCCGATAATAACCAACCTGCAAAGCCAAAGGCGCCATACTCGGCTAACGATACCGGTAACAAAAAAATCCCAGAACCTATCATAGTTCCGACAACTAACGAGGTAGTGATGATGAGGCCAAATTGTTTTGACGATGACATGAACGAACTCAAGAGTACTGCCTAAAAGCAGTAATCTTTGACCTCATCAAAATTAAGAATTTCAACCTGTTGCTCGACCGCAGGCCTTTGATTGGACTGCTTATCAATACGCAAAATTTGTAGGGTATATTCCACTAGGGCGGCGCGTGTTTTGATCACTAGCTGGCCGTCAACCATACTATAATCACTCTCAATGACATGTTGCTGAGCCTTACTGAGTTCGCGATGCGGCACTATGACCAGATCAACATGAGTATTCCATCTGTCATCACCATCGACAAAATACCTGGCTTTATTTTCAACATCCGGCACGCCCTGTATGCGAGAAAGGACAAAATCACGGTAATCCTGATTCTTTTCACAGTAGGCTCTGACATGCCAGCGAAAGCCATTATTAACCAGCGTGTGTGGACAAATTAAACGACCATCGGGCTGCTCTGGCGTGGATAGAGAAATATAGTTGATATCTAACCGTCGCTGCTCACGGCACGCCTGTATGACAGGCCGTAATATGTCCGGCGAGATGCCGCGGGTTGGAGGTCGCATGATGTGTGTTGCCGTGGGATGCATAAAGGCATTGGCATAATGCTGGCTGAGATCTTCATTGGCCTGCAGGATCTGTAAATATTCATCGGCACTGCCACGGGTAAACATGGGCTTGAATGCCTCGGTCGGTATATGACCTTTAAGTTGTAGGTCATAGTCCAGATTATCCGGGTACTGACGTGTATACCAGTTGATATCTTTAGACGCCTGTTGCCGACCTATCTTGAAGGCATCCATCAAGTGGTTGGCCGTGAGCCGCCCCTCCCAATAACTAATGATCTCAATAAATCGATATCGAAGCAGAAGATCCCACTTAATATCAGGTATTGGTTGCTGACTCATATGACTCCCACGTCTGCGCGAAAAGACGACACTCAACGAAATGATGACACTTAATGTCGTTATGTATTACATGTATATTAATACTACATAAATAAACATCAGCCTGCAACACCCAACTGATTGCGGCATAACTGAATTTAGAAGAATGGAAAGCGCTATGAGTAATGACAATTTAACCAGAACAAAGCTGACGCGAATTATTTTTCACATCGCCTTATTTACGCTGTTTTTATTGCTCATAGGCACTAATATGAGCATGGTCGCACAACCACTCTCAGGCGCAGAGACCAAAGCTGTGAGCCCTACCACATGGCAACTAACCCAACAGGGCTCACACATGAGTCTGGTGCCTGAGATGAAGGCTGAAGGCGCAATACAGGTTACATTGCGTAAATCGCTCTCGGACTGCACGGCTTCGACTCTGAATATCAGCCTAAAAAGTCAGGTTCATGAACTGCATGATTTTATCGGCGAAGAGCTCATTTTTAATATTCAGCTCCATGACACTGCAGCAACCATTAGACTTCAGACCAGCCATGTGAATTCCAGTAACGACACCCAACGATTAAACCTGAGGCCGTTTCTGATTAACAAGGACCTATCGCAAGACTTAATGCATCATGAGCAGTTGCAGTTAGAGTTACTGGCACCCGTCGGATTGGTGAGAGCATTGGACACACCAAGTCTCACTGTGGATGTGTCGACACTGAAAAGCGCTTATCAAAAAATGGCAGATTTTTGTAATGTGGTGGTTGCCCGATCAGAATCCGCTAAGCACTATACGCAACTTCTCGACGTGCTCTGATATCCATCACCATCTCGAGGCCGGTTTTGTCTGCTGCAGGAAGGACAACATCAGAAGTATTGATAGGTGTTGTTCGATCGCCCCATTTTAACAAATGCGCACTCCAGGTAAGCCCGCCACCAAACGCTGGCATCATGATTAAATCTCCCGCATTAATCTTGTGCTCTTCAAGCGCTTCGACCAATGCCACGAGTGCTGTCGCGGCAGACATATTGGCATATCGGTGAATGTTAACGTAGACCTTCTCTGTTGGCACTTTCATCCGTTTGGCAAGTGTGTTTATGATGCGAAGATTCGCTTGGTGTGGAATGACCCAGGCAATATCCTCCGGTTGAGCACCGAATTTTTCACTGGCGTTGGCGCAGGCCTTAGACATACCCTCGACTGCTTTCTTGAATATCTCCTGCCCCTGAAAATCCCAGTTAACATGAAACAAGGTACGTTTTGGGTCGGCATATTTGATGCCCCAGCCTTGAATACTCAGTATTTCACGATTTTCGCCATAGCAACCGAGCGATTCGGCAACGACACCAGACTCTTGCTCATCTGCCTCAAGAAATAACGCAGCAGCACCATCACCAAATAGCACGGCGACATCGCGATTTGTCCAATCTAATAACGGTGAAATTGTTTCAGCACCAATGATCAGGGCATTTTTCACAACACCATTACGGATCATCGAGTTTGCGGTTGTGAGGGCGTACATACCACTGGTACAGGCGGTATTGAGGTCCATACAGGCAGCATTGCTGGCACCTAATAATTTTTGCACATTTGAGGATGCATTCGGCACTAACTCATCAAAAGTACAACTA
>CAXRAF010000003.1:0-9475 GCA_964228485.1 Alteromonadales bacterium | reverse complement strand
CAGAATTACTGCTGAAGTTTCCAAACATCAATCGCATTCTTGAAATTGGTACTGGCTCCGGCTACCAAACCTCTATATTGGCGCAGATGTTCAATGAGGTTTACAGCATTGAGCGCATTCAAGCGTTACAGATTAAGGCGACATAAATACTTCGGCAATTGGGCTGAAACAACGTTCGATATCACTACGGTGACGGATTTGCCGGTTGGCCAACAGAGCAACAGTTTGATGGAATTATTGTCACGGCTGCGCCACCAACCATCCCTGAAAATCTATTGGCGCAACTGGCCGATGGTGGTGTGTTAATTATTCCAGTAGGGCAGCAACATCAAGATCAGACGTTACAATTAATTCAACGCAACGGCGAAGATTTCGACTATCATGATTTAGAGAAGGTCCGTTTTGTGCCGTTACTCGCAGGAAGCACTGAATGAAAATATTTAGCCCGATGTATGATTGGGTACTGAAATGGTCAACCCACCCACTTGCAGTTCGTTATTTGGCACTGATCAGCTTTCTCGAGTCCATTATTTTCCCAATCCCTGTAGATGTCATGCTAGCGCCAATGGCACTAGCCAAACCCCACCGTGCATGGTCTTTGGCAGCAATCACGACTCTGGCATCTGTTGCCGGTGGTATTGTCGGCTTTATGCTGGGTTACTTTGCATTCGATTTGGTGGTGGCCCCCATGATCGAAGCTGCTGGCTATCAGGCACGTTATGAGCAAGCCATCGCATGGTTCACGGATTATGGCTTCTGGGTGGTTTTCATTGCCGGTTTCAGCCCAATTCCCTATAAAGTATTCACCGTTTCTGCGGGCGCGCTGCACATGGCTATATTGCCCTTTATCCTCGCTTCCGCAGTTGGACGTGCAGGGCGTTTCTTTCTGGTCGCCGGCCTAATTTACTGGGGTGGTGAGGCGATGGAGAAAAAGTTACGCTCCATGATTGATATCATCGGTTGGACAGTGCTTGCTCTGATCGTAATCGCTTATCTGGTTTATGTTTTATAGGCTAGCAATCACACTTTATCTCATGTTGTTTTTGCTGATGGCAGGGTGCTCTCCTGTTGTCAAAGCGCCGGTCAGGACACTCTCTGGCAGTAAGCCGCAGCAGGCAGCTATTGCCGAATCTAGCTACACAGTTAAAAAGGGTGATACCCTGTATTCAGTGGCGTTTCGTTACGGCTTGAACTATCGCGGACTGGCTAGCAGGAACGCAATTTCTGAACCCTATCGTATTCAAATAGGCCAGAAGCTTATTCTCAGCGATGATTTGACTTTAGGCAGTGAGGTCATCCACCCATCTAATGGCGAGATAATTCGTCCCAGTCGCCAGGTAATTACCCCAACCACAACGCCCGATTCTTCGGTGGCTCAGTCGCCGACAAATCAGTCAACCCCGACAAACAATGCAGAAAAGAGCAAGAAGCCGGCAGCTAATCCGCCCAAGCCCGCTGCAGCTCGAAGTCAGTATGATCGCAACATCAATGTACAGAAGTGGATGTGGCCAATCGAATCAACGCGCGCGCATGCGAAAAAGCCCGGTAATCAACTTTTCTTTAAGGTGGCCAAAGGAACCCCTGTGAGAGCGGTTGCATCAGGCAGAGTCGTATACAGTGGTAATGGATTGGTGGGTTATGGGCACCTGATTATCATTAAACACAACCAGAATCTGCTCAGTGCTTATGCCTTTAATGACAATATACTCATTGAAGAAAAACAGAACGTTAAAGCAGGACAGCAAATTGCCAGTGTCGGCACTAGCCCAACCGGAGAAGTTGGTTTGGGATTCGAGATACGCTTGCGCGGTAAGCCAGTTAACCCCGTAAAATATCTTAATAAGTAGTTTATAACGCGCTCAATCGTTTTTGTCGAGTTGGCGGCGGTTGGAAATGTTAGCTAGGATCTGCTGCTTTTGTTGGTTTGATGCTGTATGCCAGCCAATGATTTCATCTATATGGCGTCGGCAGCCCAGACAGATATCATCCAGATCGAGTGTGCACAGTTCAACACAGGGTGAAGGTATGTGGTTGTCATCAAAATTCATATATATAAAAAAATATCCATCTAATTAAAGGAGCAAATTCATTCAGCAAAATTGCAGGCCAAGTATATTACACTCACAATATTATAACAGTGGCCTGTGATATATGCTGTCAGACTTGCGCTATCTTATTAGTCCTTGATGTAATATCAGTCCGACAAAGATTCAATGATTTAATGCCATATCTTTGCCTTGGATTATTGTTTTGTTGCTTTATAATAACTCTATTCTATGCACCACTGAAGAAAGCTCACAATACTCAATCAGACAAACATTCAATCTACATAGCAAAATAATAAGGAGACTATGATGCCATCAGCTGCTCAACAAGCCATGCTCGATAAGATAAAAACCACTACCGGCTTTATTGCCGCACTCGATCAGAGTGGTGGAAGTACGCCAAAGGCGCTGAGGTTATATGGTGTCGATGAATCAGCCTACAGCAATGATGACGAAATGTTTGCCTGTGTTCATGCCATGAGAACCCGCATCATTACCAGTCCTTCATTTGGTGGTGATCGTATTCTCGGCGCTATTTTATTTGAGAACACACTCGATAGAATGATCGAAGACAAATCATCTGCCCATTTTCTGTGGCAAAATAAGAACGTGGTTCCTTTCCTCAAGGTCGATAAGGGGCTGGCGGATGAAGAAAATGGCGCGCAGGTCATGAAACCCATGCCTGGTCTTGGTGAGTTACTGGCAAAAGCCAATGCTCAGGATGTGTTTGGCACCAAAATGCGCTCGGTCATCAAAATGGCTAATCCCACCGGCGTTAAGGCAGTAGTCAGTCAGCAATTTGAAGTGGGTAAGCAAATCTTGGCGGCTGGTTTGGTTCCGATCATAGAGCCAGAGGTTGATATCAATAGTCCAGAGAAGGCCGAAGCAGAGGCACTGTTGAGAACTGAATTATTGGCAGAACTAGACGCTCTGGATGAGGGTCAACTGGTCATGCTCAAACTGACGCTACCGGAGCAGGCGAATTTTTATGAGGATTGTATTAATCATCCGAACATTTTAAAAGTGGTCGCATTGTCTGGCGGTTACAGCCGTGAAGTGGCAAATAAAATGCTGTCCGAAAACAACGGTATGATCGCCAGTTTCTCGCGTGCACTCTCTGAAGGATTAAGCGCACAACAAACCGATGATGAATTCAACGCTATGATGGATTCGTCGATTCAGGCCATTTATGACGCATCAGCAACATAAATAAGTGTCATAACGTCAACTAAAACTCATTTGAGAAATCCTGTGGACCAACCATCCACGGGATTTTTTATCGCTAAATTATTTACCTCAAACCAAGTCCTGTTAATTGTTTGGACACGTATTACACAATGCAACATAAAAGAACAACTAGGGAGTAACATGAATCCTCGCGCCGCTGTAATCATAATCACGACTTTATCGACAATTCTACTATCAAACGCCACGCATGCCGGTCATTCAGATGATCATCCTGCAACGCATGATTTATTAACCTATGAAGACATTTTCAATTTGGAATATGCGACTAATCCGGTTGTTATGCCCAACGGTGAGTCGGTCATTTATGAGCGCGTTAGTATGGATATCATGAATGATTCGAGAAAACGCAATCTATGGATGATTAATCTTGATGGTTCAGATCATATGCCACTATTGTCTGATACTAAGAATCATTTCAGTCCGGTTTTTTCTCCCGATGGCCGCAAAATGGCTTATCTCTCTAGTAAAGAGGGTAAAGTGCAAATTTACCTACGCGATTTGGCGACAGGCTATACCACCCGGGTCACTGATGTTGCGATGAGCCCAACCAGCCTGACTTTCTCACCTGATGGCCGAGAATTAGCGTTCGTGATGTTTACCCCAGCAAAACAAAAGCCTGCATTTAGCCTGTCATTCAAACCTAAGGGGGCGAAGTGGGCCGAAGATGCACAGTATATTGAACAAACATTGTTTCAGCGTGACGGTGCTGGCATGAACCGACCCGGCAACATGCATGTCTATGTGGTGCCAGCTATCGGTGGTACGCCACGCCAGATAACCCATGGCAGTCACGATTTTGCCGGCGCTCTCGCCTGGACAGCTAATGCTAAGCAAATTATTGTTTCTGCAAACACGCGCAAAGATTATGACTTTGATATTTTTAACAGTGACCTTCATGCTGTTAACGTAAATACCGGTGAACTAACAAAGTTAACAGATACCACTGGTCCCGAGACAAACCCGCATATCAGTCCCGATGGTAAGCGCATTGCGTTTACAGGATTTATTGACAATGGTAAATCAAATCAGATCACTCAACTGTATGTCATGAACACCGATGGCTCGAATGTTAAAAGTTTAACCCCTGACTTAGACCGCTCAGCCAATGACATCACTTGGGCTAAAAACAGTAAAGGCTTATATTTTAGCTATAACGATCTGGGTCAGAAACACGTCGCTTATGTCTCACTCGCCGGCAAAATGACCGATAAGACAGATGCCTTGGGTGGTTTGAGCATTGGCCGTCCTTATGCCTCTGGTCAATATGATATTGCTGCTAATGGTGTTGTTGTTTACACCCATTCGTATGGTGACCGACCCGCTGATCTGGCGCTGGTTAATCGGCGCGGTAAAGTGTCTAAACTCACCGATTTAAATCGCGATGTGTTTGCGCATAAAACCGTTAACAAACCGGAATTATTGACCGTGAAAAGTTCTGTCGATAATCGTGATCTGCAGGCATGGATTGTAAAGCCGCCCAAGTTTGATGCAACAAAGAAGTATCCCTTGATTCTGGAAATACACGGTGGTCCTCACACGGCCTATGGTCCTGAGTACTCCACAGAGGTGCAGCTATTCGCCGCCGCTGGTTATGTGGTGGTTTACGGTAACCCACGCGGTTCAACCTCCTATGGTGAGGAATTTGCCAATACTATTGATAAGAACTACCCATCCGAGGATTACAATGACCTCATGGATATGGTCGATGGTGTAATAGCAAAGGGCTATGTCGATGCCGACAATCTATTTGTTACGGGGGGCTCCGGAGGGGGTGTCCTGACAGCTTGGATCATTGGCAAGACGGATCGATTTAAAGCCGCGGTGGTAGCTAAACCGGTCATTAATTGGGTCAGTATGATCGGTACCTCGGATATCTACACCTTCATGACTCGGTATTGGTTTACTGACCTGCCATGGAATGATTATGACCAGTATTGGCGGCGTTCTCCGCTATCGTTAGTGGGCAATGTCAAAACTCCGACCATGGTACTGACCGGTGAGTTAGACGTCAGAACGCCCATGGCAGAATCTGAGCAGTATTATGGTGCGCTGCGGTTGCAAGGTGTAGAAAGTGCTTTTGTGCGCATTCAGGGTGCTTACCACGGTATCGCAGCCAAGCCCTCTAATTTGGCGCGTAAAGTGGGGCATATCTTAACCTGGTTTAATAAATACAAAGACAGTGAGTAAAGTGTGAAATTCTGTAGTCAGTGTGGTTCGTCAGTTGCTCTGAAAGTTCCAGAGGACGATAATCGTGAGCGTTACGTTTGCGAGGACTGTCAGCACATTCATTATCAAAACCCCAATAATGTCTGTGGTGCCATACTGACTCGTGGTGACCGTGTATTACTCTGTAAGCGTGCGATCGAACCACGTTATGGTTTGTGGACACTTCCGGCAGGATTTATGGAAAATGGTGAGACTGTTGCCGAGGCCGCATGTCGAGAGGCTTACGAAGAGGCCTATGCCAAAGCTCATGATGTGTCACTGTTTGCTGTGTTTAGTATGCCGTACATTTCTCAAGTCTATTTGATGTTTGCAGGTGAACTCACCGATGATGAGGTCTCTGCCGGACCTGAAAGTCTGGAGGTTGGGCTATATGCCGAGCATGAAATTCCCTGGCAAGAACTCGCCTTTCCTGTCGTCGGTGAGTGCCTGAAGATGTATTTTAAGCATGGCATTGGCAAAGTGCATCACGCCTGGTTTAGTCGTGATGATCAGTACAACCATCGCCTTCATCTGGGTAGCTAATCTGAGACCAATTCTATACTCAGAGCATGTATGTCTGTTTGCATCATGTCACCCAGTGCGGCATAAATCAGGCGGTGGCTCTGAATTAAACGTAAGCCAGCAAACTGTGATGAGGCGATTTGCAGACGAAAATGGCCTTTACCTTCCTTGGCGCCAGCATGTCCGGCATGCAGATGTGATTCATCAATAATAACTAAATGACTTGGCTCGAGTGTCGCTAGTTTTTCCTGCATTAATTCAATTCGTTGACTATTGTCCAATGTAAAATCCTGTGCGCTTTAATGACCGGTGAATTGTATCCTTTCGTAGTGGTTGTGTGCTACATTTTCTCCACCCATGTTCATGTTCGCTAAACACAACGGATAAACACCGTAATATGTCCTATCAAATGGTTGATTTTCATTCTCACACGCGCCACTCAGACGGTGAGTTGACGGTCGCTGAGTTATTGGATTTTGCTCAGGCTAAGGGTGTTGAGGTATTCAGTATCACCGATCACGATAGTTTAGCGGCATATGATGATATTCCGACTACTTGCCCGATGAAGATCATACCCGGGGTAGAGATTAGCTGTCAGTTAGAGGGTAAAGAGTTACATCTGGTGGCGATGGCTGTGGATCCAACGAACACAGCGCTTAAAGCCCTGCTTGAGCAGAATCAAAATGCGCGAAATCAGCGCGCTGAGTGGATAATTGCGCGTCTGCAAAAGATAGGTCTGCCTGATATCTCAGAGACATTATCTAAGCAGGTCACTGGGGAAGTCATTTGTCGCACGCATCTGGCAAAAGCTTTAGTCGAGTTAGGCATTGCGAAAGACTTTCAAGCGGCATTCAAGCGCTATTTAGGTCGCTCAGGTAAAGTCTGGCGTCGTGCAGATTGGCCTGCGATGCAAACGGTGATCGATACGGTTCACGCTGCAGGCGGGGCGGTGATTCTGGCTCACCCAACCAAGTACCGTTATTCCTCTACCAAGATTAGTGAGATAGTTCAGCTGTTTGCCGAGCAGGGAGGGGATGCCCTTGAAGTTAATTACTCCGGTTTGAATTTAAATCATAAGTCATGGCTTAAAAGACTGGCTATAACGCATCAACTTCAGGCGTCGGTTGGCTCAGATTTTCATCACATGAAACAAACCTGGGCTGTTCCTGGACGTTTTAGTCAAATTGATCCAGAACTAACTCCTGTCTGGGCACAATTCATGGTATAGAATCAGCCTGATTAATGTATAATCTGCTGTTGTAATAGAATAACAACCTGTCACTGCTGAATTCGGCAACAGACAGGCCACTCGCGGTAAATCGATGACTCAGTTCTTTCAAATACATTCAGAAAATCCTCAACCCAGGTTGACCAACCAGGCGGTCAGTATCATACGCAAGGGGGGTATTGTTGTATATCCGACTGATTCTGGCTATGCCTTGGGTTGCCAACTGGGTGATAAATCGGCTCTCGATAGGATTCGCCGCATTCGGCATCTGGATGAGCACCATCATATGACCATGGTATGCCGTGATTTGTCTGAGTTGGCGAACTATGCCCGTGTGACCAATCAGGCATTTCGATTACTGAAGCACCACACTCCCGGTGCCTATACATTTATCCTCAGAGCGACCTCGGAAGTACCCCGCAGGCTGGTTCATCCAAAGAAAAAAACACTGGGTTTACGTGTTCCGGATAATAATATTGCTTTGGCAATACTGGATGCTTTAGGAGAGCCAATGATGAGCACCAGCCTGATTTTGCCATCGCATGATGAGTTACTGACCGATCCGTATGATATACGTATTGAATTGGATGGACGGGTAGATTTAATCATCGATGGTGGTTATTGTGGTAATGAAGAAACCTCGGTTATCGATATGACTGAAGACTTACCCATTATCGTTCGTCAGGGCGCAGGAGATGTGACCGCATTTGAGTAATGATATGAGTGACGATACCAACAAAACACCACAGGCACCGCATCATTCGCAACAGGAACTGCCATTTGCGATTGTTCGTGGTGAAGCAATTAGTGTTGTACCCAATGATCTCTATATCCCACCCGATGCCTTAGAAGTCATACTTGAGGTTTTTGAAGGTCCACTGGATTTATTGCTGTATCTTATCCGTCGTCAGAATTTGGAAATTGTTGATATTCCAATCGCTGAAATCACCGCCCAGTACATGGAATACGTGGAACTGATGAAGGCGCTCGATCTGGAGCTCGCAGCGGAGTATCTGGTCATGGCAGCGATGCTGGCAGAGATTAAATCACAGGTTCTGCTACCACGACCGGAGTATGAGGTTGAAGATGAAGATGATCCACGGGCGGATCTGATCCGACGCCTGCAGGAGTATGAGCGCTTCAAACAGGCCGCTGAAGATATTGATGAATTGCCACGTCTCGAGCGTGAGAATTATGTGGCTGAGATTAAACCACCAGAGTTTAAGATTAAAAAACAACCGGTGCCAGTAGACATGAAAGAGCTGATTATTGCACTGACCGATGTTCTGGGACGTGCAGAGCTGTTTACCAGTCATCACATTCAGCGCGATGTGCTGTCGGTGCGAGAAAAGATGTCGACTATCCTTGAGTCGCTTAAGCAGAATGACTTTATGCACTTCTACCAATTGTTTAATGCAAAGGAAGGTAAGATGGGGGTTGTTGTGACCTTCATGGGCATGATGGAGTTGCTGAAAGAGAAACTGATCGAGGTCGTTCAAACAGAGCCCTATGGGCCGATTCATCTGAAAGTGGCGCAACAAGATGTGCAAGAAACCAACTAATGACAGGTAATTGTGACGTGGATGAGATAAAACTAAAAAATGCGATCGAGGCAATCCTGATGTCAGCTGGAAAACCTTTATCAGCTGAGAAGATTACCAACCTATTTACAGAAGAGCCCAGACCTTCGATCAATGAAGTGCGTAAACAGATTAAGGCGCTTGTTGAAGACTGCTCTGGCCGTGGTATTGAACTAGTTGAGGTTGCCACTGGATTCCGTTATCAAGGGCGCAGTGAATATGGCCAATATGTCGCTAAGTTATGGGAAGTGAAACCCCAACGCTACTCGCGCGCCATGCTCGAGACGTTAGCACTAATCGCCTACCGGCAACCGGTGACAAGGGCAGATATCGAAGAGGTTCGTGGCGTCAGTGTTTCAACCAATATCATTAAAACGCTCATGGAACGCGAGTGGGTGCATGTCGTCGGACACCGCGATGCCCCGGGTCGGCCGGCTATGTATGCCACGACGAAACAATTTCTCGACTACTTCAACTTACAGAGTCTGGATCAGTTACCGACACTTTCGGAAATCCAAGACTTATCGAAATTGGAGCCGGAACTAGCGCTTGAAACCACTTCTGTGGAGGAACAGGACGAGGCCCGAGTAACGGATGTTGAGCAGGCTATCGAGGCTCAAGACACAACAACACAAGCTACACCCGCA
>CAXRAF010000002.1:0-6533 GCA_964228485.1 Alteromonadales bacterium | reverse complement strand
AATCAAGGTGTCGATATCATCAGATAAATCACTAAAGGCACGAATAAGACCGACATGCTCCATCTCTGAGAGCTGTGCCATTTCTTTAGTACCTGAGGAAGCAGGAATAATTTTCACACCCGATGGACCTTCGATGATGATCTCATCTAGGGTACATTCTCCCTTCACTAGGTGAGACAAGTTCTTCTCAACCCGTAGTCCGAGCATGATATCAATGTTTGCCAGACCCAGATCGGCATCCATAATTAATACCTTTTGACCACGCTTGGCCAGACTCATAGCTAAATTGACCGTTAAGTTTGATTTGCCAACACCTCCCTTGCCTCCGGAGACGGTAATCACTTTGACGGGTTTCGGGTTATTCATATATCTCAGTCCACTTGCTTGATCTAAATACATCGTCAATTATTTTAACTCAGTTGACGGTGCATTGCAGTGATCCAATCCTGTTGCATCTGTTTTTCCAAGTCAACCGCCAAACGCAGCAATTCATTCGGTTTTGCAATTGCGATATCCTCTGGAACTCGTTGTCCATTGGTGATATATGAGACCTTCAACTGATTCGCAATCACGGCACTCAAACTTTCACCTAAACTCATCGTTTCATCTAGTTTAGTCAAGATAACACCACTGAGTGGTATTACACCAAAAGTTTTTACTGCTTGCCGTAATACCGAGGTTTGTGAGGTCGTTGATAACACCAAAAAGCTCTCGATGTTTTTGCCGCTGTTCATCAAGCAATTCATTTGCTGCGCCAATCGCTTGTCTCGTTGACTAATACCGGCCGTATCAATCATCACCAACTCTTTATCCGCAAACTCCTCGAGTATTTCTTCAAGCTTCTCTGCCGAGTCCGCAACACGCATGGGTACATTCATAATGTTGGCGTAAGTTCGCAATTGTTCATGTGCTGCTATGCGATAGCTATCAGTGGTTACCAAAGCGACACCCTTATTACCGTGCTTCAAAACATACTGTGCTGCCAGTTTTGCCAGCGTAGTGGTTTTACCGACGCCGGTCGGTCCGACCAGGCTATATATGCCACCATGTTCAATCAAATTTGTTGTTGCCTGTGGCAGCGCGTGGGACAACTCCATTGATAACTGCTCCCAGGCGCTATCAACATCCGGTGCATTGATACGTGAGGCAAACTGATCCGCGATGGGTGTTGTGAAGCCCATACTCACCATGCGTCTGACGATAGCCGACTGAATGGGCTCTCTGCGGCGCTTGTCGGCCCAAGCTAATTCGCCAAGTTGCTCTTGCAGTAATTCTTTTAATACCGAAACTTCATTTCTGATTGCAATCAGATTGGGTTCCTGTGACCACTCGACCTGTTTAGTCATGGGTGATTCTTGTTCAGTGGTTTTGTCTCGCTTAACGGATGTGGCTGTCTCAATGCTGTAATCCAGTGCAGCAACCACCTCAACTCCGCCATCTGTTTTGCGGCTCGACATAATGGCAGCATCCGGACCCAGCTCTTCGCTGACCTGTCGTAATGCTGTTTTCATATCAGGTGCAAAAAAGCGTCTGATTTTCATGGTTCTTTCCTCACACTAATGGGTTGTCATTGGCCAACCGTTGCCACAATTTTTACCTGTTTGCTATCAGGGATTTCCTGATATGACAGCACCTGTAAGTTCGGTACTCCGAATCGTGCAAATCGCGCCAGTATTGGTCTGATTCCCGGTGCTGTTAATAACACGGGGGTTTGCCCCATAATTTCTTGTCTTTGCGATACTTCCTGTAGCGACTTCTGCAATCGCTCTGCCAATCCTGGCTCAATACCGCCTGCATCGACCTCTGATGCCTGTGTAGACTGAAGCAAGATTTGTTCCAGTGATGGCTCAAGCGTAATAACACTCAGCTCATCCGCACCGTTATTGATGTTCTGAACGATCATGCGACACAGTGCGATTCGTGCTGCAGCAGTCAGAACGGCGGGATCTTGACTACGGGTAGCATACTCCGCCAGAGTTTCGGCGATTGTTCTCAGATCGCGGATGGGCACTTGCTCCTGCAATAAGTTCTGCAATACCTTCACCAATACACCCAGCGGTAGCGCGTCTGGTACCAGATTCTCAACCAACTTAGGCGCCGTCTGCTCAAGCATCTTCAATAACTGTTCAACCTCTTCATGTCCGAGTAACTCATGAGCATGATCCTGGAGTATCTGACTCAAGTGCGTCGCGACAACGGTACTGGCGTCCACAACGGTGTAGCCAAGGGATGAGGCTTGATCCTTTTGCCCCTCTTCAATCCAGATAGCATCCAGGCCAAAGGCAGGATCTTTACCCTTAATTCCTTGAATATCACCAAATACCTGTCCCGGATTAATGGCTAGGTGACGATCCATGTGTATTTCAGCCTGCCCCGCTGTAACGCCCATCAGGGTGATTTTGTATGCCGTCGGCGCTAGATCCAGATTATCGCGAATGTGTACTGAGGGAATTAAGAAACCCAGCTCCTGTGATAATTTTTTGCGCACACCCTTGATACGTCCCATCAAACTTCCATCTTGCGCCTGATCAACTAATGGTATTAGCCGGTAACCAACCTCCAGTCCGATCGGGTCAACTGGCTGTACGTCATCCCAGCTCAGCTCCTTTCGTTCTGGGGCGACAGTCGCTTCCTCAGCTGGTTTGTCTTCCTCTTCCACCGCGGTTTCTTCTGCTTTACGCTTCTCATTAGCCTGTGCCACGAAATAAGCGCATGTTGCAGCAACCGCTGCCAGAGTTAGAAAGGCTACATGTGGCATGCCAGGAATAATGCCTAACATACCAAGAACACCCGCTGCAATGTAGAGCGAGCGCGGGTTAGAAAATAGTTGTGATACGACCTGGGTGCCGACATCTTGTGACGAATTCTGACGCGTCACCATGATTGCTGCAGCTGTCGATAGGAGTAATGCTGGTACTTGTGCTACCAGACCATCACCAATCGTTAACAAGGCGTAGTATTCCATTGCGGTACTAAAGTCCAGATCATGCTGTCCCATACCGATGGCAATACCACCAATGATGTTGATAAACAGAATGAGAATACCGGCTACTGCATCACCACGGACAAATTTACTCGCACCGTCCATAGCCCCGTAGAAATCTGCTTCTCTGGCCACCTCTTCGCGTCTGGATTTGGCTTCTTCCTGGGTAAGTAGTCCGGCATTCAAATCGGCATCAATTGCCATTTGCTTTCCTGGCATGGCGTCCAATGTGAATCGAGCACTTACTTCGGATATACGGCCAGCACCCTTGGTGACCACCACGAAATTGATAATGACGAGAATGGCGAACACCACCAGACCGACCGCATAATTACCGCCGACGACGACCGCGCCGAAGGATTCAATCACACTTCCCGCAGCACCTGGTCCATTATGACCATTAAGTAAAACCACCCGGGTCGAACCGACATTCAGCGCTAAGCGCAGTAATGTGGCAATTAAGAGTACGGTGGGAAAAGCCGCGAAATGTAAGGGTCGGAGGGTATATACCGTCACCATAATCACAATCAGCGCCAGAGTGATATTGAACGAAAACAGGATATCCAATATAAATGGTGGCATCGGCAGAGTCATCATCGCCAAGATCATGACGAGTAGAATTGGCGTTCCTAGTCCAACCAGTGGAATTGACGTTGTTTTGTTATTAATACTGATATCCATACTTCATAAACCTCAGCGTTTTAATTCATCTGGTATCTCTAAATCAGATACCTTACTTGGTTTGCTTGCTTTACCATTGCGAAATTCTTGTAACTGGAATACATATGCCAGTACCTGGGCAACGGCCAGATATAGACCCTCTGGGATCGCCTGATCAATTTTAGTGTTGTAGTAAATAGCCCGTGCAAGTGGTGGTGCAGCAAAAATTGGAATGTCATGACGGACCGCCACTTCACGAATTTTCATGGCTACGTGATCAACACCCTTTGCCACAACCACTGGTGCCACCAATGAATCATTATATTTCAGTGCCACAGAGAAGTGTTCCGGGTTTGTGATCACCACATCTGCTTTAGGTACCTCTGCCATCATACGACGGTAACTCAACTGCATTTGCTGCTGTCGAATACGGCCTTTGACCTCGGGCTTACCTTCGGTATTTTTATTCTCGTCTTTCACTTCTTGCTTGGTCATTTTCAGTTGTCGCTTGTGGTTCCACAGTTGATATGGCACATCAATTGCGACAATGATTAGCAAGGACAGAGCGATGACAAGAAATGATTGTCCAAGTAGCGTTAACCCATGGGCTAACTCGGTCTCAAGTGAGCCATGACCTAAACCCATGAAGGTATTAAATTGCCCACTCAAGTAAAAAGCAGCAAAACCGCCTACAACAGCGAACTTAGCAATACTTTTAACAAGTTCCATGAGGGCGTTGGTGCCAAACATGCGCTTGAATCCCTTGGCCGGTGACATTTTGTTCCATTTAGGCGCTGCCGCCTTCCAGCTAAAGGTGAAACCACCAATCGCACACGGCGCAATGATGGCGACCACGACTAGGGCAATCATAATTGGGATTAGGATGGAAAAAGATTGCTCAAGCGAGGCTCCCAAGAATGACATCGGTGTGTTGGGGTCAAATATATCAGCACGACTTAATTTAAAATTTTGTTCCAATATTTCGGTAATCCCGATGGCCGTCTGACCACCCATACCCATAAATACTAAACCACCAACAATCATTAACGCAGCCGAGTTGAGCTCACGCGATCTGGCAACCTGGCCTTTCTCCCGGGAGTCTTTTTTCTTTTTCTCCGTGGGTTCCTCGGTACGTTCCTGTCCGTCTTTTTCAGCCATTTGTGCACTCCAGCTTGACGAATTGACAGGCCAAATCCATGCCGTTGAAAAACTGCATGTTGAAGTAGTAGTCAAAACTGTTGATTGTGAACCACAGAATTAACAGACCTGCTGTGAGGATCATTGGGAAACCAATAACGAAAATATTTAACGACGGCGCTACCTTAGTCAGAATACCAAAGGTCAGATTAGCCATCAGTAGAGAGATCACCGCTGCCAGAGCCATGCGCATCCCTACATTAAACATGTCTCCTGCCAGAGAAAACAGACCACTCAGGGCCGCCATGCTAATCCCCTCGGTAGAGACCGGTAAGGTGTAGAAACTACGAATGACGATATCAATCATGAGTAAATGGCCATCAACAGCCAGAAATACCAGCGTTGCCATCATCAAAAAGAACTGACCTACAGCCGGAATCGCAATACCACTAGAGGGATCATTAATCATGGCAAAGCCCAGGCCTGATGACATGGCGACAATTTGGCCACTGACGATGAAGGTTTCGAAGATCAGACGGCTGGTAAAACCAATGGCCACGCCAATAAACAGCTGTTGTATGGTAATGGCCCAACCCTGATACCCCATCATCGCGACTTCTGGCATTGGCGGTAGAACGGGGATAATCACCGCAGTGATGGCGATTGAGGCCGCGATGCGCTTTTGTTTTGATAAAATAGCCGAACCCAAAACGACCATTGACATCGTCATGGCCGAAATCCGGATGAAAGGCCACAAAAAAGACTTGATGAAGGCCTCGATTTGACTGAATTCTAAACCGATCGTTGCATCCATAGCGTCAGCCTATCAAGGTCGGTATGCTCAACATGAGCCGTTCGAATAAATCAACAATGGTGCCGAAAAACCAACTGCCGATAATACTCAAGGTAGTCAGGGTGGCAATCAAACGTGGTAAGAAAGATAGAGTTTGTTCGTTGATGCTGGTGGCAGCCTGAAAGATGGCTATCAATAAGCCTGTTAACAGACCCGGCGCGATAATGGCAACAACCAGCATGATCACAATCGATAATGCTTCGCGGAATATGTCGATTACAATATCCGGCGTCATAGCTACATCCCGAAACTTCCGGCTAGGGTGCCAATTGTGAGTGCCCAGCCATCAACGAGCACGAACAGCATAATTTTAAATGGCAGCGAGATGACCAGTGGTGACAACATCATCATACCCATGGCCATCAATAGCGAGGCAATCACCATATCGATAACCAGGAACGGAATGAATAATAAAAATCCAATCTGAAAGGCTGTTTTTAACTCACTGGTAACAAAAGATGGCACCAAGACCCAGAATGACACCTCTTCCAAGTTGGCTACCGGCTCTTTTGATAATCGAATAAATAGCTCTAAATCAGTTCTTCGGGTTTGCCCCAACATAAACTCACGCAGCGGCTGTTCGGCGGCTTTAATCGCCGGAACCAGACCCATATCCTCTTCAAGATAGGGCTGTATTGCCGCAGTATTTATCCGTTCAAATACCGGTGCCATGGTGAAAATGGTTAAAAACAGGGCCAGACCAATCAATACCTGATTAGAAGGTGTTTGTTGCAAACCAATCGCTCTGCGCAGGATTCCCAGGACAATCGTGATGCGCGTAAATGAGGTCATCATGATGACGAAGGCTGGCAAAATTGTCAGCACCGACATCAAGAATAGGATTTGCAGAGTGACGGAATATTCTTGCGAAGATCGGAAGAGCGTCGTGTAGGGAAAGAG
>CAXRAF010000001.1:0-3799 GCA_964228485.1 Alteromonadales bacterium | reverse complement strand
ACTTAAACCTTATGATGCTTTTGAGTTGGTAAGTCGTCTGAAGGAGGTGCTGGAGATTCCAGTAGCCCTGCACAGCCATGCAACCACCGGTTTAAGCGTGCCAACCCTAGTAAAAGCGGTCGAAGCCGATGTTGATATGATCGATACCGCGATCTCATCCATGAGTATGACTTATGGTCACAGCCCTACAGAAACATTGGTGTCGATCTTTGAGGGAATGGATCGCGAAACCGGTCTTGATTTAACTGCGCTTGAAGAGATTGCCCAGTATTTTCGCCCAGTACGAAAGAAATATGCTCAATGGGAGGGTAGTTTACAAGGCGTCGATGCGAGAATTTTATTGGCTCAGGTGCCCGGAGGCATGCTGACCAACATGGAAAACCAGTTAAGAGAGCAGGGAGCGGCTGACAAACTTGATGAGGTGCTTGAGGAAATTCCCCGGGTACGTAAGGATCTCGGCTATATTCCACTAGTAACGCCTACCTCACAGATCGTAGGTACTCAGGCTGTGATCAATGTGCTTACAGGGGAACGCTATAAGACTATTACTAAAGAGACTGCCGGCGTTCTCAAGGGTGAGTATGGTGCCACTGCGGCTCCAGTGAATGAAGCACTGCAACAGCAAGTACTGGATGGAGCCGAGGCGATTACCGTTCGTCCGGCGGACTTGATCGATGATGAACTCGACAAATTAACCGCGGAATTTGATGATTTAGCATCTGAGCATAGTATTCGTCTGGCCGATGATAAAATCGATGATGTACTAACCTATGCCTTATTCCCACAAATTGGTCTGAAATTTTTGATCAATCGTGATGATCCCTCAGCCTTCGAGCCAGCTCCTTCGGCAGATCCGGCACCGACAGCGGCTGCATCAACGCCAGCATCAACCTCAGCTTCGACATCAGGTCCTGCAGCCTATGTGGTTAATGTGGATGGCCAAAATTACAATGTTCAGGTATCACCATCTGGTGAAGTGACATCAGCTACGCCAGCAGCCGCTACTGCACCTGCACAAGCCGCCGTGCCGGCAACAGGTAATCTTGAACCACTCTCATCACCCTTGTCAGGCAATATCTTCAAAGTGCTGGTTTCGGCCGGCGATACTATTGCCAAAGATGATGTGGTAATGATCCTTGAGGCGATGAAAATGGAAACCGAAGTCAGAGCCACCAGTTCAGGAACGGTAGCCACTGTTTCAGCAAAAGAGGGTGATTCAGTCGCTGTGGGCGACGTCTTAATGGAAATTCAAGCCTGATGGACGGCTTACAAACACTCTGGCTATCAACCGGCATCGCCGCCATGACCTGGGGTCAGGCGTTAATGATGCTGGTGGGTTCCGTATTGATCTTTTTAGCCATCGTTAAACGGTTTGAACCATTATTATTGTTGCCCATTGGCTTTGGTGCGATTTTATCTAATATCCCTCAAGCCGGTATTTCTGACCCCGGTGGTCTGCTTTATTATGTCTACTATGTCGGCATTGATACGGGTATATTTCCGCTGCTCATCTTCATGGGGGTTGGTGCTCTAACCGACTTCGGAGCGCTTATCGCTAATCCTCGCACACTGTTCCTTGGTGCAGCAGCACAATTTGGTATTTTTGCCACACTTGTTGGCGCATTGGCACTGAATGCTGTGCCCGGATTTGATTTTACCCTTAAAGATGCCGCAGCTATCGCCATCATTGGGGGTGCTGATGGACCAACGGCCATTTTCCTGGCATCTAAACTAGCACCCGATTTGCTTGGGGCAATTGCGATCGCTGCCTATTCATATATGGCATTGGTGCCGCTAATACAGCCACCCATTATGAAAGCACTGACAACCGAAAAAGAACGCCAGATCACAATGAAACAACTGCGTCATGTGTCAAAGTTCGAAAAAGTAATTTTTCCATTACTCATATTATTGCTTTGTGCACTGCTTCTGCCCACAGCCGCGCCTCTGATAGGTATGTTCTGCTTGGGTAATCTAATGCGTGAGTCGGGTGTGGTTGACCGTCTGAGTCATGCCGCACAGAATGAAATTATCAATATCGTGACGATATTTTTGGGTTTGGCGGTTGGCTCGAAACTCAGCGCTGAGACTTTCCTGACGGTTGAAACACTCGGGATTCTAGTATTAGGTATGGCTGCTTTTGCTATCGGAACGGCGGCGGGCGTGCTGATGGGTAAGTTGATGTCACGACTTACGAATGGGCAGGTTAATCCTTTGATCGGAGCAGCCGGTGTCTCAGCGGTACCAATGGCGGCACGCGTGGTGAATAAAGTCGGTCTCGAGGCTAATGGCCATAACTTCCTGTTAATGCACGCGATGGGCCCTAATGTTGCAGGTGTGATTGGTTCAGCCGTTGCAGCAGGCGTACTCCTGGCGCTAGTAGGCGGCTAATTCAAACCATACTTCCTCGAGCGCCGTAAACAAATCACCACGGTGCTCGAAACCTTGTCATGCAGTCCTTGTCGATTTGCATCCCAATAGATTTGGAAAAAGCCACTAAGGCCAGTCACAAACGAGGCGGCATAACCGCCGTAACGGCCTAGTGCGGACCAGATCCCGATACGCTCCCCGTCGAGTTGCACAACTTTGATCCGACAAATCCACTTGCCAAAGGTTTGGCCATTGCTCAGGTATAAACACAGGGTGAAATAAACCGCAGCCCAGCCAAAGCCGTAACCGAGTTGCTGCGCCATCTGCTCGACCAGATCAACCATGTCTTTATCTTGCTCTTCGTAATCCTCAATTCTTTCCAGTGCTGAAGCGAGTTGCTGATCAACGGGCAATGAGCTGTCGACTTTGAACTCATGAGTTTCCGGTGCTTCCGTTCTGAACCAATCTAGTGTCTGATCGGTTTGCACACGATAAATTTCATAACTCACAATGCCAACCAATATCGCGATACCAAGGTACTTGGCATAATCGCGTAAACCACGCCCGACGGATTTATTTTTCTTTTGTGATGACAGAATGAACAGCATAGCCGCCACACAGAGTCCGAGTATGATCGAGCCCATCTGACTAAGTTGTTGTATGATCAAAAAATCGATAAAAATGGCCAGAGCTCGGCGCTTCGGAGTCGCGAGTGGCATACCGAGAACATCGTCAGAAACCTTAAATGCATCCGGTGTTACACGGTCTCGTGGATCCTTTTTTTTCTTTTTCTTGGCAGTTAATTCTTCTGTCGTATTATTTTGTGGTTCTGATTGCATAGATTTACGTATCCAGTAGCTTGTTCTCTGTACTTTTGCCAGTCGATCCATTATTTTGTGCCAGTACAGTTACAACAATAAATATAACTGCAGTTATTATTATAAACAATGGGGGGATACCTTGAACGCGTTTAACGAACTTATTTTATGGCTGGACCAATTTTTGGGCTCAGCAGCCTACTTTCCCTGGTTGCTACTCGGTACCGGTTTCTTCTTCACCATTTATCTGAAATTCCCCCAAATTCGATTCTTCAAACATGCTATTGCTGTTGTTAGAGGCAAGTTTGATAAGAAGACTGACGAAGGAGATACCACTCACTTTGGTGCATTGACCACCGCACTGTCAGGTACGGTTGGTACTGGTAACATTGGCGGTGTAGGTCTGGCTATTTTCCTAGGTGGCCCAGCGGCATTGTTCTGGATGTGGGCCACAGCGTTCATGGGTATGACGACTAAGTTTGTCGAGGTGACCTTATCACACAAATATCGTGAAAAGGACGACAATGGTCAGATGTCTGGTGGTCCAATGTATTACATGGACAAGGCGCTGGGCATGAAATGGCTCGCGGTATTCTTTGCTCTGGCGACTG